>JACCRY010000066.1 GCA_013813265.1 Parachlamydiaceae bacterium
AGCCTCTCTTTTGCTTTGCGGTTAATTGAGAGGCTTTTTTATTCTATTTTTTCTTTTTTATCAAGGCTTTTCCGTGAGGAGTCTTTGCTTAGCTTGATGCCTATGCGGTAGCCGGCGAAAGAAGCACACGCGATTTAAAAAACGTTTAGATAAATAGTATACTCAGGATGCCGAGTTATACTGCGCGCAGCAAAAACTGTAATTTCAAGCCGTGCGCAGATGCAGTTGGGAAGCCAAAGTCACTAGAATTCGAACGGTTGCAAGGGGTTTAAATCTCCTCACCTTCCTGGCTTTCGCTCATTTGGGACCTTGGAAAGAACTCATCCATATTGATGTTTTGGCGCGGCATGTCTGCTGCATACCCATTATCCCAACTCACGGCAACATCACCGGATTGTGGAACAAGCATCAAACTATGTAGCGTCATCCATGCGTTGACTAATGGAGTCAATTTGAGAGCATTATCAATGAGATTGTACCACTCGGATTTACCTTCGTTAATATCCTTATTAGCTCCGCCAAAATAGCGATTTAATAGTTCTCTTCTGCCTTCACTGTTAAAAATATTGCCTTCAAGCTTCGGATATGTGTAGTTTAAAACTTGCAAAACCTCTTCATCCAGATCCTCGTCTTCATCTAAAGAACGAATGTGATCCGTTTGATTCTCACCTTGATAAAAAGATACACTTTTCCCATTTCCAGATGGGTCTGCAAGAGTTAAATGGTAAGGGCCTAGGGGCTTAACCCTTTCCATTAGACTCTCCGCATCCTCTACAGAATGCGCATTTTGTACAATGTGACGATTATATAGCATTGAGGGCATTCCTCTGACTTCAGAAGTTTCTCCAGGGCTGACATTCATAGCGAACGTCAAGCGATCACGATTCCAGCCCGTACCGGCTCCAATTAAACCAGGAACCCCTAGGGTTGCAACCCCGCTGTGCTTCCACACAACGAACAAGCTTTCGCCACCGCCATGACCAAATGGGCACCAATCCATGTTTCTTCCAAATATCACACCTTTTTCCTCATCTCGATGCAACAGAGTCGTGCATGCCGGTGACGGTGTCAATGCATCAGAAATCCTCTCCCAAATACTTTTGTGGCCGGACAAGGTATTCTCGACCTGACTAGGGTTAAAGTGCTTTATATCAGCAATTAAATGCATCAACAAGACATCTTCGACTGTTACATGCGGCGCCGAATTATTTGTTTCTTTTGCCCATTGGTTAAAGCCATCAGTAAGACCTTTCATCTCTTCCAAGTATTCTTCAGGAATCTCACGCTTAAGAGCCTCGATGACTTTTGGAATTTGATCAGCATCCGGTTTGCGGAGAATGCCATGCAGGATCAAATCTAAATTCTTCTTCAATCGGTGAATATGCTCCCCTAGAAGTGAGGCATGCGCCAGTCCAGCTCCGTAAGGGTTTGAATCGTCAAGTTCCAAGATAGGAATATTTCCTCTATAATATAATCTTCCGAACTCGTGCTCTCCAGCTTGAAACACTTGTTCTGTAATCTCATGTTTATCTGATGTCAAGTATTTTTGGAAAAGCCAGCTCGCCAAAGTTGCTAAAAGAAGAACTCCCCCGGTAACTGCAATTGTGGAAGCTATAGCAATCCCAACAGCTGGTAGAGTCCAAGGAAGAGAAGCAATTGCAGCGACTCCTATTAGAACGGAAGCGATTTGCACCACTTTGAGAGTAGTAGGATTATCATGCATCCATTTTGTGAAACAAGTTCTGTTATTTTGTTCATTGAATTTTTCAATATAATTGTTGGTGGTTATCTTTTCAGGTGGAGTTTTTAAATAAGCATTTTGAGAAAGACCCATTTCGGGTGTAGAAAAAATCATAAACTACCTCTTTATTTGTTTTTGTTATTAATTAGTAATACTCTAAATAATATTTTACACTATTAATTGTTTTTTAATCAAGGTTTTATTTATATTATTTTTTATATATAGTTGTCTTTTTTTTGTTTGCAACAGTTTTTTTTATGCTGTGATTAAAAAGTAGTTGGCCATTCTGGTGCAAGTCAATGTTGTCTCATTTGGACACCTTGCCTATTCGCGGGGAAAATAGTGTGACTTCTGTCCTTTATCGCAAATGATGAAACACTTAATGCTTAATTGACTATGTGTTAGATCAAAGTTATTTAGAAGCTGCAGCATACAGGATCCTTGCCGCAAGAGCAAATTTAGGGTTCGCAATCGGACAATCGTAACGTTGCTATTCAACATCGTAGTGCAGAGATTGCTAAAATTCGCTGGGAAGGGGTTACGAATCAGAACTTGATTATGCTCAAGCAGTAACATTGTGGAAGGAAACTCAGGCACAAAGAACTAGTTTAGAAATCGAACTTAAGCGTACTCGTACAAGTATTGCATTTCCTATTAAGTCATCATGGAAAATTACACTCCTTTAAGGAACAATTAATGAAAAATATCCATGGTTCGAATAAACCGCCAGATTTTTCACTAGTTCTGGGGGGGCCGCTATTTCATTTGCTCATGCGTTTTAGACTCACGACAACAGATCTCGATTTATTGAAAAAGAGGATCTCATGTTAATCTCCTTAGTCGAAGGCAATTGGAGGTTGGTATTTGGATTAGTCTTCAGAAGTGGAACTGGGTTTTCCGGATTTTGGAGATTTAGAATCAAATCAGGCGCGGTACAATCTGCTTGACAATACAAGGAAGTAAAAAGGGGGCCTTCTTTGGCGAGTCGACCCATACCCCCATTAGGTGTTGGATGGCCGAGAGCTACGCCTTCTCCCGAATATGCGCTGAAATCTTCCCATTCAGTGTCATCCGCCATTTGCATCACAATGTTAGTTTTTCGATCTTGCGCTAGTGTTGCTGCTCGAAATCCTCATGCTTGCGATAGAGGTCAATAGAAGCAACATTTTTAAGAATCTTTTAGAATATTCTAATCCTCAGATCGTTCATATATTTTTTACAGATCGCTTTCGTATTGTGTTTTATGTTTTTTTTAGCTCAAACAGCTAAAACGAAAACTTTCAATTCAGGGTTTATATTTTGGAGATGACCATGACTGGATTTGTTTTGCTTACTCTAATGTCGACGCTTGTCTATGCGCCATTTTTGGTCTTAAAAAGTTTGAATAAGAAATATCGTCGTCCAGCAGAACGTCATATGCGCTTATGGCCATTGATTGCAGTATTAAGCCTTTTAAGCATTGTTGTTATCTCCATGAAGTCCAGTGAGGCTTTTCTTTCACGTTTGGCCAATTTATCTGCTTGGTCTTTTTCTTTGTTTTTAGCAACTATCGTTTTTGCTATCTCATCTATTGCAAGTGTTATTGCTTTGTGGCGTGCACCTAAAGGTGAAGTGCGTAGTTCCATTCGCGTATACTCAGCAATAGTTACTATAGCTCTGGTGATCTCTACAGCTTATTTCGCTTATTGGGGCATCATTGGTTTACGTACTTGGGCGTAGACTACGAGAAATAGAGAAATTTAACGGCAGTGAGATCTCTTTAATCCGAGAAAAAATCAGAGTTTGATGGACGATAACGGAAAAAACTAAAAATAGATGAATATAAATTCGTTTTTTAGGGGCCTTCACCATCTTTTGAGTTGGTTTTAATTTTTTTCCATATAATTGGTGCTAAAGCAATAATGCCTAATAAAGCTAGTGCTATTTTTATTTGCATATTAAAGATTGTACTTAGCGAAAAATTTTCGTTGTGAGTTAATATTTTTTCTAAACCTCCTCCAGCAAGAGTATAAACTAGGGTGCCAGGAAAGATTCCTACTAATGTTGTCCATACAAAGGTAAGAAATGAAACTTCAAAGAACGCGGGCGCAATGTTAACAAGCCAAAAGGGGAATAAAGGAACAAATCTCAAAAAGAGTAAATAGCTGACAGCATTTTCCTGAAAACCTTTTTCCATTTTTTGCAAAAAGGGTCCGGCTTTTTGTTTCAGTATGTCTTTAAATGCAGTTCGAGCAGCCCAAAAAATAAGGGTGGCCCCACAAGTAGCTGAAAAAACAACATACATTGTACTAAAGGGCTGAGGGAATAAGTAACCGCTTAAAAGGGTTAAAAATACAGCGCCAGGAATCGATAAGGCAGTTAAGATAATATAAATAAAACAAAATGTGATAGGGACAGCAATAGGGTGCAACTCTACAAAAATTTTTAAACTTTTATGATACATGCGCAGATAGTCTAGAGAAAGATAGTGGTAGACTCCGGAAAAATAAATGGAAGCCATGGCCATAAAGATGATTAGAATAGGTAAGTATTTTAAGATTTTCTTATTCATTATTTGCTTTTAAAAATGGACAATATGGTTTGGGTTAACCACAAATCTGCTGCTTTTCTTATCGCTCCGTTATATGTTGGATAAGGATGAATAAGCGCTGAAAGTTTACGTAGAGGAATACCTGCATACATGGCCAAACTAATTTCACCGAGCATTTCTCCTGCTCGTGGCCCTACAATTGTGCAACCAAGAATTTTGCTGCTCCATTTTTTTGTGACAATTTTGATATAGCCCTCTGTTTTACCAGTTGTGATGGCTCTATCAACTTGGCTAAATGGAACGGTATAGATGGCGATATTATAGGATTGGCTGGCTTCCTTTTCTGATAATCCAATGCTGGCAACTTCGGGCTCCGTGAAGGTAACACGTGGAATAAATTGATTTTTGTCGATTTTTTTCTTGAAAGGAAAAGGAAGAATTAGAGATGTAAGCACACTGCGTGCTTGGTTTTCTGCCCAATGAGTAAAAAAAGGCATACCTGTGACATCGCCTACGGCCCAGATGTGAGATTGATTAGTTCGGCCGTAAGCATCTGCGTAAATGCCTTTATCAGTGTATCTTATACCAGCAGCCTCTAGATTTAATGATGAAACATTCGGTTTTCTGCCGACTGATATAAGTAATGTCTCAGATTCTATTTTATGATCATTCTCTAAAAAAATCTGGAAGTGACCTTCATGATAAGAGATTTCTTTAACGCCTATACCTAAATGTAAAGACATTCCTTCCAGTTTAAATTGAGCGGCGATGACTTCTTGCGCACAAACTTCTTCTTTATTCAATAATTCGGTATGAGAATGTATGAGTGTAACTTTGGATCCTAATCTTAAAAACGCTTGGGCAAGCTCGCATCCGATAGGCCCTCCTCCCATCACAACAAGATTTTTAGGGATTTCTTCGAGCTCAAAAATTGTTTCATTTGTAAGAAAGGGCGTTTTATCAAGTCCTTTAATTGCTGGGATAGTAGGGGAGGATCCAGTAGCAATGACGATTTGCTTTGCTTTAATAATTTCGTCATTCACTTGTAAATCATGGGGTCCAACAAATTTGGCTGTTCCAGTCAAAGTCTCTAATCCTAACTTATTTAGAGCATTAGGATTTTCATGGGAACGGATTTTAGTTACAATTTCTCTAATTCTACAGAGAGATTGATTGGCTTGAATGACTTGAGAAGAAATTTCGATGCCAAGCTCTTTGGCTTCTTTTATAGTTGCTGCAGAACTAGCTGAAGCAATCAGTGATTTACTAGGAATGCAACCAAAGTTTGTACAATCTCCTCCATAATTCCCTTTTTCAATCAGAAGAACTTTCTTCCCGGCTTTAGTTGCGCCTATTGCAACCACTAATCCTCCAGCGCCAGCACCAATGACAACAAGCGGATAAGATTTTACCTGGGGTGAATCTATCATTTTGGTATAAATTTTAAGGCTGCAGAGTTCATACAATAACGTTTGCCTGTAGGCGGAGGCCCATCAGGGAATACATGGCCGAGATGTCCTCTGCAGCGACTGCAGGAAACTTCCGTTTTCTTAAAAAACCAAAAGCCTTCGTCCCGTAAGGTGACATTATTGGGACATATAGGCTGCCAAAAACTTGGCCATCCGGTCCCAGAATCA
Organism: Parachlamydiaceae bacterium; assembly: GCA_013813265.1. Classification (GTDB taxonomy): domain Bacteria; phylum Chlamydiota; class Chlamydiia; order Chlamydiales; family Parachlamydiaceae; genus JACCRY01. Next base: position 5,909 of record JACCRY010000066.1, read on the forward strand.
AACTTTGTATTAGAACTGTAGAGCGGAAGGGCGCACCCAGCACACTCATAAATACCTTTTACTTTGTTTGTATCATAGGCATTTTTAAAGGGAGTTTCAGTTCCGTTTTTTCTCAAGACGGCGAACTGCTCAGATGTGAGGCGTGCTCCCCATTCCTTTTCGGATAAAAACAATTTTTTTCCATCAAATCGGTACTCGGGCATACAATCCTTTTCTGCGAGATCTTTTTTTGATTCACTAAAAGCTTGAGGTGCTTGGAAAATAGCTAAAATGCTTAAAATCCAGAAGAAAAAATTTCTCATAAAGCCCCCATTATATGTAAAATTTTTATAATTGTTTTTTTTGTAGCGTTTGTCAAGACTAAAGAAAATATGAGGGAGGTATGTATGATAAAAAAAACTTATAGTTTTTTGTATGGAATAACTTGTTTATTTATTTTTTTAGAATGCTTCCTCCACGCAGAGGAAGGATTTGAAAATGACAAATATGAACACGCTACATTTGCAAGTGGTTGTTTTTGGTGCACTCAGCATGACTTTGATCACATTCACGGAGTCATAGCTACAACACCAGGATATACAGGGGGAGACAAAGTAAATCCTTCTTATGAGGAAGTTTCAGCTGGTGGAAGTGGTCATGTAGAATCTCTTCAAATTAAATATGACCCAAAAGTTGTGAGTTATCAGGAACTATTAGATTTCTATTGGCATAATATTGATCCAACGCGAAACGATGGGCAATTTTGTGATAAAGGTAGTCAATATCGACCTGTGATTTTTTATCATAATACAAATCAACAAGAATTGGCCGAAGCATTTAAAAAACAAATAATTGCAGCTAATGTAATACATCCTATATTAGTTGAAATTTTGCCTGCAAAAGCTTTTTATCCAGCGGAAGAATACCATCAGAATTATTATAAGAAAAATCCACTCCGCTATAAGTTTTACCGATATAATTGCGGAAGAGATGCACGGCTAAAAGAAATTTGGGGAAAGACTAGATATTGAAATAACTGGTAGCTAATTAATAAGGTTAATAAAATGATTGATAGTTATTGTCGGCATGTATATCAAAAAGCATGTGTTGAACCCATTATCCCTTTTTTTAGAAGGCTTTCTCCTCAAACACTTACTTTAACAAGTTGTTTCATAGGCTTACTTGTTTGTCCTCTAATCATTTTTGATTTTCCTTTGTTTGCTATTCTTGCGTTATTATTATCTGGTTTTCTTGATACTCTAGACGGATCTCTTGCACGCTATTTAAATCTTGTCTCTTCTAAAGGCGCAGCCTTAGATATTGTTTGCGATCGTGTTGTGGAATTTGCTGTAATCATGGGCCTTTTTTTTGTAGATGCTAATGCTAGGGCTTTTCCAAGCCTACTGATGCTTGGGAGCATTTTGCTGTGTATAACAACATTTCTGGTCGTTGGAATATTTACTGAGAATCAATCGATGAAAAGTTTTTATTACAGTCCTGGACTCATTGAAAGAGGTGAAGCGTTTATATTTTTTTCAATCATGATTTTATTTCCTTCGACTTTTATGGTGTCTGCATACCTATTTTCAGTTTTAACTTTTTATACAGCAATATTTCGTCTTTGGGCATTTATGAAGAGTTAAATAGGGTGTAATAAGGCATGCCTTCAGCTTGCTAAGAAAGTCCGTAGGCCCTTAAATCTGAGGACAACATTTGTCTCTGCGACCTGTAACAATTATGGCTCAAATCAACACCCTATGTCAGGTTTGACATTCTGACATTCGCTACGAAGATCTTTAAAATTAAAGTGGTGGATGCATATGGTAGGGGCCAAATGTCATTCCTCCGCCCAAAAATCCTGTGAGATTTAGTATCAGTAATAAAAGAACAAGACACGCGTAGTAAAGCTTGGTGGTTCCGTAAAGTTCCCGAAGAAAAACCACAATGATTGCCAATATAGCAGTTGCTATTCCAGCCCACATATGGGCCCATACAAAATTAGCTAATAAACCACTGTAAGTGGTTGTGTAACTATAAGTTAAACCCAATAGCGCTGTTGGGACTGCCAAAATGGCTGCTGAAATAAGCATAAAACGAGAAGAATAATCAAAGATAGGGAGACGACACCAAGCAAAAAGGAGTTCTGAAACAGTTGTCAAAGGAATTAAAGCTAGTGGAAAATGCAAAAAAATAAAATGGAAACTCCCTATCCACTGCGGCCAACTTTGAGGCCTTCCTCCGTATTGCTTTATTGTTAGTTGCTCTCCTTGCGTAGGGAAAGCACTTTCTTCCAAAGCCTCTCCTTTCTCTATGCCTTTATGACCTTCGTGCCCTAGAAGAAAAGTTAAGGTTAATAAACACAAAATGCTCAAAATTAAAAACTTCGTCATTAATGTCCTATAGGGTGGATTTGGTTCATGTCCTGCGGGTTAGGCATATTCCCTTTGTTTTCTTGTGACATGCCATGCATATTATGTTGCGCACCGTCTTTTCCATGCATCATATGACCAGCCATACTATCTTCCGGTTTACTTTGCATCCAATTGCCACCTTCCTGATTTTGAATTTCCTTTTTATTTTCTTCTCTGCTGAACCAGCTGACATTATTCCAATCTTGGAGTGAATTTTGCATATTTTGATTTTGCATATTCATTTGATGCATATTGTGAGCTCTTGGCCCCTGATGCGTTGTCCTGTTTTGCATTCTATTTATTTTATGTTTACTTAAGTGGCTCTTTTCGTGCTGAGGCATATTGTGTTGTAATTCATTCATATTAACAGCTTTTGCTATAGTCCCCGGAGGGTGTTGATACCAGCCTGGATCTGCATAATTGGTCAAGTTGTTTCTTACTTTGAAAACTGTAAACATACCTCCCATTTCAATAACTCCGAAGGGGCCTGGACTTCCAATAGGTGAGAGATTTGGCGGATATTTTATTTTATAGCCCATGTTCATCATGTCTTGAGTGCCATACATTTCAAACATATCTCCCATGCCATTGATATTCATCAAGCCCATAAAGTCTGGAAAAAATTGTTTAATTCGCTCTTCGAGTCCTTGCTTATCAATTCCAATTAAATTCGGCATATCATGTTGCATTTGATTCATTGTATGGTGTGATTTATGGCAATGAAGAGCCCAATCTCCTGGATTATCTGCTATAAGTTCAATATCTCTTGTTTCTCCAGGAGCCACGAGAACTGTTACTTCGCTGTATTGAGCTGCAAGTGGAAGTTTTTTAGCTCCTCTTCTTGTAACCAAAAACTCATGGCCGTGTAAATGAATGGGGTGAGTGTTCATCATTACATTTCCAAAACGAATGCGCACATGATCACCTGTTTTCACAACTAATGACTCGATACTGGGGTATAAAACACTGTTAAAAGTAAAAAGATTAAAATCGAGCATTTCAAATGGCATGGGGGTTTTAGCTCCCATTGGAATACGCCATTCATGTAAAAAAATGGCAAAATCGCGATCAACGGGAGGATTATCCCCATCCTTTGGATGAATAATAAAAAAACCTTCCATGCCAAGAGCAATTTGAATCATCTCATCAGTATGAGGGTGATACATAAAGGTCCCATTTTGCTTGAGAGTAAACTCATATTTAAAAGTTTCTCCGGGCTGTATCGCCTTTTGGTTCAAGCCTGATACCCCATCCATTCCGTTGGGTAAAATGATACCGTGCCAATGAACAGAAGTGGGTTCATTGAGTTTGTTGGTCACATAAATCCTGACTCTATCGCCTTCTACCGTTTCAATTGTAGGCCCAGGACTTGAACCATTATAGCCCCAACAATTAACCCAAAAACCAGGGGAAAATTCTCTACGAATGGGTTCGGCGATGAGATGAAAAACTTTGACATCGTCATCCATTATCCATGGAAGAGAGCCGACATTAGGGGTAATGACTGAGGGATACTTTAATACAGCTTGTGCAACGCGATCATCATTTTTTGAATCTTCGTGACTTTTTGGAGTATTTTTTTGGCTTTGCTCTATTTGATCCATCTGATTATTCTGTATCATATGCTCTTGCTGTTGAAGAGGCATATTTTGCATCGAATGATCCATACCTTGCATTTGAGCATGGTTCATTTTTTGTGTGGGCTCTTGAACAGGCATGCTTGAGAAGTGCTTTTGTGGAGATTTAGGCGAGCACACAGTATTATAATTTATTTGGCTATATAGAGCACAAGTCGTAAAAAGTCCAAAAAAGGTTAAATAATTTTTCATTCTATGGCTCCTGTGATGCAACCTTCTTGAAATAATAAACGAAATAAGTAACCTCCCAATGCTTTATCAAGCTGTACTCGAGCTACCCAGTAGTCTTTAAGAATTTCTTGTAAGTTTCTATAAGCTTCGAATTCTTGACGTTTGTTTTCTAAAAGACGCGTAACTCCAATACCCATTACATTATATAATTCTTCTGAAGAACTAAGAATTTTACTTTGTAGAGGAATGATGCGCTCTCGATAATCATTAATGATTTCTAAATCGGCCATAACCAGTTTATGAGCTTCTCTTACTTCGGAAAGAATACGTATTTCTAAGGCTAAATATCGATCTTGGGCTTGCCTTAATTGAGCAAAAATGCGCATTCTGGCGGCTTGTCCAAAATTGAAAATTGGAATTTCTCCAGATACTCCGTAACCAACTGAGCTTAATCCATCTGAATCGCGCTCACCTGAAACACCAGCTTTTAGATTTGTAAATGTCCACCAATCTTTTAGTCCGAGCATTCGACGTAAACGAATGACTTCAAATCGTGCTTCTTCTAGGTCCAGCCTTTCTTCTAAAGCAATTGATTCTAGGGCGCAAAGATCAAATCCGTTGTAATCGACCTCTTCTAAGACTTCTTCTGGGAAAAGAAGGCAGGTATCTTCGCTTAGACCCAAGAGTCGATTTAATTTTTCTCTTAGACGGATAATTTGAGTTTGTTCTTTTGCAATTTCCAGTTTGGCTTCAAAAAATTTAGCCAGCATTTGTTGAAAATCAAGATGATTGACGTTTCCTACTTTATTTTGTCTTGAAACAATTTCACCATGAATGCTCGTCAATTCGACAATTGATCGGGTGTATTTAAGCTTCTGCTGTTCACCTAAGAGTTCATAATATGTTTGTCTCACCTCAAAGGCCAAATTTAAAATTTCATGGGCAACTTTGCGTTTTGCTTGTTCGAGTTGCGCTGTTGCCAATCTCTTACGAAGAGGTACCAAGAAAATATCTAGGAATGTCGCTGTTACAAGATATTCTATATTCGTTCTTAATTTTTTTACGTGGGGGTAGCGAACCTCGACTTCAAAAGCAGGATTTGAAATTAGGCCGGCTTCAACTAAATCTGCCTGAGCAATTCCAAGTTCTTCAAATGTTGCTTGAACTTGTGGATTCTTCAAAAGTGCAATTTGGGTTACAGACTCAGACGTAAGTGTTTGAGACAATAACGCTTGTATGAAAGCTGTTATACAGGGATCTTCGAAACAACTTTCATTCCAGTTTACATGTTTATCAATTCTATTTGCGATGGTTGTAGATACTTGGTCATTATCAGCTTGATGTAACCTTGTACAACCAGATACGGTCAAAGACATGAACAGAATTAAGACTTGCTTTTTCATGGAGGCTCTTAGGTTTTACAGAATGAAAATTTTTATCGGAAAAAGATTTCAGGATATCAAGGATGTAAATTATATTTTTAGCAAATCAACTATCTTTTACTTTTAAAAATTTAAACATACACACGAAATTCTTCCAAGTAAAGCCTTTTCTAAATTAAAGTTTGATCACTCCCATTTTTCAAAAAAAGGTGGAAAAATTGAAAGTGAGAAAGTAAGACAGCTCAAGAATTTAAAACTTTTGACTGAAAAAAACAATTTGAAAATGTATGTTTCTCAATTTGACAGCCGGAGATTAGGTATGTTAGAATGCGTAACTTGCTACACAAAAAAATGAGAGATCTTTCGAATATGGATAAATATTTTTTACACTGGTTCTTTATCGCATTAATTTTAATTAGCAGTTGTAGTGCTAGTGAACCAAAGGCAGATTTTTTCTCAAGACCAGAAATTATTTCCTCTAGCGCTATTGATAGCCTTCTTGATTCTAAATCTCTTGATATGTGTTGGCAGTTTGGAGAATTTGACTTTTTTCATTTTATAACAAAAAAAAATGAAGTCTATTTTGAAATTTTATTTGAGAAAATTCCCAGTTCTTATAATGAATCGATAAAAAACGTTTTTATTGAAAAAGGTATTTGTTCTGCAAATAATGAGAAAAAGCAGTATATTTTTTCCTATGAATGGAAAAAGGATGAATTGCCAATTATTAATCTACCTCGAAAGCCAGAAAATGATCGTGGTTCAAATACAGCCGCCTATTTAGTAGATAAAAGACGCATTTTCGAACATTCTGCACCTCAGGTAATGAGTGAAGATGAGTTAATATCAATTATTTCTAATAAAAAAATTCTTTTCTATACAGGAGCGGGGCTATCGGTTGCATCAGATGTACCTTCAATGACTCAATTATATGATTTACTTGGATTAAAGGTTGGTGATGAATTTGGATTCTCCTTACAGAATGCATTACGAGATCCATCAAAATTTTCCAAAAAAATTATTACATTTCATGATGCCTGTTTTTTTAGTCCTCCTACTGAAGCCCATTGGGCTCTCGCAAAATTAGCTATATTTAAAAATACTAAAATTGTAACAGAAAATTTAGACTGTCTCCATGAATATAGTGGAATTTTGCCCTATCGTATCAATGCCGAAGAAATAAGAGGAATAGGAGGTTCTCAGTTAAGCAATATCGATTATGTTATATGCATTGGAATGAGTTACGACGATAGAGGATTTTTAGGATGGTATAAAAATAATAATCCTAGCGGGAAAATTATTTCAATTGATTTGGGTAATCCCTCCTATTTAGGAGATGATGATTTTATTATTCAAGCAGACTTACAAGATTTAATTCCTTCACTCTCAAGTAGAGTCTTACGTGGGGCTGTACTTCAATAAGTACTGCTTGATCTATAATCTGTAAGCCACACTTCAGCTTTTTGAATTTTTGGAAAAATACTGCTTTCATTTTTCTTTAGAATTTGTATTAATGATAGCGTGCGGTAATTTGAAGAAAAAAGGGAGTGATGTTTTTGAAGGAAACGCCAAAAAAGACCATCCCATATTTCTGTCCACTCCCCCTTAGGATAGTTGCTCATTTTTATAATATAATTTGAAGATGAAACATAGGGCTTAGTCACAATAGTGCCTCCATCAGCGTATTGACTCATTCCATATACATTTGGAACCATTACCCAATCATACGCATCTACAAAATGTCCCATAAACCATTTATAGATTTCGTGTGGTGAAGTTTCTGTCAGCAATAAAAAATTTCCTAATACCATCAGTCGTTCAATATGATTGCAGTAGCCGGTTTTCAAAATTCTTTTGATAATTGTGTCGATAGGTAAAATACCTACTGAGCCTTCCCAAAATCTTTTGGGAATCTTTTCATGATGATGAAAAAAATTAGATGAACGTTGAAATGATCCTTTTAATAGATATGAAGCTCTTACAAATTCCCGCCAGCCCATGATTTGTCGCAAAAATCCTTCCAGGGAATTTAGTGAGACGGAATGTTTTTGGGCATGATTAATTGCAGCGTGGATGACTTCCTGGGGAGTCAAAAGCCCTGTATTCATGAGGGGAGACAACACACTATGGAAAAGAAATGATTCTTCTTTTTGTATTGCATCTTGATAGTCTCCAAACAACGCGAGTTTATCCTTTAGAAACAGCCGCAGCGCTTTATGAGCTTCTGCATGAGTTGTTGGATATAAAAAAGGGGCGGCGTCACCGATAGCATCAGGAAATTCGTTTTCCACTTCAGCGATCACTTCTTCAGTATATGAGTTTTTAGGGGGACGGAAAAGAGAAGGAGCAGAAAGACCTTTGGGTATTTTTTTTCTATTTTCGTTATCGAAACTATATTTGCCTCCAACAGGACTTGGGCCTTCCATTAAAATATCCTGACTCTTTCTTTGAAAAGCATAAAACTGAGCCATCGAATAGTGTCCTTTTCGCCCAAAAAAAGTCTTTACCCAAGTTCACCAGCTTCCGTGAGGAAGTTTGCAGATTCTTGACTACATTTTAAATTTATACAATAGTTTTTTTAGACCTCAAAATTGAGGAAGAAAGTCCTAATGCCCTATATATTTCCTT
>JACCRY010000101.1 GCA_013813265.1 Parachlamydiaceae bacterium
CGCGATGCCTCTAAAAGTATCACTAGAGGCAAATATCAGAATGTCAGGCCAGACACCAATGGCTTAGCCGCTTTTCAAAAATCTATTCGCGAAGCAATTTTCTATCAGTCTCTTTAGTTGGCCATTACACTTGTGAGTAATGAACTAGGCACTTAAATCCTCCCCTTGATGACTTTTTCAAGGGCCTTGTTCACTGCCTTGATGTAGTCAGGGTAACCTTGTAACAGATCTCTCTCTGTCAAACTATAGGGGATGTCTGGTGTAACACCCAAGTTTTCAATGACAACCCCATTCATTCTCGAAGCGATGCTTCCTGTATAATAGAATTGCTTCAGCCCAAAACTGTTTGGATAGCTATGAGGAATAACGAAACCCCCAGCTCCAGCTGTTTGTTCCCCAAAGATAACAGCTCGTTTGTTGTCTTGTAAAATAGCTGGAAAAAAATCCCCACAAGAAAAGTCGTTACTGTTAACTAGAATCAAAATGGGTTTAGAATAACTTGCTAATGGATGTGGAGTTAAGAACTTAATTCCTTCCATTGGAAAGCCGGAAGTTAAGGATATACCTTTATTCCACTGGTCGATAATATGATTGCAACGATCGATGGAGCTCTGCATAAAGCTTTTGTTACAAGGATAACCCAAAATCAAAGTTGTTTGATCATAAAACGGTAAAGATTCAGGTGCTTGATCGATCACTTCTGTAAAAGCATCACGTTGGTCAAAAGCAGCTGCAACTTCAGCTTGTGTAATTGTTTCACGATTTAAAGGGAGTGTCAGAGGCCGGTCAGTCATCATCGAAGCTAACGCTAAAGCATAGAGAGAATATCCTCCTGGATTGTCTACCTGATCGATCAAAAGAGCGTCGGTGTTTTTTTCGAACCAACGGATTGACTGCGCCAAACGAATCGCGAGTTGAGTTACAGCATCATAATCTGCTGAGGGAGTATATGTTTCTATGCGGATACAACCGATACGCTTTTTAGTACCTGGCAGCTCATAGATATAGGCTCTAAAGGGTGTTCTTTGAGTTTCGTTCCATATTTTTTTCCCGAAAGAAATTTGTTCCCGATTCATTTCATTAATTCTGATTTCTGCCACATTCGTTCCGTCCACTTCAAATTCTTCGTTATCTTGAATTTCAGGATTCATTTGAATTAAAAGTTTGTTCATCAATGCTGAATTGTCATGCTGAAGTGCATCTGCAAGAGTATTGATCATCATCTTCGGTTCAAGATTTAAAGATTTTGAGAGCTCTAAGTCATTAACTTCAGTTGAGCTTTCCATAGAGCGTTTACCAATTGCTAACATGGCATTTCTATAGATACGATCTGTAATCTTTTCAGGTTGGTAGATCCAGGAAATTTTCAGGTCGCTAATTGTACCAATAGGTTTTTTAAGACGTATTTGAATGTCACCCTGCGGTATTTTATGTCCCATTCGACCCATTCGTCTTGTAAGGATCATTTCTGCAAGTACCTGCGCTGTTTTTGAAGTAGGATTGCCCAATTCACTAAATTTAAGGTTCTCAATGACTGTTGACGTCGGCTGTGAATCGAATTGTAATAGCTCATCCCCGATTTGAGGAAGGTCACCCATAAGATGCCCATATTGGATCATGAGAGTTAAGGCTTTTACATTAATGTTACTAATGAAGTATTTACCGTTAGCACTTTTGACATCGAATGGAAGCATAGCCAATTCTGTAGAGTAATAGACATCTGAGACGTGATAATCACAAGTGCTAATGAAAAAGCTGTGAAGAATTCTTTGGTAGTCTTTAACACTTAGTGAGTTTAGACTGAGTATTTTGACTTTTGCATTCAGAATTTCCTCTTCAAGACTCCAACCTAGGTAGTTTTTCTTCCATTCATAAGGTGCGTATCTCGTTTCAAATGCACTTTTAATGATGTCAAGATCTTGCAGCATTTTATTTTTATCTTCTGCGGATACACTACAAAAAGCGGTAATCAAGAGTAGAAAAAAATACGAAGCAATTTTATGCATATAAATTCCTTTTTTTCGTAACAAATTTGGTCTAGATTTCTTATGTTACTAAAAGTATTGATTTTATGCAATTATATATTTAGGTTTATAAATCAAGGGTTATGTTGGAGATTTCAGTATAAATAATGTGGTTAACCTATCAACAATAGTGAATAATTTTCATTAACTTTGCACGAACTGTTTTACTCCTTTTGCATGAATTATTTACGTGGCAAGGTGATCAATGTTGGGCGTTACAGTCAAGGAAGAAGAAACTTTATTACGTAGCACTTGTTGGATATAAGAAAGCGTTGTCCCGATGGATGAATAGCACGATGTGCAGGAGCCGGAGTAAGAAATAATGACTTCTTTGTCATTTAGAAGATTTAGAACATGTACTCCACCAGCATCTAAAGCTATGTACGGGCGAACATCTCGATCTAAAACCTCTTCGATGACAGCAATTTTCTTTGTTAAGGGTAAATCAATCCAGCCGGGATACCCCCCTCCATCGACCATTTCCAATCCACCTGGAACAGGAGGAGCGGTGTAGTTCGATGCAAAGGGAATAAAGTAGCATTTTTCGGCAGCAATTTCGATAGCTCCCAATACCAAATTAAGATGAGGAAAAGTTTCTCTTGGAAAAGCAGGTTCTTCAGATTTATCCCGCACTTGCCGATCGATCAGATCTGCTGTGATGCGCTTAGCTTGATCATAGTTTTTTCCAATGAGTAATTCACAAGCAGCTTCAGCAGCACCTAATAGAGCAGATTGACCGAAAGCTTGAAAGCGAGCATCGACAATGATGCCATCATCCTTATCTACTAGCCAGTAAAGGTGCACGCAGTTTCCTTCAGAAACAGAACCTTCAATAGCCTCTGCAAAAAACATATCTCTTGCATCAGATTCTTCTTGGGAAAAAAGGCCGACATTACGAGGTCGTTCAATTTTATTTGATAGTTTCTTACTGTAGCGGTACCATGGAAAAGATTGTGTCAGTAAAGTCAGACTCATTTATTCTCTCCAATTTTGGCGCAATTGTTTAGCACTATCAGTAATAAGGAAGACTGCGCGATCGATTTCATCTTCATTGGTTTCTCTTGAAAGGCTGAAGCTTATGGCTGTTTGTGCAAGAGCATCGGGAACTTTACTTCGAACAAGAAGTTGTGAAAGTAATTGAAAATTTCCACCGCCAATCGATGCATATACGCCTCTGCGATTCAGGTAATATAGCATGGCTTCATTTGAAATTCCCGGAAAAGCAATTGTTACACAGTGAGGCAGCCTTTCTTGATTGCTGTAAAAGGGGACGGCTTCCGGATAATGAGCGACGATGGCCATCTCTAGTTTGTCACGCAAACGGGCAACTTCCGTGCAAAGAAGGTCACGACTGTCTTCAGCTTCTTTTGCTGCATGACCTAGGGCGGCCAAATGACCCATACTAAAGCTTCCGGCACGGAGCCCAGCTTGCTCGTTTCCACCCAAAATAAATGGAGAACAAGCCGTGCCAGCTTTAACGAAAAGTCCTCCACATCCGTTTGGAGCATGCAACGGACCACCATTAAAGGAGAAAAAGTGTGCGTCGGTGTCGGCCATTTCAAAATAGTGTTTTCCCAGAACGTGGGTGACGTCAAGGTGCAATAAAATTCCTCTTTGCTTGCATAAGCTTGCGATTTCAGCAATTGGATTGATGGTTCCAGTCAGACCGTTTGCCCAGGACAAAGAAATAAGTGCTGTACGTGGAGATATTGATTTAGAAAGAATTTCTGCGGTAATTTTTCCATCTTTATTTGGGAGTACTTGTTGACAGACACAATCAAATTGTTCGATTCGCTCAAGTGCCATAATTGAAGGAGCTTCATCAAGTAGGGAAGTTAAAAATTGGTTTTTTCCTGTTAAACGCGTGACATTAAAGTAGGCAGATTCAATGGCTTGATTGACAGCTTCTGCTCCGGACGAGGTAAAGACGAAGGTGTCAATATCACGAGCGCCAATCAAGTGATAGATCGATTTATAGCTTTCTGCTGCCAAGGGAAGAATTTCATTGCCCAGGCGGTGTGGCACTGAAGGCGTTCCCCAATATTCATTTAGAAAGGGCATCATTTTGCTTACTGCATGAAGCGATGGCTTTGCAGTTGTGCTATTGTCGAGATAAATCCCATGTGCCATAAGTATCATTATCCTTTGTCTTGAGTGTATATGATATACTCAAGCTAAAAAGTAGGCAAGAGCTAAGGGCATGCGCAAAGTGAATTGAAATTTTTGTCTAAACAAAGGGGCGACTACTTATTCATGTATCTAACATTTTCTTTGTGTCTTTGCGTCTTTTGCCGCTTCTTTATGTTAAAAAATCAATCTAGAGCTTTGCTATCTTGGTTCATGTGATATTTTCTACTAACCCACAAAATCGAATCTGCGTCCTCTGTGGCCCTGCGGTAAAATTTACCTAGCCAGCTTAGAATGCTTGATAAATAATATGTTTTTTGTAATAATTTTACTTTTTAAACCCTGAGATTTTAATGAAATATTTGCTTAGATCTTGCATTTTTGTTCTATTTGTTTCTTGTGTTTCAATTGTGTCGGCGATGATGCCCACTGCACGGTTTCTAGAACATATAGGCGGTGAAGATAAAGTTGTTGAAATTTTGTGTGCAGACCCTTTCGAACAGGGAGATTCATTTGATTTTTATCACTATGCCCCTTTCTTTAGGAATATAATAGCTCAAGAAAATGATAGCTTCATCGGTTATCACGCCACAACGATAGACCATTTGGTCTTTCAAGAGTTTATCAGGGCTACGTTGGAAGTGCGTTATGGGTGGGTGATTCCTGAAGATTTTTATTTTTTAAGAATTCCTGGCGATCCCACATATAACATTCAAGGAAGTAAAGAGATTTTCAAGCGTTTTGGTCGCCCTGAATATGATACAAATCAACTTAGAGAAATAGTTTTCGCGCTTGTTGACACACCTTTACATGAGTTGACAGGAATACATTTGCAATGGAACAGCGTCTCAGATAAGGCGATTAACCGTCTTTATTTTCTTCTACTTCATTTTGCCTTTACGATGCCCAATATGGAACTTTCAAAAAATCAGGCGAGTGCAGAACTTGAAGAACTCATTCTGCAAATGTTGCCTAATGACCTAAAAAAAGTACAAAAAAGAAAATTCTTACAGCGCGTCAAAGATTTTATTAGCGATCCAACCGAGGATACAAGGGGTGAGTTTCCAAGGATTTATCGTCCTTTTGACGATACCGATGAAGACCTGCAAAAGATAGTCATTTCTTTAAATGTTCCTCTATATGGCAATATATTTATTCCTTCGGAGAGCACGGTCCATATTTTTGCCAATAATTGTTCTGTTGAGCTGGATGAAGATGACCATCTTGATCGTTTTTTTGTCGAGAATAAAGAATTCTTTGCAGGAATATCTATTGATCATGTAGATGAAGTCTACACATGGTTAAAAAGTCAACTTACAGATAAATCAGGGGTTATCCTTCAGTTCTTTAGGGATTCGACTCATACTTCTTTTGATCTAAGTCAGATATTTTTTCCCTGTAAGTACTTTGGAGAGCCTTTATTAGGAGAGTCTGTCGAGAATATCATCAAGCATGAAGATGGGGAATGGCAGAATTGGACTATATTTAGTCATCCTATCCTTGTGAATAAGGAATTAAGACTTGTTTTGACTAATGAGGTCTCCCTCAATCCAACCGCTGGTTTGAAAATTAAAGAATACGATCTCATTGATCCACAAACAAAGAAAGAGCTTAGATCCCGTATCAAATTATTGGTGAAAAATAGTCTGAAAAGTAGGCTAGAGCGATAAGTCGCCAGCGTAAAGACTTTGTCTTTTGTGCTTGTGCATACTCTAGGATGCCATCGGACGAACTAGATGCAAAAAGGTTAATCTCTTTGTCTGTCAATCGATAAATCATGTGATTAGCTGTTTCTAAGCCTCCTAGCGTTTGTTGCAAGTTAGAAAGCGCTTTTTTAAATGTGTGTTGACGGTACCAAAGCCTTCCCACCGCTAGGATTAATAATCCTGCGGGTATTAATTTTAAGGGCATCATTGAAAAGTAAGCTTCATGGTTTTCTGTCATTAAAAAGTATAGGTCCAAAAGCAATATCAGCATAATGGCTAGAATAAAAAGTCCTGCTTCAAAGGCTGACTGTACAAGAGGTCCAATCCAGCGGCTCCAACTTGAAGAGCTTGTGCGATAAGCCAAGATCTCTTCATAGCTGTTTTCATCAAACATCATCCTACCAACATGAGCGACTTCATGTGCAATGAGCTCATCGCGTTTATAAATTTTTAGATAGCTAGTTTGGGTTGCGAAGCGTTTTCGAAGTTGTAAAAAGGCAAGTCGTGGTCCTACATCTTGCAATTGAAAAATCCACGCACAGCCTCCATGCCAAGGAGTCAACTGATAATTACTAAAAAATAGAGGAAGCCATACAGGACAAACTCCAAGAAGGGGAGTTGTGATTGCGCACGCTTCTTCAAGAGGCTTTTGGAAAAGTTCAACTTTGAATGGCAAGAGATGATTTTCATCATTCTTTAGGAGGGATTTAAGCCCAAGGCATTCCTGCGCTCTTTTCAAGAAGGCTTCCTCATCTTCGTCTGGACCTGGGATAAGACCTTCACTATTGTAGGCTAAGAGAGTGGTATCTGAAAGAGTATTATTCATCTGTGAGGATTTCCTTAGGCTTCATGAATGATTTTTCTAAGTCCTTGCACCCAAGTGAGGGAGTCATTCAATCCATCAACTAGCGTCAGCTGTTTGCCTCCGGCTTTTTTAAAATCTTCTGTATATTCGACATTAATTTCATAGAGTGTTTCAAGACAGTCACAAACAAATGAAGGACAAAACACCAAAATTTTTTCTTTTTTATTTTTTGCAAAATCAATAATTGTTTGAGCTGTATAGGGTTGCAACCAAGGTTCCTTACCGAGTCTAGATTGAAAGGAAATTGTATAATTCTCTTTTGAGAGCTGTAAGTTTTTAGCAATTGCATTTGCTGTGGCATAACATTGGGCTGCATAACAGTTCTTATTATTGGCAGCAATCTTTTCGCAGCAAGTTGCGGATTTTAAACAATGTTTGTTGCAATCCACTTTTGTCAGTTGTCTTTCGGGAAGTCCATGAAAACTAAATAGAACATGATCATAGTCGGAGATTGTATGTGCTTTGGCTGAAGCACAAAAGGCATCAATAAGCCCGGGATGATCGCAATATTGATCTATAAAGGTCACCTTAGGGATGATTTGTCGCTTACTTAAAATTTCCATTACCTTTTGTTGAACAGACCCTGTAGTTGCAGAAGCGTAGTGAGGGAAAAGAGGGAGAATGATAACTTTTGAGACCCCTTTTTGAATAAGTGAATTGAGGCCCACTTCAATTGAAGGATTTTGGTAACGCATGGCAAGTTCAACCTCAAATACCTCTCCAAGCTCCTTTTGAAGAGCAATCTTGAGGCGTTTCCCGTGCATAAGCAATGGCCCTCCCTCACAGGTCCAGATCTCTTTATATGCTTTTGCTGAGATTTTATAGCGTCGTGGGACGATGAATCCTCTAACTAAAACTTGCCTTTGCAGCCAAGGGAGATCAATTACGCGGCCATCCGTGAGAAATTCAATTAGATAGCGTTTAACGTCTTTGGGGGCAGGGGAGTCAGGTGTGCCCAGATTGATAAGTAGTACGCCTGTTTTCATTGGTAACCTTTGCCGTCTGTTTAATGTGTGTTTTTATACCACAGAAAGAGTAAAAAATAAAAGTTGTCAATTTTGGATTCAATCTCTGTATATTTTTTAGCTTTCTAACCAAAGACTCCTCCATTGTTTCACTACTGTATAGAACACATTCCATTTGAAAATTCAGGATATTGGGGAACACGGTTTTCTATGTGATTTTTGAGAAAACTCGTATCAAGAAAATCAATTGTGCATAGTTTGCCTTGTTCATAACAGCAAATAGCGTTTTTTTTCTCGAAGATGGGTAGATTTTCCTCGAGGCATTTTTTTGTAATTGCTGCTGAGTATACAAAACAATGAGATTGGTTTTCCTTGTAGCAAGTGATTAGAGATGCTAGGGGAGTAGAGTAGAAAAGATTTTTACAGTGGATTAATAGATCGATTACATGAGGGTAATCTTTGAGGTAAGACGAGAGATTATATTTTTTGAGGGCGTTTCCTACAGCGTATCTGATCCCTTCGTTTTCACTAGCTTCAAGTAAAGCAGGAATAATGGTTTGCGGATTAGACTGACCTAGTTCGCCAAGCGCAAAGGCTGTACAAGAACTGGCATAACTATATTCCTCCTTAAGGATTTTAAGCAATGGTGAAATAATAAGATGAGAATGGGCTTTGCCTATTTTACTAAGGGATATTATTGCTTCGGGTCGGCAATCACTTTCTTTATCTATAAGAAATTCAAGCAGTGCAGGAATAACATTTTTAGGATTAGCCCAGCCTAAATCACCAAGAGCTTCTGCTGCTGCAGTTCTCACAAATTTATTTTTAACTTGGAGGGCTTCAAGGAAAATACTAATAACGCCTTGCGGATTACTATTGATTATTTCTTTAAGAGCATCTTTTGCAGCATACATGACATCCTTTTCATCGTTAAGGGATTCAAGTAAGGCGGGAATTACAGCTTTAGGATCAGCCCAACCTATAGTGCCAAGATTTTTAACTGTCGCTTTTCTGACAAATTTCCGTTCATCTTTGAGATCTTCAAGCATATTAGGAATAGCCGGTTTGGAAAAATTATGGTCTATTTGAATTAGAGACATTGCTACCGCCGTTCTAACATGCCAACTTTTATCTTCGAGCGCTTCGAGCATGGCTGAAAAAATAGTATCGGGGAGTTCTTTAATTAATCGACAAAGGGCAGTTACAACCTCAGCTCTGACATTGTGTTCTATATCTTTGCGTACTTCCAGCAGTGCAGGAATAACAGTTTCCGGATCATCTAGGCCTAATTTGCCTAAAGCATTTGCTGCTAATCCTCTGACCAATTGCTTTTTATTTTTAAGAAGTTTAAGGAAAACAGGAATAATAATTTGTGGATGAACCTTTCCTATTTGTTCAATAGCAGGGCCTGAATAAAAACAAACGAAATTTATATCTTCGTTTGTAAAAGTTTCAAGTAAAACTGGAATAATGGCTAGCGGATTAATGTGGCCCAATTCACCAAGGGCTTTTGCTCCAGCTTCCCTGACGTACAAATCTTCATCTTTAAGAGTTTCAATCAGTACAGGAATAACAGTTTCAAAATCAGCCTTTCCTACAAGGCCAAGAGCTTTTGTAGCATTTCTTCTGACATCGCTATCTTTATCTTTAAGTGCTTTAAGCAAAGCTGGAATAACAACATGAGGGTCGACATGACCAATTCGCCCTAAAAAGGTTAGGGCTTCTTTTCTAACGTACGGATCTTTGTTTTCAAGCGTTTCAAGAAGAGCCGGAATAGCGGTGTTGGGGTCAGCGAGGACAACATGATCAAGGGCATCTGCTGGAGCATGTTCAATACCCTCCCTTGCCTGAAGAGCTTTGAGTAGGGGAAGAATAGTAGCTTTGGGGTAGATTTGGCCTATTTTGCCAAGAGTTTTTACTGCACCTTTTCTTTTGTCCACGACACCCTTTAAATAAGAACAGATTTTCGGAATGAATAATCTTGTTGCGCCCTTAGAACTAATTTCAAACGTTTCTATTAAAAATTTAAGTATGGGGTCATCTTCATCGTCTTTTTTAAAACTCATTTTTTCAAGCCAAAATTCAATTTCTTTCTCATAGGACTTTATATTTTGCAATTTCTCTTGACATCCACATTCTTCCAAGCATCGGATTTTTAAGAGAATTCCATATAGACCTACTAAATCTTTCGGCGCCTCTAACGCTTCAAAAAAAGCATTAAGACGAGGCAAGTCATCTTTTAAAAGTCCGGCAGTAAACCACATGACCACTTTATAACGAGGATTAAATTTGACATCGTGAATGCATTGTATAGCCTCTTTAGGATTATCATGGAAAAGACGGATCAAATGACGTGCTGCGAAAAACTCCTGAAACGTTAAATGAAGAAACGAATATTGATTTTCAAAAGCATCATCGCTGTCTTGTGAAGATTGTAAAAATCCGCTGATGCATAGGTGCTCGAAATTTACGTTTGGAAACTTGTTAAAAAGCTTTTCTATGTTGTCATTGTTGAGAGAAAATATAAGTTGTCTATTCTGCATTCCTGTCCAGGCAATGGCTTCCAATAGATCGAAGGCAGCGAGTTTTTTTTTGATTTCATCGTCTTGCTGAAGCTTCTGTGGGGTCCAATCCCAAACGTCAGGTCTTCCAATTTTTTCTAGAAATCTCTTTTGAAGGGTGATGGTAAGTTCTTTATATAAGCTTGTCATGGAGCTGATCGTAGAAAGATCGCCTTTAGATTTCTTCAAGATGGTACAGATAAGCTCTAAATTGATCGGAATGTGGCAGAATCCAAAGAGGAGGGGATTTTGCCGAAGTTTCTGGATGATCGCATTAGCACCCTCTTGGAATGATCTTTGAATATAAAGATCAATTGTATTGGAAGTATAGCCCACATTTTCAATGGTATCATCCGCCTGGATTGTTCCTGCAGCGTGAGGACGAGAGGTCACAATCCAATAGGGAAACTTCAATAGCTCATGTAGGATTTTTTTCTGTTGGCTGTCTTCCGTAAGAGTGATTTCGTCAAGGCCGTCTAGAACAAACAAAATCTTCTCAGGACTCATTTGAAGATACTCTGCTATATTTTTAGTAAAAAGACCTTCCATAGGACAACACAAGCGGAAGAGGACAGAAGCAGCTGTCTCAGCGGAATGAACATTTTGTAATTTTCTTAAAGGAACCCAAAAGATGGCTTCAAACTTGTTTTTCCATAGTTTATTTTCAGCCCATTGGTTAGCAATATACTGACAAAGGGTGCTTTTTCCAATTCCAGCTCCCCCTAGTATTAGGAGCCTTTTAGAAGTTCTGCCGTTTCTATTTTCAAAGAGGCTATGAAGTGCAATCGGTTCTTTTGCTCCCGGAATATCTTCCCAGCTATTGATGCGATGTTCTTCAAATGCGCTTGTTTTTTCTTCTTCTTTTTCTTTTTCCCTAGTTCCACCTAAAAGAACCAGCTCTGTGTAAATAGTATCAATGGGCAAAGGGTCTTCTAAAAGAAGCGAAATAGTGTTTTTATTTTTATATGACTCTTTTAAAGTGTTGACAATCACCTCTTGAACATTGACAGTTTGAAGCCCCTCTAAATTCAACAAATCTTTATCGACAAGGTGGCGAAGAGAGCTTAATCTCTGACAGTTTTCCATTCTTTGGCCAATAGTTTTTCTGATCTTTGTGTGCAGGATTTGAATCTTCAGTTGTCCATTTTCAGAAATTATAGCATAGTCTGTGGGCCCTTCAACCAACATTCCTTCTACCCGACAAGTAGATAGATTGAAAACAGGTGATCCTGAATTTCCTTTAAAGGCATCCAAATTGCATTCAAAAAAATCCTCCTCTGTATTTCCCTTAATCATTCCATTGTAGGTGAATTTTAGGGGCAAGCCATTCGGATGGCCAAGCATATAAAGCTCGATTTTATCGAGGACTTTTTCAAGATTTAGGGGAAGGGGGTCCCACGTTACCGCTCTATCCAACTTAAGAAGGACCCAGTCGGACCATTCGGAATAAAAATTTTTTCTTCCCCGAGACCGGAAATGTTGATAGGCTACCACTGTAACTGTTTGCACTTGTTCTTCACGAAAAAAGTAGTCGGAGCGCTTTTCTTTGACACCGTGAAAGCCAAAAACAAGCCGGGTGGCCTTGACCAGCTTGGAATCTATTTTACGGGAATCTTTTTTATTCGGATTAAAAAGGCTGTGAGCAGTGGTTAGGGCAAGTTGTTTTGTCACAAGAAATGCAGTGGCAAAACCGGGAACAAACTCATTGTGGAAGGCTTGATTCTCCCCAAAATCAGCATTTAAGTCCTGCTTTTGCTTTGAGGCTAATGTCGGAACGCTTTCTGAGAGTACCCAGCCTTCTTTTTCTCTGGTTAAACGATCATGCAACATCAAGCATGCAACCCTTTCTGCTTGCTTCATAACAACCTCAGGAAGCCCTTTGGGTAAGTTTAAATCGTTTAAACGGTCCAGATTGTATCTATAATCATTACTGTCATGGTACAAGCTTTTTTGCTCCACATTAGCTCCATTATATTTTCTAAGTTGCCTTTTCTCTACATCCTTTTCCTTGAACATAGTACGTAGAATTACTTGCAGCATAGAGGATAAGGGAGCCTAAGTAAAGATCATCAGATAATTTTAGCTATAAAATATCCTTAGTGGGAAAAGTGAACCTCAATCACAATAGTGTTTCCTATCATCCCTAGACATTCTGAAAAATGGTAATTAGACAGCTTGACAGTTTAATCACTCCTTTTTCCTACGGACAATCTCTGCGGTTCCTCTGCGAGGCTGTGAAAAAATTGGAAAGATGCTTCAGTTGGCTGAAAAGTTGCATCTGACGCACTTCTCTCCTCGGTCGTAGCTATGGCTACGACGTCGTCAAGAAATGCATCAGCTG
This sequence comes from Parachlamydiaceae bacterium, assembly GCA_013813265.1. Classification (GTDB taxonomy): domain Bacteria; phylum Chlamydiota; class Chlamydiia; order Chlamydiales; family Parachlamydiaceae; genus JACCRY01. The sequence continues at coordinate 12,590 of JACCRY010000101.1, forward strand.
CAACTTTCGCCTAACTGCTGCATTATTTCGAATTTTTTCACAGCCTCTGCGTTCTCTGCGGTAAACTTACCCTCTCCAAAGGTTTTATTGGACTAATAGATCGTAATTCCATCCAATGATATCGGAGTGGCCGCTTACTTTTTGATAATAAAAGTGTTCTTCAAAGTTTTTGTAGGTGGGTAAACATGCACTTTTAGGAAGAAGTCCTTTCTGAATGCCGATTTTTGCTAATTTTGAAGCATTGATTGAATTAACGTATTCAAGATACTCCATAGCGCGGATGTACTCGACTTTGCTCAATTTGCCACGAGTTACTTTTTCATTTAACTTGTCAAATTGAGATGAGACTAATGCATTTTGTAATTCAAATATCAAAGATCCTATAACTTCCCCACGCGTTGGACGTGAAAACAACCCGATTAAAATTGTTCTTGAATCTGAATCCCAGCATGCTGAGAAATCTCTGACAACATCGTTTTTTCCAACAGCAATTGTTAGAGGACCTTCAGTTAAGATTCTAGAGAGTAATGCCTTTCCCTCGGGTAAGGCTTGAATGGCCTCCAAGCTAAAGGCGAGCTCCGGATCGATCCTAACCGAGATATTTTTAAAAGGTGCAGAATGGAGATCTTGAGTAAGGCTAAGGAGGGATATAGATGCTATAAGGAAATATAGCGAAAAAAGAAATTGTGCTTTCATGAATGTCCAATTTTTTGTGGTTGGGTGATGTGCGATAATGAATAAAAAGAGATTCTAGCATGATATGTTTATTGAAGTATATGTGTAGTTCGGGAATGTTAGAAAAATAATTTTTAAGTGCTTTTTTATTTTTAACATTTTTTGAAAATTATATATTTTAAAAAAAGTCAAAGAGGATGAGAACTAATTTTTTGGCCAATCCCAAGATTAGTTAAAACATTCTTATATGTATGTCTTATTAATAATTTCGAGATGCTGTTTTATAGAGGGCTTTGGGAAAGTTTACTCTTGCCTTTTTAATATTTTCTTTGTAGATTAAGTCAGTCAATTAGAAAGGATGGGCGTAATGGAAATAACTGTAAATAATACTCGATTTGATATAACTCCTGAGGATATAGAAACTGCAGATGTCGAATTTTCTTTTTGGGAAGGACGTCGTTTAAAATTCTGTGGAAAAGATGTCAAAGAGCATTTCTTAAGATATAACGACATTGTGAAAGGAGTTCTTGCCGAGGATGCAACTTTTATTGAGGGTGAAGACAAGCAAAAGATTTATACTTCACTCAATGTCTTAAAAGATAAAGGTTATCCTTTTAATGGATCTTGTGCGATTGAAATAATGCTTTTTGTTAAACAAATTTTTGGCAATGTTTTTCGCCAAGAGCTCCTCGACCAGTTAGAGAGCAAATTAAATGTAGAAAATGAAGAATCAAGTTCTGAGGAACTAAGTGAAGAATTAAGTTCTGAGGAGCTATCTACGTCAAAAGCGACTGGCAAAAGTCACATTTCTACAATCTATAGCGAAAAATTTTTAGACATTTTTCCTTTATTTTTCAAGTTTGCTGGCATGACTTCTTGTTTTCCGCTTATGTTTACATGCAAACTATTTTCTGAGATTATTACAGGCAATAAGAAAATTAATTACCTTCGAGACTTAAATTTGATTAAACATATTTTTAAAGAATGCCAAAATACCAAATATGACTTTGAAATAGACATTACCAGAATCTCTAAAAATGAAAGTAAATGCCTTCTTTTGCTTGCCGAGTTTTTTCCAAAAGAAGTGACTAAAATAACTCCCCCTAACAAGATATACGATAGAAATTTAAATTATATTAATCATCAACAGAAATTAGCGATTGTACTCGCAAAAATTGATCCGAAAAGTGCCCTTAAGGTCGTCGCTTCCATGAACGCAGAATTGTATCCCGTACAAACTTTCTGTGCTGTAGCAGCTATCCATAAAAATTCGACACTTTGCGATGAAAAGCAAGTTTTGGCAATGGGAGACTTAGCCTACAAAGAGCGTGGTGATTTTCGTTCAATATCGTACCAGCTAGGAGGAGAATTGTTAGTCGGTAGGACAATCGAAACATTTTCAACAATTTTTTACGAAGAGAGTGAGGTTAATTTTATAGAATTATTTGAAGCATCTATAGGTGTTCATTCATCACTAGAATGGAAAATGTTAGATCTTATGAAAAAATACACAACTAAGGCTGTGCGCACTGATTTTAAATACACAGGAAATTTTATTCAAGAAGTAGCAAAAATGGTTAAAAGAATAGGGGTCGACCTATTAATTCAATCACCAATTTGGGGAGACTTTGTTGATTTATTGAGAAAATTGATGGAAATAAATTTTGATCATAATGATCGAAATTATAAATTTAATAAGGCGAAAAGTATGGCTATTCTTGCTAAAACTTTAGCTTTATTTGATCATGAAAAAGCAATTCAAGCGTTAGACTTAGCTCTAAATTCAGTTTCGGAATTAAAGCTTGAAGCTCGAGTGGGAGCTTTAATTGAAATAGCAGAAGCTCTTGCTGGCTTTGATCAAGATAAAGCGCTTGAGGTAGCAAATATAGCTCTTAAAGAGGTGCAAGGTCTTTACGCTTGGAATTCAGGGCCAGAGAAATATTATCATTTTCGAAACGTGATGTTTGAATTTTTAAGCCGAATCATTAAAATTATTAAAATATCTGACATAGAATCTGCAGTACTAATACTTGAGGAAAATTCAGAAAAAATACGTGTTATGGATGAAAATGAATTATCTGAATATCTGAAAAAATATCCAGATCATAAAAGTGATGATGGGATAATTTTTTTAGAACAATTTCCTCGAGAAGTTTTTATGGGCGCCATTGAACTTTATGCTTCATTCAATCATAAGCAGGCACTGGAAATGGCGAATTTGGGAGTTGAATGGGCAAAGACCAGAGGCAAGATAGCTCGGAAAAATGATAGGGTGATCTCACTTAAGCTAAGTCAGATCCTCTTAAAAAGCTTTCCTGATCTTGCTTTAGAAGTTGCGTCCATGATGTCGCAGTCTGAAGAAAAATGCGAAGCTCTACTTTCTATTGTCGGTCAAGGGAGTGATTATAGCTAACGTTGTAGTGGATATTGTAGCTTTACCGTGGTAGCTCGGTAACGGTGTAAGAAGGGAGCAACACCTTATTCCAGGTAGAAGTCTTAAAAGTAACCCAATGTGGACATATGGGAGTACTATTTTTAAGCCTTCAACCAGGGGTTATCGCATCGCCCAAGCAGGCGATTAAATAAGATGACGTACTAGATTTTAAGGCTGTAGTCTCACTTTCCTGCACCAAAGTCTTATTTTCAATGCTCAAAAAAACATTGACCCAAGATACCTTTTTTTCGTGAGGTATGACAGTATCGTTGAGATAGATTGTCGATGCATTTGGCCTTCCAGGGTAAAATTGAAAACGATACCCTTTTTCGCTCAAAACTAATACACAAGCGCATTGTTCTAATAAGTCTTCCGCTGCTTTTTCGATAAATTGTTCCTTGCTTGCAAACATGTGTATACGCTCGATCGTAAAAGAATTCTCGGCATCCTGTAACAAATGTTCTCGAAAACTAGAATCATGCTTAAATAGGCGTTGTATAAACTTCAAAGAAGGCAAAAAAGTTTTGTCTTGATAAATATAAGAGTGCCAATAAACCACTTCGCATGTTTCAAAGTAGGGTTGGTAGCGTTCCTTCAAAGTATGGGCAGATATTAAACAACGTTCAAATGCTTTCTCGATACCATCATGATATTTTAAACTATAGGTTTGAAGGTGAGCTCTATCCGAGAGCAGAACGGTAATTTTCCCTTTGACTAATTTCTTGATAGAAGAGATAAATGCATTCATTTTGAGATCGCCATCAATGTTCTTATGTATTGCTGAATGAATGCTCACAAGAACGATAACAGGATGCTCAGTGTTAACCCATAAAGTATCATGAGTTTTGAAGGCTAGTTTTCCACGAATTATTTGATCCTGATTTTTAAAGAAAGCTGTGAAATTTTCTCTAAAAAAGTATTTTTTCATATATCCTCAGAAAGTTATGACTAACTATTCTGAGAGCTTTTTAAGAATTAAAAAAGAGTATCGTGTACGCGTGACCTAGGTAAAAAATACTCTACCATATTTAATACTAAAGAAGAATTGAATTTAATTATTTTTTGTTGTATAATTGCTGGTAGACACGAAAATATTAATATAGTTTTATTATGACACCATTTCATGCTCTTTTTGATTCCATTAAATCCTCAGTTTATCACAATCAAATGATACGATTTGTGGCGCCCTTGTACGAATATTTAGGCATTAATCATTTCTGGTATTACAAAATCACGAACACAGGGGATTACTCTTACTTTGGAACTCATTCAGCATGGATTGAATATTGCTTTGATCAAGCCATGGTTAAACAATTTCCCTGCATACGCCATCCTAATTTAATTCAAGCCGGAATCGGGCTTATGAAAGCAACCGATGATATGGAATATAAACAAGTTTTAGAAACAGCGTGGGATAAATTTAAGATCAATTTTAATCTTAATCTCGTTGAGAAAGTTTCAGACGGTATTGAAGCTTTTGGCTTTGCAACCCGATTTAATGACCCAAAAGCAGAGGAACGATTGATCAACGAGTTGCCGCTTCTTCGGACATTTACCAAAATTTTTCGCCAGAAACATCAGAAACTCTTTAATTTATTAGAAGAAAATCAGGTGAATCTGTCGGAGCAATTTGGTGCAAAATTTTACGAATGCCCAAAACAGCTAGCTTTTCCAGATAAACGTGATCTTCTCTTGCAAAAATTGGGATTAAGTGAATTCCTCTCTTTAACTTCTAGGGAGATTGTTGTTTTAAAGTATGTGGTGCATGGCTTTCCTGCTGGCTATATTGCTAAACAGCTTCATTTATCTACAAGAACCGTAGAAAATTACTTAGCAAATTTAAAAGATAAGCTTGGATGCACGACTAAAGCTGACCTAATCATGAAAGCCATGGAAATTGATGCGCTTGGTGTTCTTGGAAAGCCTTTTGTCAATAATGTGACGTATTAGTTTTCTTCATGAGCAAATCCAGAAGTATCGTTAGTTTTAAGAATTGAAGAGCTGGATGAGGGACTACCCCCAAAATTTTGGCAGGCAGATTTGCTGCGTTACAAAAAACGCAACAAAAAATATAACAATGCCCCCGACTTATTTTATGTTCACTAATCCTGCAGTGCCTGATTTTACATTTATGACATGGGATCATAGTGTGTTTTAATACCTTTGTTCCAAAATTGAAGTATTTTCACATACTAATCTTTTGTAACCATTCAAAAACTGGCTCATCATATTCCGGATCGATCTGGCTCAATTCATAATCTCTGACAAGTGGAGGATTCGGAATCCATGCTTCACTCGATTTGGTTCGAACCCAGATTCGGCTAAAAATATTTTCAGGTGCTTGTTCCTTGACAAAGTTAAGAACTCCAGCCATTTCTGCATCCTCTGGACGGTAATGTCCTGAATCATTACTCAACCAAACAATGTTCCCATCCGCTCCAACTTGTAATTTACCTGCTGAACGAACCGGGCCCCCTCGCAAAAAACTAGAATGCTGAATCTTTCCTTTTTTCGTGATAATCTTTGGAGTGATATAGAGCTGCTCATTACCGAGTACAAATGCATATACTCCTTCAGGGACTTGAGATATTTCTGTTTTCTCGCTGTCTAATCCGATCTGCCATAAGGCTCCATCAACCCAATGTACTTGAGTCTGCTCTCGCTCCTCATCATTAAAGTACCGGACATTTTCCTTGCTCATTTTTGTCGCAAACTCTACATCCAATTCCTGCTTTTCCTGTACATATTCATTAAAGCTGAGGGTTTTCATCGTGTCAGCCCATTCTTGTCCCGTTTGCTCCAAAACCGGCCCATAAATATGTTGCTCAACCCCCGTTTCATTCGTCAACGATATTCCTTCATAGAAATAACGCTCGTAGAGCATCTCCTTTCCATCCTTTACGGCCTCATTTGCCCACATTAAAGAACCGACTAGGATTGACTCATTTGCACCATTTAAAACAAAACAAACTTGATCTCCGCAATTAAGCACTTCTTTTTTCCATTCCTCGCCTAATAAAACTGTCGTTCCCAAAAAAACAAAAGCAACAATAAAGCTTTTTGGAAAAAATTTAAATACGTAATTCATAACTATTTCCTTAATTTATTAAATATGTAGTTTTATGCGATTTTTGTTAAACAGCAATATCAATTTTACTTAAATAATAATTAAAAGTCAACTTATAATGGAAAAAAATCTATGCCTTTTTTTCGCAAATAATTGAAATAAAAGAAATTTACAAATTATGCCTTGACTAAAAGCATGTTTATTGGCAAAAAGTAAAGCTATGAACATGAAAAAATTATTTAATTTGCTTTTAACCTTTTGTTTTCTTTTACTGACTTCTTGCGAAACAAAAGAAGAAAGTACTTTTCAAGGATACGTGGAGGCCGAGTACCTCTACATCGCTTCGCCATTTGCAGGTCGTCTGGATCAGCTTTCAGTTCATCGAGGACAAACTGTCGAGGCAAATGCTCTTCTTTTTATCTTGGAACATGAAAATGAAGCCGCAGAGGTGATGCAAGCTGAAGCAAATCTTATTACAGCACAGTTTCAAGTAGATGACTTAAAGACCGGTAAGAGGGAAGCCGAACTGAATATCTTCCGAGGCCAACTTGAGCAAGCTAAGGCCCTGGAAAATCTTTCTGCTTTGACACTGGCACGTGATCAAGAACAATATCAGTTCGGCGCAATATCAGGAGCACAGCTCGATAATAGTCGAGCATCACACCAAAACAATCAAGGAAAAGTTTTGGAGATTCGTTCTCAACTTGAATCTGGAGAATTACCTGGCCGAAAAGATCAAATGCAAGCACAAAATGCAAATGTAAAAGCTGCCGAAGCGCTTCTTGCGCAAGCACATTGGAAACTTGCCCAAAAGACTCTGACTGCGCCCATTAGAGGCCTAATTTTCGACACGCTATATGTTGAAGGGGAGTGGGTTTCAGCTGGGAATCCGGTTGTGCTCCTGTTGACTCCAAAAAATCTTAAAGTGCGTTTTTTTGTTCCTGAAACACTTTTAGGAAGGTTGCATACGGATCAAGAAATCATTGTGTATTGTGACGGGTGCTCAAAAACAGTTCCTGCGCGTATTTCATATATATCTCCTGAAGCAGAATATACTCCTCCAATTATATTTAGTAATGAAACGCGCTCCAAACTCATCTTTATGATTGAAGCTTCACTTTCACCAAATAATGCCGTTATGTTACACCCTGGTCAACCGGTAAAAGTTGATTTACATGAGTAATCAGTATGCTATAGATGTACATAATTTGAATAAAAGCTTTGGTGGAATTCGCGCCGTCCATGATCTTTCTCTAAGTATAGGTTATGGAGAGATCTTTGGCTTTCTAGGACCTAACGGCAGCGGAAAAACAACATCTATCCGTATGATGTGTGGGCTGTTAACTCCTGATTCCGGAGAAGGAACTTGTCTTGGCTATAATATTCTCACTGAAAGTAACCAAATAAAACGACATGTCGGCTACATGACGCAGAAGTTTTCCATGTGGGAAGACTTGACTGTATGGGAGAATCTTAATTTTGTGGCCTGCATGTATGGAATAAAAGATCGAAAGCAGCGCATTGAGCTAACTATAGAGCAACTTGGACTTTATGATAGAAGCTCACAGCTTGTTAAAGAGCTTTCGGGCGGTTGGAAACAACGCATGGCACTTGCAGCTTGTATGCTACACGACCCTAAATTGCTCCTTTTAGATGAACCTACAGCAGGTGTTGACCCAAAAGCTAGACGCGATTTTTGGGAACAGCTTTATGAACTTGCTTCCAAAGGTATTTCAATTCTTGTGAGTACCCATTACATGGATGAAGCAGAACGTTGCCACAAGGTTGCTTACATTTTTAATGGCGAGCTTATGGCTCAAGGAAGCGCTAGCGAAGTTATTGCAAATCAAGGAATTTCAACATTTGCAATTCAGGGCGGAAATTTAATCGTTCTTGCTGAATTTCTTAAAGATAAGCGGGGGGTCGATCAGACACTTCTTTTTGGGAATACACTGCACGTGAGCGGTCACAATAAGGCTCTCCTTGAAGAGACATTGAGTTCTTTAAGAAGGGAAGATGCTAAATGGCAAATTAATTCCATAGAAACAAGTCTGGAAGACGTATTTATCCATCTTATGGAAAGTAGGAACCGTGCAGCTATCTAGAGAATCAAATGGTTACGTCGGTTTTTCTTGGTATCGCTGTTGGGGCATATTGGTAAAAGAGTTTATTCAGCTAAAACGTGACCGCCTTACGTTTGCAATGATTGTCGCTATTCCACTTTTGCAATTGTTGTTATTTGGCTATGCGATCAATACAGATCCCAAGCATTTGCCGACGGCTGTTATCTCTGCAGATTCAAGTACATTTACTCGAAGTTTCTTGTCTGGAATGAGAAATGCCGCCTATTTTGATATCCAGGAAAGAATCTTAAATGAAGAATCCGCGTATAAAGCTCTGCAAAATGGACAGGTACAATTTGTCATTTCAATTCCCGCAGGTTTTACAAAAAAACTTTTGCGAGGGGAGAAGCCGTCTTTGCTTCTTGAAGCCGATGCAACGGATCCGGTGGCTGTTGGTAATGCAGTTGCAGCAGTTGAAAAAATAGCTCAAGCCGTGATTAAAAGAGATTTGCGTGGGTCTCTAGGTGAACTTGCGGTCCAGTCAAAACCTTTATATAATGTCATCGCACATAAATTGTATAATCCTGAGAATATCACTTCCTACAACATCGTTCCAGGTCTAATGGGAACAATTCTTACAATGACGCTCGTGATGATGACAGCTGTAGCGATTACTCGCGAGCGTGAACGTGGTACGATGGAAAATCTGCTTTCTATGCCGGTCAATTCGGTTGAGGTCATCTTCGGGAAAATAATTCCTTATGTTTTCATTGGATTTATTCAGGCAGCTATCATTCTCTTGACTTCAAAAGTTTTATTCAACGTGCCTTTCTTAGGAAATTTGACTGTTCTATTTACAGTGAGCGTTCTATTCATTGTAGGAAATCTTATGCTTGGAATTACAATATCCTCATTTGCAAAAAATCAGCTGCAAGCTATGCAGATGGCTGTATTTGTGCAATTGCCTTCAGTTTTTTTGTCCGGTTTCATGTTTCCTTTTAGGGGGATGCCGGGCTGGGCGCAGACTATAGGAAATTTTTTGCCAGTTACTTACTTTATTCGTGCAGCGCGTGGGATTCTTTTAAAGGGAAACGGATGGGTGGAATTGTGGCCAAATTTTTGGCCTTTGGTGGTTTTTAGTGCAGTTATGATGATCATAGGGGTGAAATGTTATCGAAAGACGCTGGATTGATAATTAAAATAGTCATAAAGAAAGTTGCAATTCTTTCAATCGTTTTAGGAATGTTTGCCAGGTGTACTGTTGGCCCTAATTTTTCATCTCCTGAGGCGCCTGAAATAAGTAGCTATGTCTCTCGAACTAATCCAGAGCAAACAGCTTCAGCTCCAGTTTTAGCTGGAGAAGCACAGTTATTTGTCTATGGGAAAGAAGTCCCGAATGCATGGTGGGAATTGTTTAATTCAGCAAGCCTTGACCATGTCATTTACCAAGCTTTGTCATCTAGTCCAACGATGGCTTCTGCAGAGGCTGTCTTACAGCAAGCCGCTGAAAATGCGATTGCAGTTCACGGGAATTTATTTTTTCCACAAGTGGATCTTTCAGGATCATCCAAAAACTATTGGATGACTCACAAGAAAATGCGGGGAACTTCAAAACTTTTTAATCCAAACACGACGTCAAATCCCAATCCAACTTCTGCCCCCATTATTAATATCAATCGTTTCAATTTGTTCAATGCTTCTTTGGATGTTTCTTTTAATTTTGATGTATTTGGTGGGACGAGACGTCAAGTTGAGGCAGCAATAGCTGATGTAGATGTAAAGGCTTATAATTTACTTGCTCTTCATTTAACATTAGCCTCTAATGTTGCTACAGCTGCATTTAGAGAAGCCATGTTGAGAGCTCAGATAGTTATAATCCGGTCTATGATCGAAATGGAAAGCAAGCGCTTAAGCATAGCTGAAAAACAGCTAAAAGCGGGGAGTCTGTCTCAACTAAGCATTTATGCACAGACAGGTCAGCTTGAGCAAACAAAAGCAAGGCTACCATCCCTTGAAAAATCACTTGAACAGATCAGAAATCAACTTGCCATTTATATAGGAGAGCTACCAAGTGAAGCGTGTTTGCCTGAATTTTATCTCGAGGATTTCACGCTTCCTCCCGAACTTCCACTTAGTTTACCCTCATCCCTCGTAAGGAGGCGTCCTGACATTCTAGCTGCAGAAGCTAATTTACATGAAGCAACAGCTTTTGTTGGTGTTGCAATAGCCAATTTGTATCCACAGTTCACACTTTCAGCGGGTTACGGGCCTTTAAAAATTAAGGGTAGTGATTTATTCAGTTTACAGGCGTGGGTAGCTTCCTTGGGAGCTTCTTTTACTCAGCCTATTTTCCATGGTGGACAACTCATTGCTGAGAGACAAAAAGCTATAGCAGTTTATGACCAAGCGCTCGCAGATTATACTGAAACGGTCTTAGAGGGTTTTCAACAAGTTGCGGATGCGTTAACGGCTTTAGAGCATGATGCAAAGGAGCTTGCATTTTATGCATCAGCAATGATTCAAATGAAAGAAACTCTAAGAATTGTTTCGAAGCAATTTGAGCTTGGAGGAGCTAACTACTTAAATTTGCTTGATGCTGAACGGCAATATCTTGAAGCTACCCTTAAAGTAGCCCAAGCACAAGCAACCAGGTTGGCTGACACGGCAGCTCTCTTTCAGGCATTAGGCGGTGGTTGCGAATAATATTTTTGAGGTGTAAGGACCTCGCACTCCAAAGCTGGGGCCTCTTAAAAAAAGCTCAAACGGTTAATGGCCTTCTCCTACAGGAAGAAGGAAAATAAGCTGGGCATTTTCAAACATAATTTTCGCTTCTTGTGTGATCTTATCTTTCATTTGATCGAGCGTCAGCTCTCTGAATTCTGGGCTTCTGTCCCATCGGTATGAGGCTAGAACTTCACGTCCAAGTTGCAAATATTCCCCTCCAAATGAGCTCTTTGTTTGGCGAGATTCAAATTTGCCATAAAATATAATATATTTTTCGTTTACGATAAGGTCGATGTCACTGCTTAGAAATCGTGGAAAATCTATTACCCAATTGAATGTATTCATAACAGTTATAAAGTCATGATTTGTTCTTTTAGGTTCAATTAGTGGACGGAGTTCCATTAAATCTGCTTCCATCACTTCTATGGTAGGAGAAGTTACTTTTTCATTATTACTATCAAGTTTTTCCTGAAGATCTAATTTATATATGCAGCCTTCATCGCCCAGATTATAAAACCAATAAGGATTATCAGTGTTATTAAAAAATGGTCTCTCAATATCAGAAAAATTCTTACAGGTTAATTTAGCTGTTTTCAAAACTTCTGTAAATGGACCGGAAGCAAATTTCAAACCATGATTCTGCTGCTGAATTTCCAGTTCAATTAATTGACCTTTATACTTAAGACTTAAAACATCCCCGTCATCTTTGTCTTCAAAAATAGCTGCAGGAAGATGAAGGGTCTGTGGTAGTTGAATAGCACCCTTTAATGTTCCAAATGGATGGAAAACTTCAATCCTTAAAAAACTGTCCATTGGATCAAGCGGAAGAGGTGAGTTGTCTTCAAAAGTAAGATCTCTTAAGTAGTCTGGAATAATATTTGTCTCAGGAATGGCATGATGAAGGCGAGGGTCTCTCATAAAATGAGTGAAATCGATCCTATCAGAAGGCCTGCGTACTATCTGGAAAAACGTAGGATTTGCTCCGATGTAACCTGTTTCTAGTTCAGAGCTAATGCAAATTTGAGCGTTGAAAGCTGCTTTTTCTTTTAATTCAATTTTTAATTCTGGTTCGGATATGACGAGTTCTACAGGTAGGGTGGAGCTAAATGTATTCATAATTCTGTTGTGAAGTTTTTCCAACTTTGTAAAATCTGATTCAAATCCGAAAACCTCCCCAATGAAATCGACAATTTTAAAAAAACAACATCTATTCTCATATTTTGCACTGTATTGCGTGAAAATAACATTTGCAATTCCCCGAATTGAATAATTTGTAGCATTTTGAAGATTGACTCTATCAGAGTTAAGAATAAGCTGTAAGGCTTGATGAGCAGATAAATTTGGATCACGAATCTCTAGAGGGGAAATTTCGAGGTTATGGACATTATGGTTAAATTTAAAGTAAGTATTGATTGACATTGATATCCTAATAAAAGTTAAGTTTAATTTATTGTAATACATATTTGTATTTGATTCAAGGAAATTATGCGAATAACTTAAAAAAAGTTTAATATAATTTCGTGCTAAAACTCTGCTAACTCAAAGTTTCTTAAATTTTGAAGTCTATCTTGCCCAAATTCATTTGTAAATTTATCTAACAGTTGAAAATCTTCAAGCTTCTTCAAAAATTGGACGAGCAAAATGGGTGTCCACATAAAGCATTCTTCAAAAGCTTCTTTCCACCCTTCAAGATGACTAAATGCTAGATAAACAGGAGGGTTAACAAATTCGAGCAACTAGAATCCTTTTGCGATTTTGGTTAATGAAAGTTGAATCATCTCAAGAGATTTTTGGCAAACTCCTGCCTCATTTGCAAAGTGAGGCCATTTTGAGGAAATTTGCTTGACGTCTTCTATAATTTTTAATGCTGTCGATTTTTTTAGACTTACAATTTCACCTAATTTTAAAAGATGTTCACGTTTTGGTTTTTTGCCTTCACCCATTACCATCGTGCAATGTTCCCCAGCGGGTCCTGAAGAAAATACAAGGTCATATGCGGGAGAAACACGCCACAAGCCCTTTTCATCCATCAAAAAAGAAAAGTTTTTGGCATGGTCATCTCGATTATGGGTCAAGACATTAAAAACGGCTGCCCTAAATTGTTTTTCACATTCTTGCCCACTTTTTGTAAGCCACAAAGTTGTTTTCATAATAGCTTCATAGTCAAGGCTTGGAATACGATGATCGGCATGGAGGAGTCCGCTGATCGTGTGCATATGTATGTTGCGTCCATCAAGACGATCGAAACGTTTTACACCGAAGTATCCAAATCCATTTTTGGATTTAAACAATTTTGCTTCAGGAACATCTAGATTTGCAGCTTCGGCCATTAGATGAAAGGCATACTCAATTGGGCCAATATCCATTGGATCTAAGAAAGAACGAAATTTGATAATCCATTCGTTGTTTGAAGTCCCTCGCCCTTCATCTGCAATCAAAAATGAGTCCTCTTTGAGCTTCACCAGAATTTTTGGTCTTGCTCCAGCGGAAGAACCATTCAAAGCAAGTAAATCATCTATAAATCTGTCGTCATTATTATTTTCTTGAAATTGAAAAGTTTCATTAGCGATTTGATCTAAATCTTCATGATGGGAAGGTGCAACAGCTTTAACTTCTGGCTCATATGCTAATGCTCCCATACCGCGACTTCCTACATAAAGCAGCCTATCTATCGGTGAAAGAGCTCCTGGATTTATGCCCAATTGTATGAGTTTCCGATCCACCAAAAGTCTTCCCCACCCATCGGGCAGACTGTCATTAAATACACCAAATAAACCATCAAATAAATGATCTTTAAAGGCGAATATTCCTGACTTTAAGGGTAGCTTAAATGGAGACATTTCTAGCCCTGTTTTTAAAAACTCTGAATCATACTCGAAAAAAATCCTGTGTTCTTTTAATGCCAGTCGTCCTACTGCAAGTTTTTCAGATCTTCCTGTGTAATACACATGTATAATCGAACTGTTTTTAGTGATCACTTGCGTCCCCGTTTTCGAGTATTTTCCTTTAAAAGCTCATCAAGAGAGGAAAGATTCTCAAAAGGGGTGGGTTTGAAAAGTTCTTTAAATTCTTCTAATGCATCTAAATTTAGAGCAATTCGTAGCAGAGATTCTAGCGAGATTTTTCCTGTTCGTTCAAATTTTTTTAAAGTTCCCAAACTTACCCCAGAGAGTTCCGATAAGCTCTTTTGACTCAAGTCTAAAGACAGCCGTTTTACTTGAGCCTGTTTAGCAATATGTTCTGCAATTTCTTTTGGAGTCAGCATAAATATAGGCATTATAGTATCTCTTAAGTGTAATTACCGGATATAATAGATTGTATAGTATCCTTTAAATATGTCAAGATTAATTGGGTAAAAAGTCTATTACAGTGTGCCATAGCGCCACACTTTCATGAGGCTAGTACGCCATCGCTAATTAGTCAAGGGCAGCTAAGCTTTATTCAGGGCGATTGCATTATAAAAATTGATTGAAAATTTCAAGGCTAGATTGTAGTTTGGTATCTCCACATTATTTTGGTAACGTTGAGCAAAATAACTACAGAGGATTTGATGCAGACCAATTTGAGAGCAAGAATGATGATCACGGAAGAGTATAACACCGGCTTATACAGTATTCTTGATGTAGACGATTTACCAGTGGCAATGGAGCCTCGACTTTGTACATTTTTTACCATCGTCCTCGGAGAGAAGCTTCCTACAGCTAAATGAATTTCGAAGGAAGGGGTAGAATTACCCATTCCTTCGAAATTCATTTAGCCGTAGTTTGCTTCTCTCGCGAGGGCGATAGCAAAAAAAGTACAAAGTCGAGGAAGCCTTTATATCCACTTTTCTTTTTCCAAAATTAACCGGCAAACCAATTAAAACACCCGATACCTTCAAGTAATTAATTAATTGAGCTTGATGCTCCCCAACCAACGACTCGCAACATTTCAGCTCGACAATTACATTCTCTTCGATAATAAGATCAGCAACATATAAACCAATTTTTCGCCCTCTAAATATTACCTCAAACCTCTTTTCTACTTCTATGCTGAGCCCTTTTTCATTTATTGCTATAAAGAGACCATTTTTATAAATTGATTCAAGAAACCCCGAGCCAAGCTCATTCATTACATCGAAGCAGCATCCTAATATTGTTTCCGTTAGCTGAAAATATAGAGGTTGATTATGATCATGCATATCTTGCCGCTT
>JACCRY010000149.1 GCA_013813265.1 Parachlamydiaceae bacterium
GAAAGTTGCAGCTGATGCAATTCTTGACGACGTCGTAGCCATAGCTACGACCGAGGAGAGAAGTGCGTCAGATGCAACTTTTCAGCCAACTGAAGCATCTTTCCAATTTTTTCACAGCCTCGCAGAGACGCCGAGAAGCAACCAAAAACCCTGAAGAGGCTAGCGATTGTAGTTTTACTTTTTCTAGGTCGTTTCCCCTGCTGACTTCTTTGGCAGTTTGTTGTTTCTTTGTGTCTTTGCAGCTTTGCGTTGAATAAGGCTGGTTGCACGCTTTCAAACTGGAGTTCAAATGTCCGACTCGCCCTCATCTTCACCTTCATACTCCCCGTCCTTTTCACCTTCACCATCTGCAGATGAACTTTCCAAAATTATCCATAAAATCCAAATCGAGACTGTTCACTTAGCTGCAGGACTACTTGCCGGAATCTATCGCTCGGCATTTAAGGGCAAGGGGATCGAGTTCGAAGAAGTACGAGAATATCAAATCGGTGATGAACCGCGCAGTATCGATTGGAACGTCACTGCGAAAATGGGTCGCCCCTATATTAAAAATTTTCGGGAAGAGCGTGAACTTACAGCTTTCCTGATCGTAGATGCTTCTTCATCAACTCGATTTGGTTCAAAAAATGAAAGCAAAAACAAGCTGATTGCAGAAATTGGGGCAATGATTGCCTTTTCAGCGATTAAAAACAGTGACAGAGTGGGACTCGTACTTTTTTCAGATGAAATTAAAAAATACTTAGAGCCAAAGAAAGGCACGCGACATGTCCTTCATATCATCAGAGAACTTTTGACTAGTCCACAATCTAGCCAAGGAACAGATCTTCGTAAAGCCCTAGCTTTTTTAGGGAAAGTTCAAAGTAAACGATCAATATGTTTTGTAATTTCAGATTTCCTGTGTCCGGACTTTAGTCATGAATTTTCACTACTATCCAAAAAGCACGATCTTATAGCCATTTCCGTAATCGACCCTTACGAAGTTGCCTTTCCCCCTATTGATCTTGCTGCGCTTACAGATCTTGAAACCGGAGAACATCAACTGATCGATACTGGAAGCCCAACAAGACAGCAGAGCTTCATGGAAGCTTCAGAAAAGCGCTTAGAGGAACTAAAAACATTGGCTGCCAAAAATGATGCGGGTTTTATAGACATTCGTACAGATCAATCTTACATTAAGCCAATCGAACAGTTTTTTAAAATGCGAGGCCATCATTTACGATGACTGAGACTTCTCCAAAACCCTTTTCAGCAAGCATTTTTATTTCTAATTCTCAAGAATCGCTTCATGTACTGCAGACTTTCACGCTAGAACTTGATCTGCACTATCCTAAGGAATACCGACCTGATCGAGAAGCTTTGTTGGACCATTTATTACGTAATCCCGGGCCAAACGAACTTCCTCCATTCGCACTTTCGAATAGTACGCAAGAAATCGTGTCTTCTGAAGATCCTACGCTGATCCACGAAAAGATTTACTATCTATTGGAGCCACAGCGTCCGGGACATCACCCCCTAACATTTCTAGAAATGTCTTTTTTGCCAAATGATTCTGCACAGACTGAAGTTAGCATTGCCTCTCCCCTATCCTTTGTGGATATTCTTCCTGCAACCTCAAATGAGATCGATCTTAAGGCCTTGATTTCTCCCTTGAGCACGTTATCGACGACAGAACCTATCGAACTTGAAATAGATTTAAGGGCAGAGATCCAGAAAGATCGCTCTTCTAGTAATGTGCATCTCTTTGAAGGCAAAGCCGTTCCATGGAAACCCATTGGAGCTCTTATGCTTTTTTTGGTGATAACATTTCTTATTAAACAAGTGCTTAGCCGCAAGAAAAGCGTTCTTTCTATTCCTGCGTCGTCACGCCAAATGACCGCTTTAAATGAAGCTGAACAAAGTCTTGCTTATTTGAAGCAGGAAGAAAGTCCAAGTCCAAATCGTGATATTGTCAGAGTATTTATGTCTCAGCTAATCTGGAGTTTACGCCACTATTTTGAATCAGAATTTCAGTTAAAGACATCCAGTCAAACAACTCAAGAGTTTCTAGACACAATCCAAAAACATCCGACATTAGGTCTTGCCCAAAAAGAAGCTTTGCTAAATTTTTTACAGATAGCGGATCGAATTAAATTTGCGAACTATAAGCCAGATTTAAAAGAATGTGTGGAAGCATATGCCACAATCATGCGAATCGAACAAGGGAGCCATAGGACCTAAAGGACATATAGGAATATTTCGTTTCTCAGGTCGACTGACATTTAGGTCCTTTTTCCTGCACCTTAACTTCCCCTGACCACTGTTTAAAAATGATAATAAAGTTGTAACACTACTTAAAATATGATGCAAAAGTATGAACGCTCTGTTATTTTAACTTGTATAGAGTCACTAAATCGTTATAAGAACATCACTCATGAAAAAAAGCGCAATTGCTATCATTTTTAATGACACCAAAACAGAACTCCTGCTCATCAAAAGGCGCGATGTGCCTGTCTGGGTGCTGCCAGGCGGCGGCATCGAAGACAATGAAGATCCATCTGATGGAGCAGAAAGAGAGGCACTTGAGGAAACAGGCTTAACTGTAAAGATTGAGCGCCAAGTCGCAGACTATCAACCACTCAATCGCTTGGCGGCTCAAACTTATACATTTGAATGCTCCGTTCTAGGTGGAAATCTTGCCAAAGGAGCTGAAACGCGAAATATCCAATTTTTTCCATTGAACCAATTACCATCCTCATTTTTCTTTGTCCATCAAGAATGGGTCAATGATGCCTTAAGAAATGAGTCCTTTCTCATTTCTAGAAAACTTGATTACGTAACTTATTCAAGACTTATACTCTATTTCATGAAACATCCTGTACACGTGATACGTGCACTTTTTGCGCGCTTAGGACTCCCCTTAAACTCTAAAAATTAAAATGGTATTGGTACTGATTCAAAGCTGTTAATGGCCTTCTTCCAGCCAGGCGCCCTCGACAAGTCGAATACGCGTTAAGCTAAGCGTTATAGAGGTGAGGATGCCGTCCTTATAGGACTCTTAAAGGCACTCATTTAACCCAAGCCTCCGTGTCTCGCTAGAGCTCGCGACTGCGACCTGGGCTATATTATGCCGTCTTACAGACCTAAGGGATTAGTTATGTCCATTTCTTCAGGTACTCCCAAGGCCTGTAAGGCCGATAAAACACAGCCCAGGTCGTAGTAGTCGCGAGCGCTAGCGAGACACGGAGGCATGGGTTACATGAATTGTAGTTAAGAGTCCTGTAAGGACGGCATCCTATGCTTTATAGTCCTTACCATAACGCATATGCGACAAGTCGAGAGCGAAACAAAGCGGCGACAAGTCTCCGCACTCCAAACAACCAAAAACTCCCCTAGATTCCAAGCATTAGAAATATAGTCGCATTGCTCCATGGCTTGTGATATAAGAAAAAAAACCTTAAAAGGTCAAAGAGCTAACTATGTTAGATCCAGAAAATTACATCTTAAGTGTGAATCTTTTTCTCAGATTGCTGGGATTCATTTATTTCATTGTTTACGTCCCCTTTCTTTTTCAAATAAAAGGGCTTCTGGGCTCTAAAGGCATTCTTCCTGTAGGCCGTTATCTTCAAGGTGCTAAACGCATCTTAGGCAAAGAAGCTTACAATGTATTACCCACCATTTTCTGGCTTAACTACTCAGATAAAGCATTAATCGGGTCTATTTGGAGCGCGCTTTTGTTTTCAATCTTTCTAATGTTTAATATCTTCTCTCCCCTAATGCTTTTACTTCTATATTGCGTGCATCTCTCTATTGTCTCAATTGGTCAAGACTTCTTAAGTTTTGGATGGGAGATGTTTTTGCTTGAAATCACGTTCAACGCTTTTTTTCTGAGCTTGACAGAGAAGCCTAATCTCATGATGTTTATGAGTCTAAACCTATTGCTTTTCCGATTCCACTTTCAAGCCGGTGCCGTCAAATTGCAAAGTAAAGATAAAAATTGGCGTAATTTCACTGGATTAGCTTTCCATTATTTATCTCAACCGCTCCCGAACGCCACAGCTTGGCTTGCTCATAAACTTCCCTTGTGGTTTCACAAACTCTCTACAGCACTGATGTTTTTTGTCGAATTGGTTGTTCCATTTGCCCTTTTTGGCACTGAAGACATGCGTTGTGTCGTATGGATTTGTTTCGTAGGCTTACAAGTGCTGATATGGGCAACAGGCAATTTTTCTTACCTAAACCATCTAACAGTCGTATTTTCAACAATATTGCTCAGCAACCATTTCCTAGAACCTTTTTTCGGAAAAGCTTCTGAATTAAGAGAATCTTCCATTTATGCAAACATGATCTTAAGTTCTGTAGGTGCGACATTGATCATATTACAGTTAATGAACTTGTGGTACAATCTTTACAAGCCGTTGGAATTTTTTAGAAAAATTCAACACCTATTATCGCCTTATCACATCATCAATCGCTATGGCATCTTTGCAGTGATGACTACAAAGCGTTATGAAATTGTCGTTGAAGGCAGTCAAGACGGAATAGTTTGGAAAGAATACTTGTTTAGGTATAAGCCTTCAGAAATTAATCGTCGACCTAGGCGGATCTCTCCTTTTCAACCACGTTTAGACTGGCAGGCTTGGTTTCTACCGTTCAATGATTTCGAGGACAATATTTGGTTTCAACAATTTTTGGGAAAATTGCTATTGGGAGAAAATGAAGTACTTGCACTCATAAGGCTTAACCCATTTCCGAACAAGCCCCCACATTACATCCGAGCAATCTCTTATGACTATGAATTTACAGACTTTAAAACTCTTTGGCAAACAGGAAATTGGTGGAAGCGGAGTTATCTTGGCGCCTATTCCCCAATATTGGAAATTGACAGGCATCATCCAGTAAACATTTTTTGAATCAAGTGCTTTTGTCACCGCTACCGCAGCTTTACTACAACCTAGTGGTATCTAATTTTAAAAATTCTCTAACTGCACTCGAAGAAACATGCTTAAATATTGGGCTTATGGGTAAAATAAATGCTTTTTCATCAAATAACGTGGGATCTTCATCCCCTCTTGGGATGACTGCAATGGCATCATATAGCGCTCTATCTTGGGCATTTGAGTATTGAATCCATGTCATATACGCATCATATCCTGCAATCCCGCATATAGGTTCAGAAATCATTTCCCTAAGTGCCAAAAAATCTATTTTGCACATGTCGTCTTGATAAAGCAACTCAACTTTTTTTAATTCATTTGACTCAATAATTTCTTTCATCCATTGTATTCGCATTTCCAAAGGAAATGTATATTTTTTATAAGAGTGATTGTTTACAACTACGATGAGTTTTTTTATTGGAATATCTCTAAATGCAGCTGTGATTATTGCTTCATGTGCTTTTGTGGGCGGGTCAAAAGCCCCCCAATAAACCCCGACCATCTTCTTGGTTTGGACGACGTAACTATAAGCAAAATAGATGATGATACTTACACATGTAAGTAAGACGAAAATAATTATTTGCCGATTGAGTTTCATAAAGATGACCAGCTCCACGTGCGTTAAAAGGAGAATAATAAACATAGAATTATTCTAATGCAACATGTTTGGGGAGGTTTAGCGTGCCATTCAAAATATAGTGTATTTTTAATTTTTATTCCTTTATTTCTAAAATGTGCATCCATAAGGTATCGCTTTTTTACCTGTTGATTAGTTTAATTTTCACTTTCTCTCCAATTTTGCCTGGAAGTTAAGCAACAGGAAAGAAACAAAATCATTTTCCCCCGGAGGTTTTTTATGAAAAAGGAAAAAGCAACTAAAATAAGGCCTACACAAAAGCAAACACCTCCCGGCTATGAGCACAAAATGACTCCAAAGCCAAAAGTGGAGAAAATATCTGCTCAAAAACCAAGAAAACTTGATGGAAAAGTCGCACTAATTACAGGTGGTGATAGCGGCATTGGTCGTGCAATTGCAGTGAGATATGCTCAGGAGGGAGCAGATGTCGTGATTGTGTATTTAAATGAACATTCAGATGCTGAGGAAACAAAAGCGAGAGTGGAAGAAAAAGGGAAAAATTGTTTATTAATCTCGGGCGATATAGGGGAAGAAAAATTTTGTAAATCGATTATCAAAAAGGCGATAGCGGAATTTGGAAAGATAAATATTCTTATCAACAATGCTGCAGAGCAACATCCTCAAAAATCTATTGAGGACATTACTGAAAAACAGCTGATGAAGACATTTCGCACAAATATTTTTTCTCAATTTTTTCTGACAAAAGCTGCCCTCCCCCATCTCATTAAAACGAAAGGAACGATCATCAATACCACTTCAGTAACAGCTTATCGAGGAAGCAAGGACTTACTCGATTATTCTGCAACAAAGGGCGCAATTGTTGCATTTACGCGCTCATTGGCCTTAGCCCTAATAGAAAAAGGTATACGGGTAAATGGAGTAGCTCCCGGGCCCATTTGGACTCCCTTGATCCCATCGACATTTTCAAAAGAAAAAACATCCAAATTTGGTAGTGATGTACCCATGAAACGCGCAGGTGAACCGGCTGAAGTAGCTCCTTGCTACGTATTTTTAGCTTCAGATGACTCCTCGTACATAACAGGGCAAATTTTGCATCCGAATGGTGGAGAAATTGTTAACACTTAAGAATTTTTAATTAACAGGAGACAAAATGATAAAACATATATTTGAAAAAACCTCAGTAATTACTCCTAAGCAGACTCATTACAAAGAGATCTCAGGTAACGATATCTCTGATCAAAGAAGAAATCTTTCCAAACTTTTTCAAAAAATGCTTCTCCAGATTGAATCTAATGTATTAGGGAAAACTGAGCCTAAGCAAATCAAGATAAAGCTTCAAAAAGATGCACTTAAATGATAAAGAGAAAAAATGCACCACATGTATTTCACATTGGTACGTCAGGCTGGTCGTATGAGCACTGGAAAGAAACTTTTTATCCTGAAACATTAAAATCAACCGAATGGCTAAATTATTATTCTGAAAATTTTTCAACTGTGGAAGTGAACACCACTTTTTACCATACACCTCGTCAAAAAACCACTGTGAACTGGCACGATCAAGTCCCAAAAGATTTTTTATTTTCGATAAAAATAAACCGGTATATCTCACATATAAAACGACTGAATGACTGCAGCGATAGTTTAGAGATTTTTTATAAAAGCATTCGTAATCTTAAAACGAAAATTGGACCAATTCTGGTTCAACTCCCCCCATCTTTTAAGATCAATGAGGAGCGATTACAAGAGTTTATTGGCAGTCTAGATAAGAAATTTCAATATACTTTCGAGTTTAGACATGAATCCTGGTTCATTGATTCTATCTATAAGCTACTCAATGAACATAACGTAGCTTTATGCATCACGGACTTAAACGGCATACAATCACCCGAAGAAATCACTGCAGATTTTACTTATATTCGTTTACATGGACCTCATAAAGCCTATATAGGCTCATATGGACCTAAAAGGCTTAAAATTTGGAAAGATAAAATCGAGAATTGGATCCCTTCCTGCACAGTGTACTGTTATTTTGATAATGATGAAAAGAATTATGCGATTAAAGACGCAAAGTTTTTAGAAAACTTGATGATTGAAAAGAATTAAGAAACAATTATGGAGCTTTTTTCAATCAAAAAATAGGAATATTAATTTTAAACTCAGAAGGTTACTTATGAAGGCATTAGTATTTCACACTCCTAAAAAAGTGGTTGTTGAGGAAGTCAGTGATCCGTCCATTGAAAACGACAAGGACATTATTGTAAAAGTCACATCCACAGCAATATGTGGATCAGATCTGCATATTTTTAATGGCTTTTTTCCTCAGAAAAGAGAGATGATTTTAGGTCATGAATTCATGGGAATTGTTGAGGAGGTTGGCAAAGGAATTACCAACCTTAAAAAAGGCGATCGAGTTGTTGTTCCATTCCCTATTGCTTGTGGAAGCTGCTTTTTCTGCAATCATAAACTTCCAACACATTGTGAAAACTCAAATGATAATTACGGTCCAGAGGGAGGCATATTAGAACAGAAAGGAGGAGCGCTTTTTGGATTCACAGACCTTTATGGGGGTTATCAAGGAGGACAGGCAGAGTTTGTGCGAGTTCCCTACGCGCATTTCGGACCGCGCAAAATTGAAAATGAGATGAAAGATGAGCAAGTCTTATTTTTGACGGATATATTTCCGACAGGGTGGGCTGCTGTAGACTGGGCAGACTTAAAAGGCGGAGAAACAGTGGCAGTTTTTGGATGTGGACCTGTTGGAATTATGGCACAAAAAGCTGCGTGGTTAAAAGGGGCAGGTAGAGTTATTGGAATTGATATTTTGGATTATCGTTTAGAAATTGCAAGAAAAACTGCGAACTCTGAAACATTAAATTCAAAAAAAGTCAATGTTGTTGAAGTCATTCGAAGTATGACAGAAGGCCGGGGGGCCGATGTATGTATTGATGCAGTCGGGATGGAAGCAGATAGAAATTTTGTGGACAAAGTAACTGAACTTGTAATGATGCAAGGTGGATCTGTAGATGTAATGGAAAACTGCGTAAGCGCTGTTAGAAGAGGGGGAACTATTACTGTCGTCGGAGTTTACGGCACAAAATACCGATTTCCATGGGGGCAAATTTTTGATAAGGGTCTTACGATAAAGACAGGTCAAGCACCTGTGCAAGCTTATATTGATGAACTACTGCAATTAGTTAATGACGGAAAGGTTGTGCTAGATGACATTGTGACTCACTCATTGCCCCTTAAGGATGCAGCATATGCCTATGAGATCTTTAATAATAAGGAGGATGATTGCCTAAAAGTGATTTTAAAGCCTTAGAAATATTTACTTTTTTCCAAGCTAAACTGCATAGAAAAAAGCTCAGTCAAAGTAGCTCGAAATTCAGACCGGAAAGTCGAGTTACATTGGCTGAGCTTTTTACTTCTTAACACGCTTCAGTTTTAAGTTCCAACTCAGCAAGTTTTACACTTTTGCGTTAAAAATCGACATGAACGTCAGCTACTTTTGAGCTTTCCACTGACTCCAACTCTGATGAGGTAGATGTGTGGTGGCAAAATTATAAAATTCGACCAAAAAAGCGGCTCTTTCTGCTTTTTTTTCGGTGATTGAATCAGTTTTCTCATCTTTAATCGGTTGCTTTAAAAAATCTGTGTTATGTGCGGCTGAAATAAATTTCATGTCATATTTATCTGCAATTGTTTCAAGAGATTGCTCAGCTCCGTTTTGAAGAATATCCTCCATCATCACTAAGAGGACTGCAGCCCTACCCCCCTCGATAGAGTTAATATGAAGCCAAGCATTTTCTCCTTTAACTTCAGACAATAGTAAAAAGAAAGTAAAAAGAAAGAGTCAACTTGTTCATCTGTCAGCGCACCATATGCATCTAAGGCAAATCTAAAGTAAAGGCATTTAACATCAGTTTAAGGTCTCTACTTCATGCACTCTTGACATCATTCTAAAAATAGGATATAATATTTTTCATCTATATAAGGGAGTTACTATTGGACTTAAATGAAATAATTTCTGAACACACTCTTAAGAAAAGTCATAAGTTAACTAAAATTCTTGAACCGCTAAAACTTATTAGCGGTATTAAAGGTTTTTTCCATTACACAATTTCTCCTAAAGGTCTTTTTACCATTATTGGAACTCATCCAACCTGGATGGAAGAATACTATAATGAAAAATATTACCTGCACAACCCTTTTTTATGCCACCCCTCGACATTGCATGAAGGCGTGCATTTTCCTAATACTGCTAGAGATGAGCAATACCTAGAAATGTTACAATTAAGAAGAAAGAGGATAGATGCTGACCATGCAATGATTTTAGTGAATAAAGTTCATGGGGAAATTGATGCATTTTGTTTTTTTACAAATACAGACAATCCCCAAATTTATAATTTTTATATGAATGAGATGTCTCTTCTACGCTCTTTTATTGATTTTTTTAAAAGTGAAATGAAAGAAGATCTCACTCATTTAAAAATGTCCCCGGCTAATATGGCGTTAGCTAAAAAGGAACTCTTTTTCCCAAAAGAACCAAAAAAAATAATTACAACTTCACTCAGGCATGCTTTTTTAAAATCCATTGGCAAAGATCTCAACTGGTTAACGTCAATTAAGCTAACGAATCGAGAAAAAGAGGTCTTGAAGCATTTGAGGATAGGAAAAACAGCACAAGAAATCGCCAATTTACTTTTTATTTCACGTCGTACTGTAGAGAAATTTCTTGAAAACATCAAACTTAAACTACACTGCGAAAGGCGGTCAGAAATATTCGACCGCCTTATTGAATTGGAGCAATTAGAAATTTTGAATCTTAGCTGATATTTCAGGCAAAAGCCCACTTTCAGTAAAAATTTGAATTTGCTTATCCACGTTAATGCTTCCAGATGGATCTTTTAATCTCGTCGCTACTTGGCTTACTGCGAAATCACCAAATGGATAACGCAATTTTGGTTTTTCTTCCTGAAGTATAGCATGGATAAACTGGGCCAATTCAAAAGGATCTCTTCCTGATGCGAGGTTATTAATGCACATTTGCTCCCCTATTTCATGAAATTTTATATAGGGATTTTCAAGTCCTAAATCCTTATCACCAATAGGGGTGTGATGAGAGGCTGCTAGAGTTTGCACACTTCCAGGCTCAACAATACTCACCTTAATATTAAAAGGAGCTAGAGTAACAGCCATTGATTCAGTTAAACCTGCCAAAGCAAATTTAGAAGCGGAATAAATTTCCAGAACTGGAAATGGGGTTATCCCCACAACGCTTCCAATATTAATGATTTGACCCTTACCTTGCTCTCTAAAATGAGGAAGAACAGCCTGAATCACATTAACCGCACCAAAAAAATTAGTGTCGAAAAGTTTTTTTTGTTGTTTAAGAGTGCAAGATTCAACTGTCCCCAGCAACGCATATCCAGCATTATTGATAACAACGTCTATTTTTTTATGAAGAAGAATTTGCTTTATAGCCTCCTGTACGCTTTTTTCATCTGCTACATCCATGAAAACCTTTTCTAATAATCCACGACTTTTTTGAATGACTTGATCCAATTCAACTGTGTCAGAACTGTGACGACACGTTCCATATACTTTATACCCCCTTCCTGCAAGATAGGTGGCAGTCGCTAAACCAATGCCACTTGTGGCTCCTGTGATGAGGACAACAGCGTTTGTTTCTATATTCATAATATCCTTTTTATTGTATAGTTTAGTTAATTTACAAATTAACAATAAGGAATACAACTTATATTTTTTACCGTAAAAAATACGTATCTTTCGCTTTATGGAAGAAAAAATAGGGTTAACTTCCTATTAAATATAGTTCGAATTTAATTAAAGAGACGTAATCTGCATAACGGCACTAATTAAAGAAATTATTTTAGTGCTTCCACACACTACAATTTTGATGTGGTAGCTGTGTCGGAACAAAATTATAAAATTCAACTAAAAATGCGGTTCTCTCTGATTTTTAAAAGGTGTATGAAGATTTTGCGATATTTTAGTTTTTCTATTTCATTAAAATCTCTCAATTTGATATAAAATATAAAAATCATCTCAGGTAAACGTTTCATCTTCAGAAATGCAAGCTCACTCTATGAGAAGTATCAAAAAAATCACAAGGTTATTAAAAATTAAAAAATAACTTTAAATAAGGAGCCCATATGATTACAAACACAAATCAAATCAATGCCCGCCTCCAACAAGCTGTATTGCAGGATAAGTATGATATCGCAGAATATTGCCTAAACAATGGGGGCGATCCAAATCACTGCGATGATAATGGCTATCCCCTTCTATTTTTAGCAGCTCAAGTTGGAAACGTGTTGATGACAAAATTACTGCTTCAAAAAGGAGCAAAAAAAAACCAATTATCACCCGAAGGCTACTCATCTGTATACGTTGCAACAAGTTATAATAGATTTTTGGTTCTTACTGAACTTATTAATAACAAAGCTGACTGCAATTTGACTCAGCAAGAGAATGCTTCTCCACTGTATCGGGCAGCAGCAATCGGACATGTAAATTGTCTTAAGATACTCATTGGTGGGGGCGCCCATGTAAACACAATGTTGAATGGAATATCAGCAGTCTATATTGCCTCCAGCAACAATCTTGCTTCTTGCTTGGAAACACTCATTGAAAATGGCGCTGACTGTAATATAACAGGCCCAGACCAGGCTACACCCCTTCATCGGGCTTGTTTTGCAGGTCACTATAGCTGTGTTGATCTACTGATTAACAAGGGTGGAGCAGATGTAAACACGGAATATAAAGGCGCATCTGCGGTCGTCATCACAGTTCAACAGAAAAACATGCCATGCCTAAAAATGCTCATACAAGCCAAAGCTAACTTAGAGTCAGATAAGGTAGAGCGTTCTCCTTTAATGGCCGCAATGTCAATGGATCATTATAAGTATGCGCAAGAACTTTTAAAAGGTGGAGCAAAAGTTGACGGCAATTTTGTTGTAAAAGTGCCTTTGGAAAATGGTCAGGAATTAGAAATTTCTAATGAAACCACACCTTTAATAAATGCCGTCCATTTCGGTTTGAAGTATGTTATCTTATTATTGAACTCTAATGCAAAGATAGACCTTACAGATAAGTCAGTTGGGTCTGCTATCCATTATGCGGCAGGACAAGGAGAATCTGAAGTTTTAAAAGAACTTATTTCGAGAAAGGCAAACATCAATCTTGTATCTGTATGGGGTTATACTCCTATTCAATTGGCGAAAAAAACAAATCAACACGAATGTGTTGAAATATTACGCAATGCTGGAGCAAAAGAAGATGATGATTATAGATTAGTACAAATAACTGCAATGTTTGAGGCTATTGAAAAAGCAGACCTTGAGACATTATGCCCTCTTTTAAAAAACAAAGATATTTTAAATGTAATAAATGAGCAGGGACATACTCCAATTATAGCAGCAATAAAAAACGAGAACGCAGATTGTTTGAAGGAACTAATTAAGGCCGGTGCTGACAAAAATAAAAAGAGTTTAAGTGAAATGTCCCCCGTTTATTATTGCGTTATTATGAAGCAATTAGAATGCCTTCAGATTCTAATTGATGAAAAGGCCGACTTAAATTCCTGCTGCAATAATATTTCACCATGCTACATCGCTGCACAATTGAATGAACATGAATCTCTTAGCAAACTGATCAAAGCTGGTGCAAACTTTGAGTTGGCCGAAGCTAACGGGGCAACTCCTTTATATAAGGCCTCTTCAGAAGGCAGCAATGAATGTGTGAAGGTCCTCATTAGTAATGGAGCTAAAGTAGATGTGGAAGTAAATGGTTATACACCTGTATACCTAGCATCTGAAAAAGGCTTTACAAATATTCTCGAAATGTTGCTTAAAGCCAATGCCCCTGTTGAATGCAAAAATTTGAAAAACTCTCCTCTTTTCCGATCAGCAGCATTAGGCAAGCATGAAAGCGTGAAACTTCTCATCCAATTTGGCGCTAACCTTGAATCAGAATTTGATGGGATGACACCCCTATGGCGGGCAGCTTACAATGGCCATGAGAAGTGTGGCGAATATCTTCTAGAGGCAGGCGCGAATAAAAATCACGTAGACCATAACGGTTATGGAGTACTATATGCAGCCCAAACACGAGGACATGATAAATTTTGTGAGCTAATAAAAAGTTATGCTGGCTCTGATGAATATATTGTTTTTATCGAAAAAGGTAATGTGGTCATGCGGGTAACTCCGCAACAAACAAGATTAAACAATCAGGAATTGGGGTCCAGGTTCGTTACAAACATTGGTTCTGATGTCAAAAAACAAGATGATCAAAATAAGGGTTAATAAATAAGCTCTTAATTCTAAGTAACGCGTTAGTAATTTGATGCTGATTGTATAAGTCGTTTGAATATTCCAACTTCATACTCTTTAATATAAAGCTCGACATTCGCGTGTCGAGCTACTTTAGCCAAGACTTTCAAAATGTTACATGCATTTCTTTAGCAATCGATCCTTGTAATTATTGAATAACATCAAAACCTTTGATTGTTTTAAACCCAAGATGCAAAAGTACATGTTGCTTCCTATACTTGAAACTGACCAGCTAAGAGTCTTTTCATTTTCTATCTCTAAACAAAAGCTGCAAGGTCTCTTCGAAGATTGGCGCGATATTAAGAAACTTCTTTTGAGGAGTTCAAAAGCCTCCTTTTAACTTTGCCGATGGCTATCGAGCTGATAGGCAGTTTTTAACCAATGAATCACTTCAGAGTCAATGTCGGCCAGTTGAGTAATAGCTATTCTATGCGTGATTCGATTTTTTTTGGCTTGTCCACCAGTATCAATTAAGCGAGTTGAGAATGGAGTTTTCTGTAAAGCAAGTCCAAGATCAATGCGTGTTTTTGTCGTAGGTTTTATTTGAGCAAAAACATAATTTCGATAAATGGGAACAATTGTTTTGCAAGGACATGCTTTAACATCTGGAGCAATATTGAGAATAACTTCCAGTAACTTGTCGTAGAGCGGAAGCAAGCCGATTTTCGATCCAGAAAACATACTTTGAACATATTGATCTGCAGCAATAAGGTAAGACTCCGGATCACCTTCCCAGGGAAGTATTCCTTCTGCATAATCAGCGACCCACCAGGCAGCGTTTGTTCCGAAATTATACTTTTCTTTCAACCACGCTTTTTGTTCTTTGATATCTTTCGGACCTGTTTTTTCTAGTAAATCCACCCATTCATTTAAAGATTTCCCGGTTTTTTCCGGAAGGTTTTTAATCCAGTCTTGGATCATTTTCACACCTGGATGTACGCGATAAAGGGAAGATTGCTTTTTCATGAGTTCTCTTATTTTTTCTAAATATGGTTCACAAGTGAATAATAAGGTAAATCTTAACAACATCAAGATAAATAGTACAACCTAATAACAGTACACCCAGGGTGTTTGCATTATATAAAATATTTTGATTTGCATCTCGGAATTTCGATTAGAATTTTTTTTGGCTGTCTGCTTTTATTCATTGAGCTGAGCAGAAATTTATGTAAAATATCCTAACAGGATTTCTTAAATTAATTTATAAAAATGCTCTCTTTAGCCTTAGTTGGCACTGTTTGCGATGCTGACGATTGGGTGGCTATGACAGACACAGCTGAACACCTAAAAGACTGGATTAAACAATATGTGCATTTGCCATTCGAAATTCCATCTCATGGCACTTTTACTCGAACGTTTGGGATTATTGATAACAATTTATTTAGTCAATTTTTGATTGACTGGGCTGACCACCTTCGAATGAAATCAAAGCATGAAGTTGTGTCTATGGACGGCAAGACATTACGA
>JACCRY010000170.1 GCA_013813265.1 Parachlamydiaceae bacterium
AGACCTCCAAAGGCAATATTTAGCGTGTCAGTCCCGATGAGGAAACAATCGACTGGAGAGCCGTATGCGTTAATAGCGCCCGTGCGGTTCGGAGGGAGGGGTGGCAAGTGCCATTCCTACCCCTATATAGAGGAGTAAAGTATATGTCACATCTCGTATTTTATGATGGGTCTTGCGGTCTTTGTGACCACGTAGTCCAATTTTTATTGGCACACGATAAGAAAGGACTTTTCCTTTTTGCGCCTTTGCAAGGGAAAACAGCTCTTAAAGTTCTGAACAAATTACCTCCAGAATATATTGGTGAAGATTCTCTAGTACTTGTCGAAAATTTTCAGGAGGCTAATGAACGTTTTTACGTTTTAGGGAAGGGAGCACTTCGCATTATGTGGTTACTTGGAGGCGGATGGAAGCTGCTCGGTTGGATCTCATTTCTGCCTGCATTTTTATATGATTGGGCTTATCGATTAGTCGCACGCAATAGGAAGCATTTTTTTTCTAAGGAAAGTTGTCTTTTGCCTTCTCAAAATGAAAATTCGAGATTTTTGCCTTAATTATGGATTTTGGAAGATAGTTTTGTTCAAACTTAAAAAAAGGCTTGAAAACTATAAAATATTAGAAGGAAAAGCCATTGGTGTCGCCCTGACACCAATGGCAGCCAAGCCCTACTAATTGCTTAGTCCTTCATTAAGTTTTTTATGCTCTTTAAACAGTTCAATAATGGGCACTAAACTCTCATGAACTTCTTCCGGTAAATGTGAGGCTTGAACTTTGCCCGGAAGACCTTTAGGTCTGTAGATAAAGAAATTATCAATCCAAGAAGCTTCAAGTTTTGTACTCATGTGAGAAGGATGGTCAATAGGCACATAGTTGAAAGGAGATCTTTCTAAGCCATTCTGCTGCGCAGCTTTCTTAAAAGCATCCTGTATAGTATTCGGCGAGGCATTCATATCACCCATTATGATCGTTGTCTCTTTTGTGTTGTATTGCTTCATCACCTCTTCGGCAAATTTTTTGCATCCTTCAGGTGAATTAGGACCACCAGGAACATGAGATTGTACAAATCGATAAGTGTGACCGGAAGATATTTCTGTTAAAGTAAGAGTCAAAATCGATTTAGGCAGAGTTGCTTCATACTTTACGCCACGTATTGCGACAAAGTCAAAGATCTGAGTGTTGTAAAGGTATAAATCTTGAGAATAAGGATGATCAGAAGGTGTAACCAAACTCCAGTGATCAGGAAGGACTTTTTTTAGATAATTAATGACGTCCCCATGAGTTTCTTCTAAGGCGATCATGGAACGTGGATATGTAGGGTTGTTAATCATATCGAGAATGATTTGAACACATGTTAATTCACGTAAAGTTAATTTTACGCCATTTCCAGCGGGGATGTTGTCTTTGAGAATCGAACTATCGCGAAGACCTTGAGTATTACTTTCGATATGGTTTAAGTAGTTTTTATTTAGAATATTCCAAAAAGCTATATGGGTATCTCCAATGCTCATTCCTCGAGGAAGGTGATCACTTGGAAACTGCCATTTTTCTCCAAGTTCGCCTACAAAAAATGGGAGGTGTCCTCCAGTGAAATACGGTTGATAAGATTCTGAACTAGAACTCTTGATTTCTTCGTGAGCAATAATGCTATTTGAAAGAAATGTTGTGCAGCACATCATCGCTAGTAATAAATTTTTTTTGTTAAATAATTTCATTGGTCTCCAATGGTTGTTGATTAAAATATGTCCATTCATGGTGAGAAATTACCCTCCTAACGCTTCAGAAGGGTGACTTTATGATCATTGTTTTAGTGATCAAAGCAGAGCTTTTTCTATTGCGATCATGATTCCGCTC
The DNA here is from genome assembly GCA_013813265.1 of Parachlamydiaceae bacterium. Classification (GTDB taxonomy): domain Bacteria; phylum Chlamydiota; class Chlamydiia; order Chlamydiales; family Parachlamydiaceae; genus JACCRY01. The sequence continues at coordinate 1,849 of JACCRY010000170.1, forward strand.
TTAGTCAACTTGGCAAGGGTTTCCCCTTGATTTTTGCCTATTTCGTTCACAATTTTTTCCCGATTTTCAAGATGATATTGAATGTCTTTATGGTTTTTTCGAAATTCCAAAAGACAAAATTCAATGAGCCTGTAAAGATCATGAAAAACAGTCACAGAAAGGGATTTCAAATCTGGTTGTTCTGACCAAATAACATATAAGCAAGGTTTCTCCAATAATTCAGGAACTAATTTTCTGAATATATTGATTTCTGCATTATGCTACTTATCATAAAAAGTTATGGCCTCACGACTAAATGTAAGGTCAATAGAGTTCTTCAACCTTTTCCATTCGACTGAAATCATTCCATGGTCTTTTTTTCCTTAAGCTACTACGTTGCGGCGATATCATTTTATAATAAATCCTAATTAAGTGCAACAGTAACTAAATAAATGTGGAAATTAACTCTGGATTATAGAAATTCAGTAGTTTGCTGTTGCTGATGCTAATGATATTAGCTAAATTGATTTTATGAACCTAAGCAGAAATGCTTTTAATTTGAAGACAATATTACAGAAAAAGATCGCAAATTGGAATGAAAAATGTTAATATCTGTACTCGTTCCATCACATATTGAAGTTTTTGCTTTGAAACAAAAAAACACTAATTTATGCTCGTGCGCAGTATATACTAATGACGATTACCCTTGGATTTTATGCCTGTATACACGAAAGGAAGTCTTGAGCTTTTGCGGCAACGGATAGACCTTGTAGAAGTACTTTCCCCCCATATCGAATTTAAGAAATCAGGAGCTGCCTATAAAGCAATCTGCCCATTTCATGATGAAAAATCTCCTTCTTTAATGATTCAAAAGGGGGATCATCATTACCATTGCTTTGGCTGCGGAGCTCATGGAGACGCCATCCAATTTCTGATGACCCATTTGAGAATGCCTTTTATGGAGGCGGTTGAAAGCTTGGCACAACGGTTCAATGTTCCATTGGAGCAAGTCGAAGGTTCTTCTTTTGAAGGCCGTGGACCCAATAGGGTCCTTTTAAAAACCGCTTTAGAGCAAGCTTGTCATCTTTATCATTTTTTCTTATTACATACTTTAGAAGGTCAGCAAGCTCTGGGCTATCTCTACAGCCGAGGGATTGACCTGGAATTCATTCGCTATTTTCAATTAGGACTTGCTCCCAAAAATCCGGGCTTGCTTTACAAATTACTACATTCCAAATCGATTAAAGAACCCCTCCTAGTGGAAGCTGGTCTGATCAGCGAATCTTCTTCCGGGAGTTATCGAGAATTCTTTTCCGACCGCATTATGTTTCCAATCCGTGATCCACAAGGTTCCGTTATTGCTTTTTCTGGTCGTAAATACAAAGAAGAAACATACGGCGGTAAATATGTCAATACTCCTGAAACCCCGCTATTTAAAAAATCGAGAGTTCTTTTTGGGTTAAATTATTGTCGAAAAAGAATTGTGAAAGAGCGGAAGGTTCTAATTGTTGAAGGGCAGCTTGATGCCTTACGCCTGATCCACAATGGCTTCAATATTGCTGTAGCCGGACAAGGTACTGCTTTTGGTGAAATGCACACTAAAGAATTGATCGCTTTAGGGGTCAATCAGGCCTTTGTTGCCATGGATGGAGATGAAGCGGGGAGTGAAGCTGCCTGTAAAATAGGGAATCTTTTTCAGCGAGAAGGAATTGAAGTGTTTGTCGTACAATTGCCTCCTAAAGGTGACCCTGATTCTTTTCTTTGCGAACGTGGTCCTGAAGCTTTTTCCCTTCTCATGGAAAAAAGCCCAAGTTATTTAGAATTTCTTGTTAGGCAACGTTCTCGTACTCTCAATATGGATTCACCGGCCGGAAAGAATGAGCTTGTTCAGGCGATTGCTAAGCAGATTCGCGAATGGAATCAACCCTTGATGGTTCATGAGAGCTTACGTAAGTTGGCTCATCTTGCGCAAATCCCTGAAACAGCAATCGGAGTGGGCGTTGAGCATGTTCCAAGTCTTTATATCAAGAGATCTGCGTATGCAGGGGGGCAGTCGATCGATCCCGAGCGCATTATGGAATTTGATCTTCTGCGGTGGCTTCTTCTATTAGGGACTACTCAGACGCAGTTTGTTGCAATAGCCCAGCAAAACTTAAATAACACAGATTTCAAGGTGCCCATTTGTCAAGCAGTCTTTCAAGCCTATATAAACTGTCACAACGCAGGCAAACCCTGTGATCTTCTTTCCATTGCTGCAGACCTTGATGACGCAGAGGCACAACAAGCCCTTTCAGAAATTCTACAGCGTAGAGTTAATCATGAACGAGCAGCAGAGCAATTTACAGAATCTATTCAGCGCATTTTAGATAGAAATTGGATAGAACAGTGTGAGCAGCTTAAAATAAAAATTCAGGATGGACACTGCTCAGATGAGGAAGCCTTAGATCTGGCTAAATGTTACACTGAACTGAGGCGAAATCTGCCTAAGGTTAAATTGTAGCGGTTTAAGAAAATTAGCTTAAGGCGGTCAACTTAATGAAGAATTGCGCCTAAAGTCTAAGACTCTTGTGTTTTTTAGCTGTACAACGGTAGTGTAAGCGTCAATTATACTCAATACCCATCTGAATTTGAAATGATCTTTGTGCCTTTGCGCCTTTTGCCGCCTCTTTGTGTTGAAAAACAATCGAGTACACTACATAAATGGAATAGAGTATGATTTTGCTAAAAAGCTTTATTCGCACACATAAAATACATTAATCTAGTTCGATTTTTTTAACACACAGAAGCAACTAAAGGCGTTAGAGTAGAGGCGGAGATTAATCCGCCTCCCTCGTCGAACCGGTTACACTGATTTCCAGTTGACGGCTCACCGACAATCTTCGTACTTTAAGCATTCACTAGTTGATAAACTTCATC
>JACCRY010000171.1 GCA_013813265.1 Parachlamydiaceae bacterium
AGACCTCCAAAGGCAATATTTAGCGTGTCAGTCCCGATGAGGAAACAATCGACTGGAGAGCCGTATGCGTTAATAGCGCCCGTGCGGTTCGGAGGGAGGGGTGGCAAGTGCCATTCCTACCCCTATAGCCACCTAGAAACAATTCATGATTTTAATGTTCGCCCTTCGCGGCTTAATCTTCTGAACCAAATCTCATGCATACCCCCATGGCTACATACTACTATCGCATTCGCGATTATTCATTGTATAAAATGGTCTAAGCCTATGTAGTACATTTTATTTCTTCACCCTAACCTTTTACCTTCGACCTCTTACTCTTTGCCACAAAAATTCCAATATAGAGAACACCCCATTAATTTCATTTTTTTAAAATCATTTTTACTGATATGTATGAAAAAAGGTCAAAAAGAATTAAGGATTGAAGATGGAATGCAAAGATGTTGATAGAGTGCGCTGCTGTACCTGCGCTGAAATTAATAAAAAAATAGATGTTGGAATGATCACTTCATTAAAAAAATACTCCGTTCTTCCAAAAGCTGAAATCAGTGCCCGAATTATCGAACTTGAAAAACAGTGGAGCATTGAAAGACGGATTGAGCTTAGTGCTTCAATTTTAGCTTTTATCGGTGTCATTTTAGGAGCATTTGTTCATATTTTCTGGCTTTTATTCCCCATTTTAATTATCAGCTTTCTCGCGTTACATGCCATACAAGGCTGGTGCCCGCCCATTCCCTTCTTGAGAAAACTCAATATCCGCACACGCAGAGAAATAGATTGGGAAAAATTTGCACTCAAGTTTATAAGAGGTGATTTTGAAAATCTTACTAAAACTGACATCACGAAAATATTTGATATGGTCAAAAAGTCTAGCTGATTCATTCGATCAATGTTGGTAAACCATGCCCAAGCTTAAAAACTAAAAGGAAATTGCTTTAGTCTACCGTGCCCTAAACACCTCACTTTTTGAAAATACATAAGCTAAATAAAATACAAAAAAATCATTACTTTAGACCCATGCTGAAGCATTTTGAAAATTTTTAAAATCGATAAACTTATGGATTTGATTATGCTGCTGACGTAGTTTTTTTAATCCATACGAAAATCTAAAATTATAGTTATATGCACTCATTGAAAATGCTGAATGTATTTCATCTTCTTCTTCTTCTTCTTCTAAAATAAAATTGTTTACAAACAGCAACTGCTCATCACACACTTCCTTCGCTTTAAAGTACTTCAATAAATTAGATGAATAAAACAGGTCAATTTCAGTCTTATATTTGTTTTGCTGTAATACACCTGAAATGAATGGATAAATAATGAGCTTTTTAGGTTGATCTAATTCAAGGGTTTTGAAAAATTCGTGGATTCTCTCAAAAAGTTGATTTTCCGAACCTACATAGCGTGTACTACAGTAATCTTTTAGGTTAACTTCCTGAGGAATAGCCAAAGACGGAAAAAATCGTTTCCAAAGTATATTCTGTCTAAAAAATGCTTGCCATTCCCTTGAAACTTGTGAGCATAACCCCAAAAGCGGGATATTAAACTCATTTAGAATTAAAGAGTTAATTTCAAATGGGAGACTAGAAAATAATTCCTTTTTTTCTAAAGTTTCTAGATCATCTTCCACTTCTAATTCGATAATTCTAATCCATCTACCCTCTTTTAGTGCATCCCATGCTAGTTCTCTCTGATCAATCTGTTCAACATTTTTCAGACTACAACAAGCACTAATAGATTCAATTAGCAATTCGAAAAATGCAGAAATTTTCTCAAAAAGCCCTAAATCTCGCGCAAAAGTTACAATTTTGTCGTCGCTGGTAACTTTTAAACGGTGATCAGCTTCATATTCGTTGTATAACGTACTGAATAATTCTTCCGATTTCACAGTTTGGAAATTATAATGTGCATAATTTACTGATCTCATAACACCCCAGGTTTTAAACTTATTGTTTTCCATTATATCAAAAAACTTGATAAACCACAATCAAAACAACACCAAAACGTTAACGCAAAATAGAAATTCGGTTTTCTCCATTTTAGAAATTTCTATTTTGCATTAATATAGTTAATCCAATTTACAAATCTCCGGTTTCAGCTAGTTAAAATTTCTAAATTGCTAAATTGCTAACAGCAAAACAATCCAAATGGTATAACACTCTCACTACAAACCTTGAATATTTACATTTTAAACTAAAAAATACTATAATAAATTAGTACTACTATTGCTTTTTATTGAAAGGAGCTGATATGGGCAACCTAATTTCAGGCGATAATTATAATTACTACAATAATGAAAAGCCATTTGAAAAGCCGAAAATTCTGACAGAGCATGAAATTGCTTTGCAAGATGATGTAAATGCTAAAATTTCTGTGGCAAAAAAATGGGCTTTTTCCAAAACAGGACAGCCTAAAAAACTCGAAAAAATAGAAAGTTCGTTGAGATTGTTAAAGAATGTAGAATACTTGCTATCGATTGACGACGAAATAAGCAATTTGGTGAAGAATGAACTTCTAAATACCATTTCCACTGAACAACAAGACATAGCTAGAGCCTATGCAAGTATAGTGTTGCAAAAGAATATACGAGGTAAACAAGCACAAGATCTAGCCATAATGCCCCATGAGCTCAGATTTTCATGGGCTGTATTTCCTCCACTTGCAAAAATGAAGGAAGAAGAGCAAAAAGATTTGAGCCAAATTATTGCCCATGAGCTTCAGAATGTTTTGGCAAATCCTTCTCTTCACAACAAAGATCAGTATTTTAAGAAAAACACTGCTTATAAATTAAATCCTCATTCGATTAGTGATCTGCACAATGTTCGTCCATTTTACATTCGAATTGATACGGAAAAGAAGATAGCCATCATCTCTATAAATGAGCCTAAAAGTCAGGAAACATTTTTGGGAGATGGGTCATTTAAAACTGTGCATAGCGGGTATGAGGTAAAAGTTCCATTGAAATTTGGGAAACATGGTCGATTAATCGCTGAAACAAAGAATGCCGTTGCTCGACCTAAAATGCCTGAGACGTTTCTAGAAACTGTACTCGAACCCAACCGAGTCCATACTGAAATTTATAATCAAATGAAGAGCAAAAATATTCCTGGCCGACTTACTCATCCTCCAAAACTGCTGGAACATTTGAAAAATGGAGAGAAGAAACAGAAACTTGTTCAGACTTTGTATCCATCAAATTTAGAAAAATTAGGTGCAACTGGAACTTACCAAGCAGATAAAGCAACCCCTCCAAAATTTGTGACGTACGAAACAAAACTTTTACTTGTAGAAGAACTTTTTGAGACAGTCGATTCTTTGGGAAATATGGGAATCGTTCATCGAGACATTAAACCTCCAAACGTTCTGCTGAAAGAGAATGCCAACATCTTACACTCCTATGTCCATGACTTCGATCTAGTTATTAAGGATTCTGCTCTTGGCATGGCTAGCGATTATTTTTTCTGGGATGCTGCAGGAAAAATAGGTTTAGTATCGCACTATTCAGACATGGTAGGTGCTGTTTTGACAGCGTGTCAGCTTCTTTTTACCCGATCCGAAGAGTTTTTCCAATATAGTCATCATGAATTTTTTAAATATGGCATCCAAGCCGCCATTAACCAATTTATCTCTCCTATAAGTTCAGGGATTTGGCATTTGTTATTTTTAGACCCTAAACATCCTTCATTATCTCAGCTTAGTGTTGACGACAGAATCCTTGTCGCTAAGACACGAGCAGACCTCAAAGTTCTTGATCTATTTTGCAAAGTCTTTGAAAATGAAGATAGATGGAAAAATCAGTTACTAGGCTCTTGTATTTGTCACTTTGCAAATCTAAATGCTTATGAATACACTATGATGCAAAATGATAATAAAGATTCAGAGATACGAAAAAAAATGAAGCATGGAATGGAAGTTTGGACCAAAAACGAACTGCTGGAAATTTTGGGAGATGAAATTTTTGCAATGATCAAAATTAATTCAGAATCATTTGCTAAGAAAGGCGTGGCTGAAATTCTCTACAAATTGAAAAACTTAGAGTTAAAATCTTATCTGTCATCTGATAAATTTGCAAAATTCAATCATTTGTGCAATCAATATTCTTCTCTTCTCAACCTTAACAGACAAATTTTACCCCAAGATGCAGATCCTAAACTCTTTGCTCTACTTAATTCAAAGAATCCCGAAGAACGAAAAGAAGGAAGAGAAATCGCCTTTAAATCAATTGGAAGGGGCACCCAATTGAAGCAGGACATCCATCAAATTCAAATAAATTATTTGAATGAAATAGCAATTTTCAATCTCTAGCCGACACAGAATCGTTTCATACCTTTTTTATGGATGATTTCCATTCCTTAAATAATTATAGTTGGAAAGATTCGCTTCCAAAGTTTTATTTTGCCTGAAGACTGCTTGCCATTGCTTTGAAATCTGGGAGCATAGGCCCATAAGCGGGATATCAAATTCTTTCAAAATCAATGGATAAAGTTCTGATGGAATATCGGAAAAAAGATTCATTTCGGTAAGATTTACTGGTTCATCATTTTGCGCTTCATACTCGAGAATTCTAATCCATTTTCCTTTTTTAAGGGCTTCCCAAGCCTGATCCCGATTAGCTATTAGTTGTTCAGAATTTTCAGCTCTACAACAGGAACATAACAATTCACAAAGCAATTGAAAAAATGCAGAAATTTTCTCAAAAACTTCCAAATCTCGCACAAAAGTAACCGTTTTGTCTTCATTGTTAATTTCTAAACGGTGATCAGTTGCATAATCATTGTATAAGCTACTGAATTGATCTTCCGACCCTACGTATTGGAGACGGTAATGCGCATAATTTACTGAATTCATAGAACCCTATTTAAGGTTATAACTTTTTATAAAGTACCTATTAACCTAATAAAATAAAATATTAAGATTACTTAGAAAATCAAATACCACCTATCCAAGACTGATCCGAAACTTTTTCACTACTAATTAAAGAATTCCGAAGAATTAAAAGAAGGAAGAGAGAATGGCTTTGAATCAATTGGGAGGGCTGAGGACATCATAATGTATTTTACTGCGCCTACAACATATCTTTGGGCAACTAAAAATAAAATCCCTACGGTTGAATTGATGTTGCCAATTTAATTAAACGCTTTACAGCAGCATATGGCCTCAGGCTAGGGTGTTCATTTTGATGATATTTTGGCAAAGAAAAATCACTCGGGATTCAACGATTGAAATCGACCCTGTATATATATACAGGTGGGATTTCAATCGTTGAATCCCGAGGATTTTTCAAAGCCAAAATGCCATCAAAATGAACACCCTAGCCTCAGGCTAAGCCTTTGGTAATAATAATCAAGTACAAGACGCGTAAAGCGACAGGGGAGTTTTTTTTGAGCACATTTACTAAATTTGCGTATCACGTCGTATTCAGCACAAAATTTCGACATCCATTAATTAGCATTGTATTTCAAAAAAGACTTTTATGAGTATATTGGAGGAATTATTCGTGCACAAAATGGTCATCTCATCGAAATTGGAGGAACAAAAGATCACATTCATTTACTGGCCAACTTGCCCCCGACAAAAGCGATCTCGGATTCAATTAGAGAAATTAAATTAAATGCATCAAAATGGTGCAATGAACTCCCCGAGAAATCATGTAAGTTTGAGTGGCAGAAAGGATATGGAGCATTTACAGTAAGCTTTTCTCAAATAGAGTCAGTTCGACATTATATTCAAAATCAGCAAGAACATCACCGAACTAAAACATTCGAGGAAGAGTACATTAAAATGCTTGAATTACACAACATTGTATTTGAACGCAAATATCTCTTTGAAGGCGAACATTATGGCTGATTCCGTCGCCGCTCCGCGGCTCAAGTTTAAATTAATTCTTCCACAGGCTCACGCCTGTGGCTATATGCTATCGACGCTTCGCGGCTAATTTGTTAGTGCGCTAGCTAATCATGCACCCTAATTGGGGCTAAGGAGGGCAGAACCAATGCGTAATAAAGTAGCCCCTTCTGAGATTGCAATAGGGTAATCATTCGACATACCCATAGAAAGATGTGGAAATGTAGAAGCTCCATATCGCTTTTGAAGGGTTCCTTGCAATAATCGCAGCTTTTTAAAACATTCTCGGATGGTCGATTCATTATCCGTGAAAGGCGCCATGGTCATTAATCCCTCAACTGAGAGGAAGGGTAAGCCCAAAATCCTCTCGCAAATGTCATCGCATTCATTCTGTCCCATCCCTTGCTTTGAAATTTCACCAGACACATTGACCTGGAAGAGAATCCTGCTTATAGTCGAACTTTCCAAACTGCAATCAGATATTTTTTTAGCTAGTTCAAATGAATCTACAGAATGCATCAATGAAAAATTCTCTACCGTTCTCCGAGCTTTATTTTTCTGAATGGGGCCGATAAAGTGCCATTCGACATCTTGCGGGGCCTCAAAAATCTTTGCCCCTCCTTCTGGGAGACGATTTTCAGCAAAATGGCGCTGGCCTGCTGCATACAGAGGTTCAATTTCAGTCCAACTATACCCTTTGGAGACGACCACAAGGGATACATTCACAGGGTTACGTCCACTGTTGACAGCATGAACTGCAATATCATTTAAAAGTCGATGATATCGATCAACGAGGGAAATTTCCGAATATTTTTTCATCTTTTAAAGCTTTTGGAGGACCGATAATTTCATGCCACAACACCATATCCTTCGGGGATCTCAATTGCTGTAGCAAACCAAAGGCTCGGCTTTTTTTCTTTTTTTCAAATGCGTAGGCATCTTTTTTCGAAGGAGCATAAGCATCATGTTCTACGGTATGCAAAAAATCTTTCATCACTGGAGCATAAGCCCCTTTGTGAAGATCATTTTTCCCTTTTGCCATCTTGTCGATCGGTAGCACCTTTGTTGCCACCTTGGTATTCGGGAGCACCTTCGGAGAAGCAGGCACTTTATGCGTGGCTGCAAGCACCTTAGGGCGAGGTGGTTGAGGCAGACGCAATGGTTTTGGAGTTTCCAAAAAATCACCATTCACCCCTTGCAAAAATTCTCGCAATTGCCTCAATTTTTCCTTTTCCTCAGCATCATATTCCTCTGGATTTGCTTTGCGACGTTTATTACTTCCAAATGATCCCAACATAAGGAGGAGCATCGCAATAAAACCAACGAATTCAATGAAATTCACATCTATTCTCCTTTCTCAGGCTGGGCTATAGATTTACGCATTTTTGTGTCGGACTCGATATTTTGGATCCGTTGATAGTCCATGATTCCAAGATTACCACTGCGAAATGCCTCTGCCATAGCTAAAGGGACTGCAGCTTGAGCTTCAACAAGCTTAGCTTCCATGTCTCTAACCTTCGCAAGGTTCTCTTGTTCCATCGCTACAGCCATGGCCCGTCTTTTCTCCGCTTCGGCTTGAGCAATCCGCTTATCTGATTCAGCTTTGTCGGCACGTAATTTAGCCCCAATATTCTCCCCAAGATTCATTTCAACAATGTCGATCGAAAGAATCAAAAAGGCTGTTGAAGAATCGAGTCCTTTTTCAAGAACCACCTTTGAAATGCGCTGTGGAGCCTCAAGAACTTGAAGATGAGTGTCCGATCCACCAATAGCGCTTACAATTCCTTCACCAACACGAGCAATAATGGTCTCTTCAGTAGCACCTCCAACAAGTTGTGCAATATTTGTACGTACAGTTACTCTAGCACGAACATTGATTTGGATACCATCTTTTGAAACCCCTGTGATGTAACCGCCGTGGCTCGGACAATCAATAACCTTTGGATATACAGATGTCTGAACAGCTTCCCGCAAATCTCTTCCAGCTAAGTCAATTGCAGTCGCACGTCTCCAATCTAAAGGGATATTTGCTTTATCAGCCGCAATTAAGGCTTGTACAACTTCTGTAATATGCCCACCAGCCAGGAAGTGCGTTTCAAGATCGGACACAGTCACATCCTTTAGCCCGGCTTTAAAAGCTGTAATACGAGCATTGACAATGACTCTTGGCGGGATCTTTCTGAGACTCATTCCAACAATATTTAAAATTGGAATTCGAGTACCGGAAACAAAAGCCTGAAACCAGAGACTTAGAAATTTCCACATGATGCTAAGCAAAAGAAGTCCGACAATAAGTAAAATGCCGAAAAATAGATAAAATTGAATTCCCCAATCTCCAAGATTAGACGCAGCGTTCATAACGATCCTTTTAAATAAGTTAAACCACTTGTTTTACGATAAGACTCTCTTCTTGCCCCGCAATGACTTCCACTTCCGCCCCTTTGCTCATATAGCCACTGACTGACAAGGCTTGAAACTTTTCACCTTCTACAAGGATATATCCCCCAGGTTTTAAATCTGACAGGACTACCCCTCGCTTACCTATAGCTTTGCTATCAAATGAAGAAGCTACATATCCATCTTGGTTTGCGTCAGAACAAATTGTTTGCTTTGGTGCCGTTTTTTGCATACGTTTGATTGCCAGATTGGCGATAATAACCAATCCAACAAATACTGCTGTAACATAAACGATAATTGAAATTACTGAAGTTGATTCAGCCGCAAAAGCAGCAATACTGGCTATAACCAATATCCCGCCAATTATTCCCATGACAGCACCCGGAAGAAAAAATTCAAGAAAAATCAGGGCGAATCCAATAAGCAATAAAATAAATGCTGTCATAAATCAATACCTATAGACCCATTTTGATAAACTTTATCGACTACCAGCACACCGCTTTCAAGACCAATTATGATCACGGGTTCCCCTTTTTCGATAAAATTTCCAGGGCTCATTGCTTCATAGACCTCATTGTCTATTTGCACTTTTCCAGAAGGCCTTAAAGTAGCCAAAACGACTCCTTTTGTGCCTTTTTTGGGAAGCAAATTGGGATCGTTTCCAGAAATATATCCATTTGCGGCATCTTGTTCATTTCCAGTCAGGACCAAAGAACTATATGCGCCTATAACAGGTGTCAGATAGCGTGCGAGAAGTATAATCAAAATCGCTGCTGCAAAAAATGTCAGAGAGTACCAGATGAGTCGTTCAAGGACAAATTCTCCAGCAGCGTTAAACGTATTTGTTCCGGTCTCATATTCAATAGAATCTAAACCCGGTATTAAAAGCCCTAGCAAGCCGCCTACAAAAAATAGCAGTCCTGCAAACCCTAAAATTCCAAAAGTCGGCAGCAAGAAAAGATCGATGAGAATAATTGTAATCCCTACCAACATCAAAATAACTTCCAACCAACTAGCAATTTCAAGTGCGAAGCTTGAAAGAATAATTAAAATAAGACTAATCACTCCGAGCGCTCCAGGCAACCCAAAGCCTGGTGTTGAAAGCTCAATATAAATCCCCATAATCATTCCAAGAAGCAGCAAAGATGAAACCATGGGGGAGGCTAAAAAGGCAAAAAACTTTAACTTCCAATCCATCTGATATGAATGAATTGTAGCTTGTGGGATTTCTTTAAAAAAAGGGGAATGAAATAAAAGCATTTTGTCCGCTGGCCACTGTCCCTTTTCGCGCTCTAAATCGCTAATAAAGCCTATTTTTTGGGGCTTCAATAGGAGATCGGAAACCCCATACTTCAACATTTGTTCCGCATTAAGTGTTAATAATTTTCCTTTAGGAGAAATCACATAATCCGCATCTGGCCCGCTAGAAATAATTTGGGAGTCATTATCAAGCTTCGTGATCACACCCTTTCTCTCAACGATGATGAGATCTTTATCCACCATGGCTTCAGCGATTAATGGATTGCGATCAAAAAAAAAGGCTCGGTTGGCGAAATCTGTACGCAGCGCAGAATTAATTTTTTCAGATGCAGGTTTCGTCTGGATACCTTCACCCATTATCACAGGTTCCGCAGCACCCATGCTGGCATCTTTTGACGTGACAATGAAACGACACGAATAAGCCAACATTGCCCCTGCGGAAATCGCCCAATTATTGATAAAGCAAACAACAGGAATTGATTCCTGTATGTCAAATACTTTTAAAGCATCTGAAATTTGTTGTGCAGAGAAAACTTCACCCCCAGGAGTATCTAACTCTAATATAACAAAAATTGGTTTTGTCTTTTTATAGTGTTCCAAACCGTTTTTTATATAGAGCCAAGTAGCTTGACTGATACTCTCAGTATGCCCTTCAACAATTAAATGGCCTATTTTGTTAGGACCTTCTGTATTAAAAATGATATGTTTTTGAAATTCTTCCAGCTGTTTTTTCGCCACGGTGTCTGCTTTTTCAGGATCCCTTGATCCACTTTCATTTTGCTGAGAATGTGGTTGAATTGTATCCATTTGCGGAACTTCTTGCGTTGAAATTCCCATGGACAACAAAATGAGCAAATAAAAACAGAACGCCATTGTCATACGGGTCATTGATTGCCTACTTTTTTATCGGAGGGGCTTTAACAACAGCAAAACGCTTAGCACCCAAAGTAGCAGGAGGAGAATCCTTTGGAGTCAAATCCACAACAGGCTCACTTACTAGCAGCTGCGATGGATGTGCTGGAAAAGAAAAATCAGGAAATTTCTCTTTAATTTTTCTTTTATTGATTCGAAAATAAGTCCATTCCGTTTCAAGATCTTTACGTAACTCTCGACTTTTTGACTGCAAGCGGTCAACATCTCGAGGAATGGAAGCTGTTTCCTGAAAAAGTTGGCTGAGGTTTTGAAGCTGCCCTAAAACCACACTTGCCTCTTTAGCCTTATCGGGGTTTTCTGAAAAATAACTCACATTTCCGGTATTTATTTTCTCTTGAAGGAAAGGATCTAACTTATTTAAATCTGCCGTCATCTTGCTTAAAAGATCAGGGAATTGAGTTCTCAAATAAGGAAGGCGTTCTGATAAGTCTTTGATTTTTTTATAACATTCACCAAGTGCTTCATTTGCCTTCAATAAACTATCTGCCCTTGCTTGCAACACTTCAATTTTCTCTTGAAAATCCACATGACCCTCTGTCTTAGATGGCTGTTGAGGCATTGGAGGCTCTACTCTTTTGTCTTCTAGAGGGGGTAAATGAGCTTCAATAACCTCTTCTGACATCAAAGATTCATCCGAATTAGCAGCAGCGTCTTCTTTCATCGGTGTAGCTTTAGCTTCCTGGCCTTCTTTATCCCTGTTTATGGCAGAAATTACAGGCCTTGGATCTTCAGCCGAAAGATCAGTTCGCGTGGTTTTTTCCTCTACTTTTTGTATTTCGAGTGGAAGAACCTTTTCCAGAGAAAGAACGGTTTTTTCTAAAGCTTCCAAAACAGCCTCTTCCACTTTTTCACTTTCTTGGGGCTTAGTAAGAATTTCAACTGCCTCATGGGATTCGCCAACTTTTTCTGCCTGAAGGGTGGGAGCAATCTCGTTCGTAAGAGAGGGCGCTTCTTTCTTGGGTTCTGATTTGCCGCGAATATTTTTTGAGCCCGTACCAATTTCAATTCCTTCAGCCTCAATCTTTTTGATTTCGGTTTCTTCAACCGCTGCTGGAACTTGCTCTTTCGCTGATTTTTTTATGACAACCTCTTCCTCTTTCGTTTCAGCTGAGGAGCTAACTTGTTCTATCGGAAGCTGAGTTTGAGGTTGGTTAGAGGCATGTTCAAAAATAGAGGGCCCTTTTTCAGATGGCAAGACTTCAGAGAAGATTGTGGCTTTGTGTGCATCTGCATCATGCTCAGATGACGTTGAAGAAGGGACAGTAATTAGATCTAATAAAGGCAGAATATCATCAGGTGTAGCAGAGTAAAAAGATGCCCCATCAGTATGCTTGACAAGACCGCTTAGATCGATAGCCTCCACAGGCAAGGCATAAATGACGCGCATTTTCTCCGGAAGAACATTGCCAAGCGCCTTATGAAGAGCTTGTCGGCAGGCTTCATGAGCTATCAGTGTGTCATCAAGTGTAAGTTTCTTAGGTGTTGTCAGTAACCACGGAGCCTCGTAAAAAATGACCATTTGACCTATTTGATCATTAGTTAACCCTTCAAGTCCATTTTTTATTTGAGCTGTGAGGAAATCGATAGGATGTCCAAGCTGAGCCTCTTTCAAAGTTTCACCGATGCAAAGTACAGGCTGGATTTTTTCCGCCAATAGTCGATGAATTTTTTTGTTGATATTCTCATTAGAGTCTCCAAGCACTTGGCGACTTTCATGGCTCCCAACCAGCACGAAATTAGCCCCGACTTTTTTCAAAATGGCAGCGGCAATAGTTTCAGTAAAAGTTCCTTCTTTCACGCTATCGATCGACTTGGCTCCCAATATAAACTCGGGAGGCAACTTGCTGGCTGAAAGCTCCTTCAAATGCGTTTGTGAAAGTGCCAACAGATAATGTTTACCTTCAAAATTTGGATGCGCAGCTAAAACTTCTATAAAGTCTTTAATTTTTTTGATTGGACTATAAGCCTTCCACTGAGTGAGAAGAAGTGGTGTGTTCACGCTGTCAAATAATTCCATAGGAAGGTTCCAATTCTCGAGAATCGTCTCGTATTCGTTTTATCTTATTAGGTAACAGACATCAAATTGATTTGCAAGGAGGTTCTCACTGTAATTGGATAACAGAACATTTGCCCAAACAATTTCTTTTGAGAGCTAACTGCTGGATTAAGCAGGGCAATTTCATGAAAAAGATTTTACACCGATCACCTTCAATAGGTAGTCATTGTCCCAACCAGCCATTTGACGTTTTATCTCCATCCCACATTTAGCTGTTTTTTCTTGCTTTAGTAGGTTTA
>JACCRY010000181.1 GCA_013813265.1 Parachlamydiaceae bacterium
GAAGAGGTTTATGTTTTCTTTAAGAGATGAAGTTTATCAACTAGTGAATGCTTAAAGTACGAAGATTGTCGGTGAGCCGTCAACTGGAAATCAGTGTAACCGGTTCGACGAGGGAGGCGGATTAATCTCCGCCTCTACTCTAACACTTTTGTATCCCTTTGCGTTAAAACAAGCTGGCTGCACGCTTATGCAACAACATGTGCATAATTATAACAGGAGGAATGATGTCCGAAGTGCTTTTTGAGATCACCAAAGCGTCACTAGAAACGGGTATGCATGGATTTCCTGTTGGATATTGTACGACATCGAGAATAGATTCGCATAAAGGACTGTATTATTCTGATCTATCGGTCACTGAATTTGCTTCTTGGGAGCCGGAGCAAGTCATTTATTTACTTGATTTTGGTCGAGAAGGGAGTAAGTCTGAGGTCTTTGCCTTTAGTCAAGAATTGTATAATCGGGGTAAATGTTCAGATAAAACATTGGAGTTCATTCACCGATTGCCACGTTTTGGTTCTCCAATGAGGATGTTAAGTACAGCTTTATTGATTGCGGGATTGTTCGAAGGAAAAAACGATTACTGGGAAGACTATTTGGACTTAATTGCCAAAATTCCTGAAATTGTTGCGACAGTGATTAATTATCATGCCGGTTGGATAGGGAATAGAAGTTCAAATCCAAAACTTGGTTATATTGAGAACTTTGTTCATCTTTTGAATGCTCCTAATCTTGATCGTCCTCAGTTGATTCGTGCATTAAAACTGTTTAATATTTTTCATTATGACTATGGAGGAGGGGAGTTGTCGACTTTTGTGGGCAAAGTCGTTGCTTCAGGCATGGAAGAGATGTATGGATCGATCTCAGCTTCAATGTGTGCGTTGGCTGGATCTCGGCATGGGAGATCTACTCAGGATGGGTTGGGGTTTGTCGCAGAGGTCTTGCAAGAACTTGGCCCTGATACAACTCTTAAAAAAGTTGAAATTTTTTTGCGTCAGAGGATAATTCATGAGCAGAATATTTTGGGATTTGGCCAAGCTGCACTGCTTGTGGAAGATCCAAGGGCGACTGTCCTTTATAGAGTCGCTGAAGAGATGTATCCTGCAGATCCGTTATGCAGGATTGCAAATCTTTTGCGTATAGCAGTGCCGAATGTTTTAAAAGAAGATCCGAAAAATATTAACCCTTTTGCAAATGTAGAGGCGATTTCCGGTGCACTTATATCCGCTGCAGGATTTGCTTATTCGGATTATTTTGCTCTTCTTTTTGGAATGTCAAGAATTGTAGGCATTGCTAGACAGATTGTTTATGAGAGGTGTGAGGCACGAGGTGGAATGGGAACGCCAATAGTACATCCCGAATATGTCTTTAAGAGTCGGCGCGAGAAAGTTCAATAAGCAGGATATTTTTAGTAAATATCATGTCAAACTTTATATAAAACAGGAAGTTTAGATTATTTTGGAGTGCTGAGACTTGTCTCCGTTTTGTCCGCCCTCGACTTGACGAAGGGGTCCGACGCTGAAAAAAGCGCGCGTTAACAATTTTGCATCACCCCAATGTTCTTTCCTAAATGGACTGTCTTAGCAGGCTGAAAGCATGCCTTATTACAGCCTAGGGCATTGCCCTAGGTAGATTTTAGAGGCACCTTAAGGCTGTAGGCCTGTCAAAAATCAGTTTAACCTAACCTGTAGTGTCTCCCTACAGAAACACAAAGGATTCTTAGACAAAATCCACAGGCCTACAGCCTGAAAATGACTCTATATCTATCTAGGGTGATGCCCTAGGCTGTAATAAGGCATGCCTTCAGTCTGCTAAGAAGTCCATTAGTTCTTTACTTCGGAGGACACACTACACCACCTTCAACAATTACGGGTCAAATCATGTCTTCTCACTTTCAAGCAAAAAAAATGCCACGCATTTTCTGTCAGTCTCTAACTAAAAACTATACAAACACAAAAAATTCAAGTAAAAATGGACAGGTATTGCCTAATGCTAATGGCTTATCCCCCCACGCGAATACTCTATTTTTATGTCGGGCTAACCGAATTAAAGACGGGACTTTAGATGAGGTTTCATTAATCAATCAAAAATTCCTTTTCTTAAAAAGGATTTGAATGAGTTATAGATCTTGGCTTAACCACGATTTTTCTGGATTCAAATCCTGAACAAGAACTTCTGACCTCATTAAACACACGATCAACTTGATAACTGATTTCACTATGGTCGATATGTTGCTGTGAAGTATTATTTTTGATTGGAATGGGAGGGCTTCTAACTGGTTTGATCTCTATTTTACTTTTATGCTCATCTAGAAACTCTTCTTGAGATGAGTTAGAAGAAGTGTAGCCGCTTAAACGATTTGAAAGTGGATCCATACCAAACCTAGAAGATATATTTTTGAAATGGACTACAAGTGTGCGCCCGATATTACATAATATTTAATTTTCTGAAAAAAACTCAAGTTTAAAAAATATATATTTAATGACAGAGGGTACCCTGCATCTTAACCTTATGGACAAATGTTATAGGAAGTAAAAAGGGCGACACTAAGTGGCGCCCTACTTTTATCCATTTGTAAAAAAGATATTTATTAGTCCTCAGAACTTTCTGAGTGGATCACAGCTTCCTGATCTACTTTCTGATCTTCTAATGTATTATCATCCTCAGAAAAAATTTCGCTTTTTTCTTCTTCAATATTATTTGCTTCATTTGAATCAGAAAATTCTAGATCGTTTACGAACTCATCGAGTGATGCCTGTATTTCAGCACCTAAATCTTCACGGTGCGACAAAGCTTCATCCATTAAATCATTAACTAATTTTACTAAAGGGATATTATCTGCATCTATCGCTCTAATAGAAACAAAAATTCCATTTGTGTTTTCATAAACTATAAATTGGTTTTCAATTTCAAGTTGAGTAATGGAATCGATACCCTTTTGCGCAAATTCAAGAGAAGCTCTTGTAGATGCCATAGAAATTATGCTGTTAGGTAGCGTATCCTTTAATTCAGCTCTTAATTCCTCAACAGTTTTTTCCACTTTATTTTGAAGTTGTTCAAAACTTGTAAATGCATTGTTAACTCTTGAGGCTCCCCGTGCTACCACGTTGGACATATCAGAAAATCCAGGGAGGAAAAAGGAACCTGTCGTCATTTTGCAACCAATTGGAACAAATACTGTTGGTAAACAAATTGCCTGAACAACTGCTAAGACAAAAAGAGCAAATACTCCACCAATAATATTAAAAATACCTTTAGTAAATTCAGATATTGAGTGGGCTTGGGCTTCACGAAAATCATCTAATTTTACATTAATATTTTTTGTATTTGTAGTGCACGCTTTTATTTTTTCACATTCTTCGGGAGAAGAATTATCTCGTATATTATTCACCGCTGTTTTTATTGTGTTTCTATGATCTTCTAACTGTATAAACATGTGTGTTTTTGCATTAATATCTATCACTTTATTCTCCTGGTTGTTAATTATAATCAAACCAAACGATTGGTTCTATAAATATTATAATACTTCTAATAATTTAATGCAATACTTAAGTTTAATTAATTAATTTTTTGTAAATTTTAATTTGTGCCAAGTTTTTTTTCTTTGCTCTCTATTTAACTTTGACTCCGCTATAACCTTCTCTTGAGAAAGCTAGGTAAGTGTACTCGCTTAAATAATTTGAATTGGATCAGTGCAATATCGAGATATATATTTTGAAGGGACTACAGTGTAGGTCAGATTTTACATAATATTTTATCCTATGAAAAAAGATGCAATCTAATGGAGATTTACCTGTGTCTCAATCTTATGGACAAAAATGTTATAGAAAGTAAAAAGGGCGACACTAAGTGTCGCCCTAATTCTATTCAATCTTGTAATGATTGATCGATTAAATTAACTATTAGAATCAGATTCTTTGCTAACTACAGTCAAATCTTCTACTTCAACTTCATCTTCTGAATGTTGAATCTCAGCATCACCTTCGGCACTATTGGACTCATCAACTTCGTCTAAAAGAAGACTTTCTTTGATTTCATCATCTAAATCAATAATGTGAGGGGTTGCAATAGTTGATAATTGCTTCACTAACTTTACGAAGAAAAAGTTATCAGCATCTAAAGCATTCAAAGTTTGGAAGTAAGGTTTTTCTGTTTTATCGCATCTACAGCAATTTCCTTCAATAACAGTATGCATGTTTTCAATAACTTTAAATCCAAATTCAGTTTGCATTTGATTGATCACACCGATTTGTTCTTTAATTACACGAACAGATTGTTTTGTTGCGTTCATAGCATCTCTTTTTGCTGGTAATGTCGCCAACGTATCGTTTAGCTCGTTAAGTTTCACCTTAACTTTGCCTTGGAGTTCTTCTACACCTGAGAAAGAGTTCTTAACACGAGATGCTCCTCTTGCAACAGCACTTGCCATTTCAGAAAAGCCAGGTAAGAAAATAGAATCTGTCTTAGCTTTGCAAATAGCCGGAATAACGAGTGTGGGAAGGCAAACTAATTGTATGAGTGCTAGAATAACCAGACCAGCTGCTCCACCAATTATATTAAACATACCTTTAGCAAATTCTGCAACTCCGTGATCTTGGGCAGTACGCAAATCACCTAATTTTACAATAATATCATTTGTATTTGTTATACATGTTTTCACTTCATCGCATTCAGCTTTTGAAGTATCTTGCTGTATGTGCTCTAGCTCCGTTCCTATTAAAACCCTACGGTTATCTACTGGATCGAAATTTAGAAAAAATGGATTATTTTGTTGGTCTACATTCATCTTATCTCCTTTTTTTTGTAAAAACAAACCAAACGTTTGGTTTATATGATAATTATAACAAAAAGTGGATATAAGCGCAATAACTATTAATACTATTTTGAAGTATTTTAGTGTTTTAAGAGCGTTATATTAATATGGGGCTTAATAAGTGAATCTATAGTCTTTATCTAAGGTAATCTTTTTGTTACTCAGCTCACTTAGCTTATCCACATATCTGTACAATTGTCCATGACAATAAAATTCTTTTCGGCTATTCTCGCAAAACAGCAACATATCCTGGTAATTTTCAAGTTTTTATAAACCTTTGATAACACCACTAAAGAGAGATAGCAAAAATGCTAAAAAGTATGACTGCATACGGACGTGCCTCTTTGGCTGTCCCCTTAGGCCACTTTACATTAGAACTTTACACTGTAAATCGACGCTATTTAGAGTTGAACACCTCCCTGCCGCAGGAATTTATGCGCTTTGAGGCTGAGCTTAAACGATGGATTGCCTCGAGAGTGTCGCGTGGACTCGTAACAGTACGGCTTTCAGCACAGTTTGAACAGACCCTTCCTGTAACATTAAGACCCAATTTAGCTTATGCCCGAAAGTTAAAAGAAGCATGGGACGAAATTTCCGCAGAGCTCTCTCTTCCAACAGAACGTGGTTTTAAGCTTGAAATGCTAAAAGATGTCGATCAAATGATTGTACACGAGAGCAATAATGAAGCAGATAAACTTGTTGCCTCGGTTTTAGAGCAGCTTGTCGAAAAAGCTCTTGGGCAATTGATGGAAATGAAGGAATCTGAAGGGTTCGCTATAAGCGAAGATGTCGCAGCTAGAATCAAAAAAATTGGAGAAGAGCTCGAAGAAATAAAAACTTTGGCTCCAGAAACGACAAAGAGGCTCCATGCGCGATTAAAGGAGAAACTAGAAGAATATTTACCTGGAGCGTCTGAAAATGAAGAACGTATTTTGCGTGAGATTTGTCTCTATTCCGATAAAGTCGATATTAACGAAGAAATGACCCGTTTGAGCTCTCATCTGGCTCAATTTGCCGATCTCTTGGATGCTCCAAATGTAAGTGTAGGGAAGACTTTGGAATTTCTTTTGCAGGAAATGAATCGTGAAATCAATACCATAGGCGCGAAGGCCTCTGAGCTCAAAATTACACAACGTGTCATCGTTATAAAAAATGAACTTGAACGCATTCGCGAACATATTCAAAATGTTGAATAGCCTATGTCGTTGAAGCTCTTGGGGAATAGAAAACGTGGCTGTACTTTTATTGTAAGTGCTCCTGCGGGCACGGGTAAAACCACTTTAGTTAGCCGACTTGCTCAAGAATTCCCTTGTGTCGTCCAGAGTGTTTCTTATACCACTCGAATTTCACGTCCCGGGGAAGTTGAAGGGGTGCACTATAATTTTATCAGTAAGGCCGCTTTCGAGAAAAAGATTGAGGAAGAGGAGTTTTTAGAGTTTGTTTGTCTTTACGGCTGTTACTACGGCACTTCCCGAAAATGGGTGGAAAGAAATCTGAATGCCGGCAAACATGTTGTCCTTGTAATCGATACCCAAGGCGCGATTTATTTGCGTGAACGAATTGACGCCATTGCCATTTTTATTCTTCCTCCAGCAATTGGGGAGCTTAAACGTCGCTTGAAAATTCGAGGTACAGAGACCAATGAAAAAATTGAAGAGAGATTATCTCTTGCGGAAGAAGAACTAAAAGCTGTACAATTATATGATTATGCGATCATTAATGATGATTTAGAAATTGCATATCAAGTGTTAAGAAGTATTTTTATTGCAGAAGAACATCGTGTTCTATCAATTCAGACATCCTGACCTTGTAGCGTAGCGGGGATTCGAAAAAGAGAGCAATCTGAAACGCTCGGCGGCTTGGCAATAGGCATTGGACTATTACCTCACCTCCGATCACTCCATCTTAGGCTCTTTTTCCAATCCTCACCTCCGCCTACGAGGCCAGGATGTCTGAAATTAATCTATTGGAGGGTATAATGGTCAATAAAGAAAAGTTAACAAACGAAAAATTAAAAGCAAAGTTTCCTAATCAGTTTGATATGGTGAACAGTGCAATTGGGATTGCTAGAGATATCATCCGGACAGGAAGAGCAGTTCAAGGTCAAAATGTCCCTCTTCAAGCAATACAGGACCTTGATGACGAGACTAAATAAATAAAGTTGTAACGTGAATACAGAAGTTTCTTCGATCACAATTGTAATATTTAGTTTTGTAATATTAACAACTTTTTTTCTGCTTTTTGCGGCATTTTGGTTTAGTTGGCGTTATGGCCTTCGTCCAACGACACTTAGCCCTTATAGTGGAATGCCCTTACGTCGCGGGTCTGATCTCTCCTATTATAGCATAGAACGGATATTGCGCTATTTATATGAATTGGAAGATTATAATAATCGCATGTTTGATTTGAAAAATGCTGCTGTCTGCCGTGAAACAGGGCGTATTTTTCAAGATAGCATTAATTGGTTTGATGCCATTAGTGTCGATTGGAATTTTTTGCAGAAGCGAAGACCGGGGCAATATGTATCCTGGGGGAGTTTGACGGATGAACAGAAGGAATATGTGAAGAAAATTCACGGAGATCTCGAGGGATTTCAGCTGGAAGCTTCTTCAAAAAATCCCTTGCCTCGAGCTATCGAGCCTAAATTTTCTTTGGCAAGGCCCGGACCACTTTATGTCGATATTGACACATATGTATTAGTGGGTTGGAAAGTTGTTCCCGGAACCGATTTTGAAGTTTTAATAGTAGAACATCCTAAGTTCAAAAAACGCACCTACTTTACACCAATGCCTGAGGACTAAATAATGGAAAAGAAAATTCTTATTACTTCTGCTTTGCCTTATGCTAACGGGCCTTTGCATTTTGGACATATCGCCGGTGCCTATTTGCCAGGTGATTGCTATGCGCGCTTTCAGCGTATGCAGAAAGGGAAAAATGTGTTGTACATTTGTGGATCGGATGAATATGGCGTGGCAATCACTTTAAGCGCAGAACTTGCCGGTAGAACTCCGCAGCAGCATGTCGATATGTACCATGAAGTCATTCAAGACCTTTTTAATAAACTAAACTTTTCCTTTGATCATTATTCACGTACAACATGGCCTGGGCATGTTGAAACCACTCAGCAGTTTTTTACGGAACTTTTAGAAAATGGCTTTATCGAGGATAAAATTACAGATCAGCTTTATTCGGTTGCAGATAATCGTTTCCTGGCGGACCGTTATGTCGTGGGGACCTGCCCGAAATGCGGTTTTCAAAATGCCAGAGGTGATGAGTGTACTGAATGTGGAGCGAGCTATGAAGCCACTGATTTGAATGAGCCGCGGTCAAAGATTACAAATGCTCCTTTAATTTTACAGCCTACGCAGCATTGGTTTTTAAAACTTGAAATGTTTAAAGAACGTTTAACAGAGTGGTTGGATACAAGAAACTGGAAGCCAAATGTTGCTAACTTTATCAAAGGTTATGTTGCTGAGTTGCATTCCCGTTCAATTACACGAGATTCAACTTGGGGAGTTCCGATTCCTTTACCGGATACAGAGGGAAAAATTCTCTATGTTTGGTTTGATGCCCCAATTGGCTACATCTCTTCGACAAAAGAATGGGCAGAAAAAATAGGCGATAAAGAGCGTTGGAAGGAGTTTTGGTGTGATCGAGAGACAAAGGTAGTCAGCTTTATTGGGAAAGACAACATTCCTTTCCATGCGGCCATTTTTCCTGCAATGATCATGGGGCAGAATAGCTTCTATAAACTTGTCGATGAGCTTCCGGCTAATGAATTTTATAAACTGGAAGGGCGTCAATTCAGTAAATCCGACGGCTGGTTTATCGATCTTGATGATTTTTTTAATCATTATACCGCAGACCAGATTCGTTATACAATTGCGGCGAATGCACCTGAAACAGCCGATTCTGAGTTTACTTGGAAAGATTTCCAGATTCGCTGCAATACAGAGCTTTTAGGAAAATATGGCAATCTCGTCAATCGGGTGCTGACTTTTGCTCATAGGCAATGTGAAGGAAAAGTGCCTTTGCCTCAACTTGAAGAGATCGATGAGGTTTTCTTAAAGGATATGCAAGGTCTCATTAAAGAGGCTTTCGAAAGTTATGATCAGTTTAAGCTTCGAAGAGTTTGTCAAGTTGTCATGGAATTGGCGCAACTTGGAAACGTTTATTTTGATAGTAAACATCCCTGGAAAGATGCAAAAGGGGATGAAAATGCCCGGAAACGCATGGAAACAACAATTTATTGCTGTCTTGAATGCTTAAAATCACTTGCTTTGATTTCTTTTCCTTTAATCCCTGAAACCTCAACAAAAGTATGGAAAATGATTGGTAACACTAATGATATGTCAGAAGAAGATTGGGCAGTGGTTACAAGTAAAGTTCTTCCGGTAAACCAAAAATTGGGTGAACCTGAAATCTTGTTCCAACGTGTTGAAGATGCTCAAATCGACAAGGAAATAGAAAAACTTCATGCAATGTCAGAAAAGTGCGAAAATGCAAAGCCTATCGAGTATGCGCCTTTAAAACCGATCATTGAAATCGATACTTTTCAACAAATTGACTTACGTGTAGGAAAGATCTTGGAAGCTGCCGCTGTGCCAAAAAGCAAAAAATTATTGCAGTTGAAGGTAGACCTAGGATTTGAACAACGCTCAATTCTCTCTGGAATTAGCCAGTATTATAAGCCGGAAGAGTTAGTGGGAAAAAGGGTTGCAGTTATTGCCAACTTAAAGCCTGCGAAGTTAATGGGCATTGAGAGTCAAGGGATGCTTCTGGCTGGAAGCTTAGATAAAGCTTTGGAATTGCTTTCAGTGCAAGATCTACCTGCAGGAAGCTGCATTACGTAAATTTAAATATAGGTATATAAAATGGAAAATTCGAACCGGTTAGGAAAAATTATAGAAACGGATTGCTTTGATGAAATCCGAAGTCATATTACGGAAAATACAGCGATTTTTTTCGATTTAGATAATACGTTGGTTGAACCAGTACAACATTTTGGTTCGGTCCAGTGGGGCGAGCATTTTGAAAAGAGACTACTTGAAACGGGTAAATCGCTGAAAGAAGTTGAAGCGTTCCTGCAGCCTTATTGGAATGGGCTTCTACCGGACCTTTCAATGAGACTTTTGGATCAAACAGCCCCTAACATCATTCGTGAGTTACAGCAAAAGGGGCATTTGGTTTTGGGGTTAACTGCTAGAGATCCAATGGATGCTATTTATACTCATCCACTTCTAGATCAAATTGGGATACGATTTGAATCGGAATATGCAGATCAAAAGATATCGATGAGTTTTCCGGCCATCTTTGAAAGAGGGGTGCTTTTTACTGGGATTCACAACTCCAAAGGAGAATCTTTAGTGGCGTTGTTGAAGCAGATCAACCACTTCCCGCAAAAGGTGTTGTTTGTGGATGATAAGTTGAATCACGTTCAAAGTTTAGAAGGTCCTTTGGCAGAACTTAATATTGATTATATCGGTGTTCGCTACAGCAAGGCAGACAAACGCGTTCAAGAATTTGATGCTCAAATTGCTGACCTCCAGATGCAGCACTTCCCAAAGTTCATAAGTGACGAAGAAGCACGGGAGATGCTTTCGCCTGCTTAATTTGAAAATATTGAAGAGATTAGCAGTCTTTTTTTATTGCATTGGCTTCTTAAAAATGTCTTCCTGTTGTAGACCGCAGAGTTCGAAGGTGGTGATGGAAGTTTGCACCAACACTACCCAATGTTGGCGAATTAAGGAAAAGTAGCATTTTTAAAATAAGACCTTTTTGGCCCAGCTGGGGAGTTAGTTCCAATGCATAAGAGTTTGAAAAAATCCAACTCTTATGCATCGATATTGCATGCCCCTGTGCATTTACAAAGCTCATGCACTATAAAGCGCCACTAAGACTGTTCTGATCCCCGTTCTGAAAGGTCGATTTCAGTTCTTTAAAATCAGCTACCGGCTCTAAATACTTTGCTTTTTTTGCATCTCCATAAATCTCCATATAATTTTTCCCTGACCAATTCGAGAGCATATCATGTTTTGGGTTTCTAAAATCAAAGCTCGTTAAATCAAACTTTTGTCGGTGAGATTTTTCGTTTACCTCATTTGCCACGGCTGTAAATCCATCTTGTTCTAGCTGATCCATTAAATGACTCCATTTTAACCGCAATAGAGAATCGTTTCCTCGGGTAGAACCGTTACTATTATCCCTTTGGGTAGGAGCTTTAGTGAGGCGCTGAATTAAAGCAAGTATTAAGGGTTCTACTTTGCCACGGAGATCCTGAACTTTTTGCTGAAATTTTTCTTTGTGGTTAATCTCAGGCTGTTTGAGTTGGATCTCATAAGCTGTCTCTCTAGCTTGCAAGTCTTCAATCATTTCGCTTTTTTGGAATGAGTCAAAAACCGAATCCCCGGGCAGATTCAGTAGATCATGTGGAAATTCCTGCAGTGAACAACACGCAGTCCTAGAACCACCAAAAACTGATGTTGTAAATGTGACTTCCAACATCCAAGTGTCGTCTTTTTTGATCTTTTTATATTGATTTATTTCATATTGCCCTTCTTGTAGATTAACAAAGATTTTTTGATCCATGCTTAAATTTTTTCTTTCAGAGATTGCTTTTCGATGGGCATTAAAAGCGACTTTAACAGCCATATCCAGAGCTTCTTTTGAAACTGGGTTTTCAGGCTTTTTAGCTAATTTCTCTAAACGAATTTCACCTTTTCGGTTCGGCAAAGTAATCGTCCCTTTATTTAAATTGAATTGTGATTCGTCATTCTGATTTAAGACGGAAATCGCCTCTTTAATGCACTGTAACTCTCCCTCAACATTTGTCGAATTTACTCCAGGATTTTGTGCCATCTCTTGGATATAATTACTTAAAGAATTTTGAATGTCGTTCTCAATTTTAACAAAAATTCGACCAAGATCGTAATCAAGATTTTTTGGGGCGCAGCAGCAAGAAAACAATGACGCGAAAAAATTGGTAATATAGTCTCCCCAAGTAGGCTTTTGCACGACCTGATAGTCTGTATTCACTACATTCTCTGAGCCTTTTGCTATGCTGTCGGCAAGAGCACGGAAATCTGTACTCTCGAAATTTTGCGAAACTGAAAAGTTGATTGACATAATAAGCTCCTAATGATGGTTTTAGTATAAATTATGGACATGTATATTACATTCCAAATATATTTTAACATATTTTTTAATTTTATTCAATAGTTTTTTTTAATAGTATTAGCGCAATTTAGAAATTTCAGGTTCAGGCTACACAATTTTGGATCAAACAGCCCCTAACATTATTCGTGAGTTACAGCAAAAAGGGCATTTGGTTTTGGGGTAAACTGCTAGAGATCCAATGGATGCTATTTATACTCATCCACTTCTAGATCAAATTGGGATACATTTGTTGAAGCAGATCAATCACTTCCCACAAAAGGTGTTGTTTGTGGATGATAAATTGAATCACGTTCAAAGTTTAGAAGGTCCTTTGGCAGAACTTAATATTGATTATATCGGTGTTCGCTACAGTAAGGCAGACGAACGTGTTCAAGAATTTGATGCTCAAATTGCAGACCTCCAGATGAAGCACTTCTTAAAGTTCATAAGTGACGAAGAAGCACGGGAGATGCTTTCGCCTGCTTAATTTAGAGTGTATGCGTCATAAGAAAGTCTAGTACTCCAACTCCTGGCGTAACCTCTATGTACAAATACCCGCCAGAAGTAGTCAATAAATATATGCAAGCACGCTCTACTGATTAGACAAGTTCTGGAACCTCCAATTATAAATCTCAATTCAAAACTTATCAAGCCATTGTTTCCAAAAGGGGACTTTTTCTTCTTGGAACAAGAACGATTTAATTCTCTATGTCTTTAAGAAATTGGCTCGATTTGTGTATTGTAAAATGATATGTATTTTTTGATGCAATTAAAAATTTTTAAATTAATCTAATAAATGGTAAAATAAAACTATAAAGTAGTATCTTTTTTAGGAGGCAATATGGATAATTCATCATCAGTTAGGGGTTTTCGGCAAGTAGTAGAGAATAATAATATTAAAAATGAGGAACCTTCACCGCTATTGAATGATGTCGAA
This sequence comes from Parachlamydiaceae bacterium, assembly GCA_013813265.1. Taxonomy (GTDB): domain Bacteria; phylum Chlamydiota; class Chlamydiia; order Chlamydiales; family Parachlamydiaceae; genus JACCRY01. The sequence continues at coordinate 12,903 of JACCRY010000181.1, forward strand.
ATTACAGTTGGTATGATTGGTTTACTTTTGCCAGAAAAAAATACATCTTTAGGTAAATTGCATGGTTATGTTTTAGATACAATAAATACTATATTTAAAGTTTTGTCTATTAAAGCAAGCCCCTATCTTACAAAAAGAGACGAAATTAAAAAAACACAATTAGAAAACATCGAACATGTATATAAAAAAATTAAAGTAGCCCAGAAAACGGCAGGACTCTCTGAAAAACAGCAACTTGATAAGGCATTAACAGATTTATCTAAAGGTGCAGTCCGGGCCAGTGGAGATCGAGTTGATAAATCATTAATTGCCGATGCAATTAAAGATGTTCCAAATTTTAAACTCGCAAAAGAGTTGATGGAAGAAAAACTAGCTGAACGTGATGTTCAATTTCATAGTGGTCACATGATGTTATTAAAGAATATCCTCTCTCAACAAAAATACATCAATACAGAAAATATAAATAAAAATGAACTGAGAGCTGAAATTTATGAAGCTATATTACCTTCATCCGAACAAATTGCTAAACGCATTGAAAACCTCAGCAAGTTTAAACTTGAAAGTTATGGAAGTGGGCGAGATTTTTTAGATTCAATTGGAGGGGTTATATTTTCGAGAATTGGTTATCTAACAGAAAGAGATAAATTGAAGTTAAATCAACATGAGAAAATTAATAGCCTTTTATTGGATCTTCGCAAAGGGAAAAATTTTGGAATGAAGCCTACTGAGGAACTAAATACATTGTACAAGTTTACACTCATTTCTCATGGAGATAGGGTAGATCGCGTGCGTATGGATCAAGAGATAAAAAATGATCCTAGATTGGGGATTGTCAAAAAATTGATGGAAAAGGAATTTGATCATGAATTGCCTTATGAATACTTTATGGAAATGAAGGGAATTATTTCCGACTCGAAGTATGATAATCAAATAAGTGAACAAGTATTGAGGCAAGATCTTAACAATACAAATATGAGAGATCACTTTCAAGGTAGCCGTAAGAATATACAAACTCTGAATCAGGTGGAGGATAATATTTTATGGACCAGAAACTAGAATAAATATTGCGATTTCAAATTAGTTAACAGTAGCAAAATTAAGGATGATTAGTAATAATAGGTTTTTTTAATCATCCTTTTCCATCTTAATTTTTTTGCCATATCTTGAAACTCTTACAGTTATTTTTTCTTAGTAGGCCACGGTTTTTCAATTGCACTTATATTTTCAATAAAGAAAACTTAACATTCAATATCAAACTATCATTTTGTAAGCATTTGAAACTTCTTTTTTTGTAGGCTGCTTTGTATAATCCGTAGAACACATACGCGTTAGTAGATCTTCCATCAAACCTGACATCCCATTATAATACATCGCGTTCTGGTCAAAAAGAATGCTTTCAACATACCATCGCTCAGTTAGAGGATCTTGGGTAGTCACAGAAGGTGTTTTTCGGAAAACAGATTGATATATTGACAAACCTGCTGCAAAGACATCCATTTTATGGAGGATTTCCTTAACAGCTGCAACATCTCCGCGTCGAAAAGCTTTTCTGCCGGCTTCGAGGTGGTTTAATGATACGTATAAGGATGTATGGGGCCCCAGCAACGCATCAAAACTTTTGTAGATTTTATTTTGAGAGATGCGCATTCCCTTGGGGACTTTCCTCAGTTCGCTCAGGTCTTTAGCGCCCCCCCAATCAGCGATATCGGCGGAGAATCCTTCTTCCTTACTTAGGTTCGTTTGAACAAGAAGGTTTGCAGGTTTTAAATCTGTATGACAGATGCCCATATTTTCTATATGGCTCAAAGCAGCTAAAGGTTCTTTCCAAAGTTTTAATATATGGTTAGAGGAAAGATCTTGAAGTTTACCTGTGAGAGCATCGAATAAATCTCCACAATCATAACGTGAATCTTCAATACTCATATATCCTATCCCTCTTTCGTTCGTATTCCTTGTAATGTAATTTACCTCTCTAAGCTTCGGTTTCCTTTGGATCCCAGGAACATCGCCCTCTTGATGAATTTTTTGGAGGATGTCAATTGAGTTTTTGATATCGAGATTAGCTTTTGCCTCTTTAGGACCGTGTTTAGGTCTTTTTATGACTCGAGTTTTGTTCTTATTCGTGTGTAAGGCTGTGACTTTGTCGACAGTGCTATAGCCGCCTGATCCTAATTTATCTCCTAGAGCCCAAAGCTCCAGCTTTTTTTCGTCTTTTTTTATCGCGATAATGTCTCTAACCTCTGTTAAAGTTACATCGTGACGTAAAAATGCTGCAACTGCAGTCTTAATAGTCTTCATAAGTGTTGGATTTTTTTGGGAGAAATCAATAGGCATTGAAGCGTAATACGTTAAAACTTGAGATAGTTGTTCAGCATTTTCTAACGCTATAGTGAGGGTTAAACTGAGCATTTCTGGTTTATATTCTTTTAGTTCTTTTTTTGAAATGTGTAATCTTTTAGCTACGCTGTTAATATTAATATAAATTCTTTCCCCTTTGAATATAACTTCTGTATAGGTCATTCGTTGTAGAAATCCGGAAAAAGTCCACCAGCCAGCTAATGTTTTTTTTGCAGCAATTGAAACACGAGAATCTCCGTCTTTGAGTTGTAGCCGCTCTTTTATTTCTCCTTCACTTATTATTTTTCCCGACTTAGTAAAAGAAGAAGCTGCAGCTGTTTGCTTAAAAATAAGATTTTCGTTTAAATTCATTAACAACTCCTGTAATTTACAATTAATATTATAGTTTATCTTGATATATTATGCAAGATTATAAAAGCGTAAATTTGTTTTTATTAAATTTTTATTCAGTTTTCGAGAAGGCAAGCCCATAGGAATTGACAATCCATTTTACGTTCCTGTATACTCAATTTTCAATGCATTGTGATCCTTGTTCCTAAAATTCAATATTGTAAAGTTTCATGAAAAAAACCCTCTCCCTGATCCTTTCCTTTTTCCTGATATGGGGCTGTTCTACCTCTGAACGTCAGTCGCAAAGTTGGGCCGCCGGAGAAGATCGAATTAAAGTTTTGAGTACAATTGCCATGATTGAAGATTTAGTTAAGGCAATTGGAGGAGAGACAGTTGCTGCTTTGACTCTCATTAGAGGGGAACTGGATCCGCATTCCTATCAATTGGTCAAAGGAGATGATGAAAAACTTGCGATGGCAGATATTATTTTCTGTAGCGGATTAGGTCTTGAGCATGGCCCGAGTTTGCGTGAATCTCTTGTCATGAGTTCTAAAGCGGTTTGCTTAGGGGATGAAATTTATCAGACAGATCCATCCGTTATCCTTTTTTTACAAAAAACTCCTGATCCTCATATTTGGATGGATATAAGCCTTTGGGCCAAGGGGATACCTTTTATTGTGAGTGCTTTGAGTAAGCAAAATCCGGAACAAGCCGATTTCTACAAGCAAAATGGCGAAGCTCTGACTAAAAAAATGATGGAAAGTCATCTGATTTTGCAGCAAGAAATGGCTAAAATTCCTGAGGAAAAAAGATATTTAGTCACAAGTCACGATGCATTCAATTATTTTACTCGTGCATACCTCTCAACTGAAAAAGAAAGAGCAGAAGGTGGATGGGAGAAGCGTTTTGTAGCCCCTGAGGGGCTGGCTCCAGAAAGTCAACTGAGCTCAACCGATATTCGCCTGATTCTAACGCATATCAAAGAATACAACATTAACGTGATTTTTTCCGAGTCTAACGTTAGTCATGCTTCAATCGTTAAGCTTCTAGATTCGGGAAATGAAGAGGGCTTACATTTAATCATCGCCAAAGGTCCATTATATGGAGATGCGATGGGTCCTCCAGGGTCTCCGGGCGATAGCTATCTAAAAATGATCCATCACGATGTTTTCACGATCATAAAGTATTTAGATCATACGGATGTTGCAAATGGAAAGTAAGACAGATCAACCGCTTGCTCTGCAAACGCATGAGCTTTCTGTCAATTATGATTCGGTTCCGGCTTTGTGGGATGTCTCGTTAGAAGTTCCTACCGGAGTTGTTGCGGGGATCATTGGCCCAAATGGCGCTGGAAAAACGACTCTTATAAAAACAGCGCTAGGGTTGATCACCCCGCTTTCGGGGAAAGTAAAATTTTTCGGACAATCCCTCTCAAGTGTGCGTCAAAGAATTGCCTATGTGCCGCAAAGAGAAAGTGTCGATTGGGATTTTCCTATTACTGTGCGCGACTTAGTGCTGATGGGTCGATATGGTCACCTAAAGCTTTTTAGACGCCCACGGGAGGCTGATTATGCCGCAGTTCATGAATATCTTGTAAAAATGGGAATTGAGCAATTTGCTAACCGCCAAATAAGTCAACTTTCTGGAGGACAGCAGCAACGTGCTTTTCTAGCTAGAGCGCTTGTTCAAGAGGCAGACATTTATTTAATGGATGAGCCTTTTGTCGGAGTAGATTTGGCCACCCGCTCTGCAATTATGACTCTATTACATCAATTGAAGGCACAAGGAAAAACTGTTTTTGTCGTACACCATGAGCTAGACAATGTAAACACTTACTTTGACTGGATCATTATGCTTAATATTCGGCTGGTGGCTTCGGGGCCAACAGCGACGACTTTCAATCAAGAAATGCTGAAATCATGTTATGGTAAAAGTTACGCTTTATTTGACGAGGCGTTAAAAATGTCCAGAAACTTGCAAAGTGGAATCCCTGAGTGATGGAATCTGTCTGGAGTTATTTCACCGACCCGGTTTTGAGAGCTCCTACGCTAGGTTGCATGCTCATGTGCCTTTCAGCGGCTCTTATTGGAGTAATCACGTACTTGAGAAAGGAGTCTCTTTTAGGAGAGTCCTTATCGCATGCGTCTTATCCGGGCGTTATTTTAGGGGCTATTTTTGCTACCGCTTTAACCGAATCAGGGCATGAATCCCTTTGGATTTCTTGCCTTAGTCTTTTTGGTGCATTCATTTTTGCTCTTCTCGGTTACTACTGTATTTATATCCTGGAATCCCGATATAAAATTCGTGCGGATTCAGCCCTCTGTTTTATCCTTTCGATCTTTTTTGGCCTTGGAATTTTGCTTGCATCCTATGTGCAATTTACTTATTCAGCCCTTTATAAACAGAGCCTTAGCTACCTTTACGGCCAAGCTGCTACGATGGGAGATCGCCATATTCTGCTTTACGGAATCCTTTCACTTTTTGTTGTAACGATGATTTTTATGTTCTACAAGGAATTGAAGGTGTTAACCTTTGACCGTGAATATGCAGAGTCGATTGGAATTCGTGTGCATCTTGTAGATGCTGCCGTTCTATTTTTCCTAAGTTTATCGATTGTTGTGGGGATCCGATCTGTCGGAGTTGTATTAATGTCAGCTATGCTCATTGCTCCGGCTGCGGCCGCCAGGCAGTATACAAGCCGCCTTTCCTACATGTTGGTATTGGCCGCTATTTTTGGCATTATTAGCGGATTTTTAGGAAATTTTCTTTCTGTCGAACTTATGTCTTATTTTCATCAAAATTCTCCCGCTGAACGATTTTCGCTTCCTACAGGGCCCATGATTGTGATGGTTGCAAGCTGTATTTGCATTTTCGCGCTATTTTTTGCCCCAGAACGCGGACTTTTCAACAGACTTGCAAGAATTGCTTACTTTCGTTCCAAATGCTTGCGAGAAAATCTTCTTAAAACAATGTGGAGACAGAGTGAAGGAAAAGGTTTAACACTAGGTGAAATCGGACATTATCAGTCCATGTCAAGAACTTATCTTTTTTTATTAGTCTCTTGGCTGGGTTATCAGGGTTGGGTTAGACGGGATGGAGCTAACTATTCTTTAACAGTTGAAGGGGCACATCGAGCAAAACATATTGTTCGACTGCATCGCTTATGGGAAGTGTACTTGTGTGATTATTTAGGTGTTCAAGCAGAACGTGTACATAAAAGCGCTGAAGAAATCGAGCACATTTTAACTCCTGAACTTGAACAACAGTTGACCGCTCTTTTAAAAGATCCCAAAGTTGATCCGCATCGACAGCCGATTCCTCCATTTGAAGGCGGTCTATAGTGGCATATTCTAATCCTTATTCAAACACTTCTTTTTTTCAATTTTTTCTAGTTTTGTTGCAGAGAATTTGGGGATTCGTAACTGGGCAAGAGAGCCTATCTGCTTTGGTTTCAGATGAGATTCAGATGTTGGCTTTGGTAGGAATTTCACTTTCCGCAGCCATTTTGGGATGCTTCTTAGTTTTACGTAGAATGACAATGCTAGCAAATGCCTTGTCACATACAATCTTATTGGGAATTGTTCTAGCCTATTTTGTGACGACACGCGGGGGTATGCCTGATGTCGGCGGGCATGCAGGCCAGATCTCTTTAGATGCGATGCTCATCGCTTCACTGGTTATGGGCCTTTTGACGACATTTCTGACGGAATTTTTGACAAAGTATGCGAAGTTACAAGAAGATGCCAGCATTGGGATTGTCTTTACCAGTCTATTTGCTCTTGGAGTAATTTTGGTCACCTTATTGACACGAAGTGCCCATATTGGCACTGAGGTGATCATGGGAAATGTCGATGCGCTTTTAATTGGAGATCTTAAAATCGTATTTGCCGCCTTAGCAATCAATATCTTACTTATTTTCCTCTTTTTTAAAGAGTACACGATTACTACATTTGATCCGGCCTTTTCAAAGGCGTTGGGGATCTCACCGGTATTTTTTAGTTATCTTTTGATGATTCAGGTGTCTGCCACTGCAATTGGCGGATTTAGAGCGGTAGGAGTTCTCATGGTGCTAGCCTTTATTACCGGGCCTGCATTGACAGCACGATTAATCACGCATGATTTGAAAAAAATGCTTTTTGTTGCGTGTGCTTTCGGTACATTGGCTTCGCTGATTGGCGTTGCCCTTTCCCGACACATTCTATCCGTCATGGGGCTTGCGCTTTCAACTGGAGGGATTGTTGTATGTGTGATAGGAATGTTGTTTCTTGCTGTGCTCTTATGGAGCCAATGGAAAGTGAGACGCATTCAAGGGCTGGCTAAGGGCCTGTAACTGGACATTTGCCGAGTTGGCTAGCTTCATAGAAAGAAGAAGCATTCACGGACTGGTTGTTTCTCACTTCCATTTAACCTATCTTTTCCAGTTAATTTAATGATTAAAATGAAATACTCCCTTTTCATCTAACGTTATATTTAACTTATTCATACAGTGTGAGATTAGGCAACAGCAAAATACAAGAGCGCAACATGCAAGAAAGAGTTGTACCACCTTATTATGTAATGCCTCTAAACCACCCTCTTTTATGTGTACCCAACCTTTTTCTTTTTCATTTTGAAATTTTGCTAATAAAGTCGCATCCTCAGTTAAGTTCATTTTAATACTGTAAAATGTTCCTATAGCAACGCCATAGACGACTCTCGTAAGACCAGAAAAGAGGCAAACGACTGGGATGTAACCAGCAATATCAGCCGCTTCCGCAATTCTGTTTTCAATTGAACTAATTATTTACTTTCCTTTTAACCCAAGTTCACCAGCTTCCGTGAGGAAGTTTGCAGATTCTTGACTACATTTTAAATTTATACAATAGTTTTTTTAGACCTCAAAATTGAGGAAGAAAGTCCTAATGCCCTATATATTTCC
>JACCRY010000221.1 GCA_013813265.1 Parachlamydiaceae bacterium
GGGAAGATATTGCTCTTTTCTAACAATGTTTCCACGAATGTCATAGAACATTTCTGTATCTGACAAAAGGGTTCCCACAGGTGAATATATTTGTACACTGATTATAGAACCTTGATGATCTGAAACAGAAATTGTTTTAACTCCAGTTGGATCTGTTATTTCTAAACAAGGTAAGTTCAACCCATCGAGAAAAAAATCATAGCGAGTGTTGTAATGAGTTGTATTTCCGAGCGGGTCTGTAGAACTGCTTAAATTTCCTCGAGGATCATAAGTATTTTTTGCTACAGCAGTTCCAGAATGATTCCAAGTCTTTGTTTCTGTAATGTTGTTATTTTCGTCATAAGTGGTTTTCTTCTTAGTGTAAATCGTTCCATTAGCATCAACTTCGCATTCTTCTGCAATCCTATCGAGAAGATCGTAGGTATATTTTGTGGCAACATATTCATGAACCTCCTTTCCAGAATAACGACGCTCTTCATCTACTCGACCTAGTGTGTCATATTCATATTTCGTTAAAGCGCTACCTCTTCGAATTTTGGAAACTTTCCCTGCATAATTATATGAATATTTGGTCGTAAGCCCCTCTCCATCAGTTTCCTATATTATGTTGTGTAGAAACCTAAATTTAATGAGAATTTACCTGAAGAAGCAGACTGGATAACACTAGGTTACGCCACATAGGACATAGAATACGGACCCATTCAAACCTACGGATGCTGTGCAGGTCAATTTTTATCTGACCACTGTAGATCGTTTGCTTAAGCAGCCAGAGGATAATCCCACTGGCATGATCTTATGCAAGGAAGATCAATCAGGGCTGAATATGAAAAAGCTCTTAATGAATTAAAAGGCTAAATTCGCATTCCTGATGAAATTGAAAAGGATTAAGTGGTGATGTGATAAGCGAAAAGCTCAAGTCGATTAAATCTATAAAAATGAACATCAGGATTGCTTCTAAGAAAAAGAAAAATTAGAGAAGTGAATATGGATTAAGTATGGTTAATAGTACAAATAGGACTGTTATGATTACGGGAGCTGGTCAGTGAATTGGCCAAGCCATTGCTTTTCGTTTTGCTGTTGATGGATCGAATATTGTCATTGCTTCAAAAGATACTCCTACTCAAATCCAAGAAACAATTGAGGGAATTGAATCTGTAGGAGGAAAAGCCCTGGCCCTGGAGGTCGACGTCCGAAATAACGATGAAAATCATCGCCGGTGAAGCAGTTGCCCACTTCGGGAGTATCGATATCTTAGTCAACAACACAAGTGCACCCTGCTTCAATGATGCCCTTCATACTTCCCCCGAACAATTTGATCTCATCATATCTACCAGTATGCAAGCAACCTTTTTTCTTGCCCAAATCTGTTTTCCATATTTGAAGGAGGCTAGAAATCCTCATATTATCAATATTGCTCCTCCTATTGGCCTTGAGATGCAATGGTTGAGAGATCATTTGCCTTTTTCCTTGGGTAAATATGGGATAAGCCTATGTACGCTTGGAATGTCCGCAGAATTTAAGAATGCTGGAATTGCAGTTAATTCTCTTTGGCCTCAAACAAACATTGCTACTCAGAGACTCAAGGATCATCTTTCTCGAGAAGTCTACGCAGGAAGTCGTTGGCCCTCTATTATGGCAGATGCTGCTTATGAACTTGCCAGTCAAACATTTTAAAAAGCAACAGGGCAATTTTTTATCGATGAAACATTGTTGCGAGAATCGGGAGTCAGCGATTTTTCTCACTACGCAGTTGATTCACCACAGCCATTAGTGCAGACGTTATTCCTTCCACTTAAGGAAGGCATGATTCCCATCTCCCGAGAGCTATTTCACTTTTAATAAGCTTTTAAAAATATTAAAACAGCTTTCTACCAATAATTTCTTCAGATAGCAGATCTGTCACTTTATTCATTTTCCTGTCTTAATTTCTACAGTTTCATGCATTTCATCTTGCGAAATTGGATGTTTTGCATTGGCGATGTATTTTTACAATGAATTGAATCCTTAGAATCATCGCCTACTTTTCGAGGCAGATAATAAAATGGAACTGTGGAACGGGCGGCAAAGAAAAAGCGCAGTTGCAGCTGATTGTACTGGAGCGGCTTATGTTCCCGACTAAGTGTACTGTTAATATCCGTTGTTGACTGAAGATCTTAAAAACCATGAAGAATTTATATTTGATTTAGTGATAATTGATATAGAAATTGTACCAAAATAAAAATTTCACCCTTAAATTATTAGATAGATTTACTATGGCTATCGATTATATGAGTCTAGATTTTTTAAAAGAAAAGTTTTTCATAAAAAAATTTTTTGATATTTTAAAAAAAATTCCATAAAAAAGTTGACTCTTTTCCAATAACCAGAAAATCGCAAGTAACGCACACGAATATCGGAGGAATCCGTCAGCAAGGCTTACATATTACGGAAAATTTAACAAAAAATCGAGAAGACACTTAAACGCGGCAAGAGCGTCTTACAAGCACAGAGAGGAGGAACAACTATTGAAAGCTAGCCTGCTCATAGTTAATAAAATTTTGTAATTCATCAAATTGTACTTTCCGCCTTAATTGCTGGATGCGATCATAATAATCAGGCTTTTGATCTTCTTTAGGCATCATATTGTAAATAAAATCGAGGTAACTTAAATCCTGGTGAGTAGGAGTTCTTGCTTCAAGGCTTTCTAATTCAACTTCAAATTGAACGCATTGGTTGTTAATAACTTTAGGGCTAAGAATTGTTTCTTCAATTGATCGGCTTCTATTTAACGTTTTTGTTTGCTGTTGAACGTGGGTACTGCTAAATGAACTATGCGCACTACTGGTGGTAGACTCATTTTTCTTTCTATCGATTTTGCTCTGCTCTCCACAGTTGTGGTCTTTAGGTTTGGTAAATTTGCTATAGCTTAGATCTACTCCACTTTCAACATACAGGGCAACTATTTGTTTTCCAGAGGTGACTTTTTTCCATTTATTTTTCGCGTTACGCCCTGCTTGACCTGTTAAATAAAGACCCAAGTTAGCAAATAATCTAAGAGCGAAGTGAAAGAAGACTTTGACTCTCTCCAGTTTACTTAAATTTAATGAATATACATCTAGTAGCCTATATGTTCTTTCCATCTTTTTCAACTTGTACAGGATATTTTAAATTTGTTTCTTTTTGATAATCTTTTATAATAGTATCTTCTGCCAAAGAAGCTTGAAAAATTTTCATATATATGTTCCTTTAGGTTAACTCTTGCGTAATTACTAATTCTATCATTGCTTGGAGTTGTCTTCAATTTAAATTGTGTTCTGTAGGCCGTGTTATACTTTCGCCTGTATCAAATTTTGATTTTTCCTAAATCGAATGTTTGGAAATTCCAGAATAATAGGCTCTTTATTTCAATAATAAACTTGCCAGTAAATCCCTTTATGCAATCCTTAATTCCACTACAAAATTCTTGGAAAGTGTTGTAATGCTTTGAATTTAAACTCTTAGCTTTTATAAATTTCCATGCTCTTTCTATCAAATTTAAATTTGGAGAGTATGGAGGCAGGTATTCCAGTTCAATTCCATTCATATTGGCCGAGGCTTGACTGACATAGCATCTCTGGTATCGTGCATTGTCGAGGAAAATACTTATCTTTTCGTTTGGATGTCGTTCTTTTAATTTCTGAAAAAGCTCGTGGATGCTCCATGCATTAATTGTTGTGAGATTATCTACTACAATCATTTCATTTGAAACTGCATTCAAGGCTCCCAATACGTTAAAGCGACTTCTTCCAGGGCTAGACCTGATGAATAACCGCTCCTTTGACCACTTTGTTGATAAATAAACTCCATATATAAAATGAGCTGCGTCTAAGAAATAGACTTGTCTCAAGCCCTCTTTTTCCTCTTCTAGTTTAGGCTCCAGTACTTTTTTTTAAAGTCTTCCTGCGCTGCAGGGTCTACTTTTGCGGATAAAGCTGCTGTTTTCCTGGGTTTCAACCCTAACTTATGCAAAAAAACTTTAATTATTGACACATTGCGTTTTACATGAGTTAACTTTTCTATCTTCTCTTTGGCTTCCTTTATTGACGATTATAATTTCCGCCGGTGTCTTTGAACTTTGTAAATCTGCTTTACATAAACACACATTATTCGACCCGCCAACGCAGTCTTGGTTTGTTGACAAAAACACGAATCTTTTTTTAAAAAGAGTTCGATTTGGCATACTCGATTCCAAATTTCTTTTGGATATAATAGTTAAAAGATTACCTGCAACACCACTGCATTGACAATTAATATAATTATGATTGCATTAAATTTCTAATTATTCTACAATATTTTTTTCAGTTTAACTTGCAGGTTCTCAGTTAAAGAACCTAAGCAAACCGTTACGGAGGGTTATTAATGCCTAATATATTTTGTAATACTACACTTAACTACAGCGAAAAAAACCTTTTAGAACATATAGGCGATGAATGTTTTGCGCCTATCAGGTATCTTTTTAACGGATTAAAGATCACAATCGTCCAAAAAAACATAGCTGATGTAGAGGTAGAATATCCTCAGGGTCATTGGGCAAAAACGGCTGCTGCAATTAATATTTTAATTCCTTCTTTATTATTGGGAACTTTATTAAAAGGCCTCGCAACCATCTCTCCCTCCGTACGCGAATACAGAAATATTACAAATGAATACTTCGCTGATGAAAATAATACTTTTTCAAACCAATCTCTTGCGAGTAACGATGTTAATAACCATGCTAATAATGATTCTAATAACGATGATAATAAAGATGCTAATAACGATAAGTTTCCCCCGTCGGACAATTCAAATTTATTTCCTGAAGAAAATAAATTTGAATCAGATATTAGAGAAGATGAACGCAGACCCTTTATTTCCTCAGATCTCCCTCCAGTTAGCGATAAGAATATTCAGATAAATATAAATTGTTCAAATAAACCTGTTAAAATTTCAACAGAAAGCAATGAAATTGAAGGCAAAAAGTGCAGTCACGATATTAATATAATAGCAACAAAGTCTTTCTCAAAGGAATTGAAAAAGGACGTGAAGTCCCCTCACATATCTGTAGAAAATCAATCACTAAATAACGACAAAATACATGAACCTAAAGTAGAAATTCAAAGCAAAACACCCGATGGAAATTCACTACTTGATAAATCTTTATTTGAGAGGGCTAAAGCTTTAAGCGAAGTTGCAGAAGAAATGGGAAATTTGCACAAGAATAACCAAATCTATTCAAATTTTAAATTAGATAAAGTATTAATCGACATAACCGGTAAAGCTTCCTTAAATAAGACAACAATTTTAAGCCGCCCTGGCGAATGTAGGAGTGGAAGTAGCGCTTATAAAGCACCTGAGACATTAAATATAAGTAGCAAAGATTATATTTTCGATACAAAAGTAGATAGCTTTAGCTTAGGAATTTGCTCGTTGATGTTAGCTGCCCCTGCGCTATTTGCTGTTGATTCCAAAAATGGCAACCCTTTGCCTTGGGCTGCGGACCAAAGACAACTGGCCCTTTATACACAAATCGAATTGGACGATTTATATAAAAATGCTAATGATCTAATTCTTAAAAACAATGCCTTGTCCTCACAAGAAATATTTATTGCGTTGGGGCTTGTAAACGTCTCGAAAAATTTGCTCTCATTAGATTACCAAAAAAGAATGAGTTGTGAAGAAGCAGCAAAAGATTTTGCATTGCTAGAGGCAATGACTCCATCTGTAGAAGTCAGTGAAAATATAAAAAACTTTTCTTATGGAAATTTCGACCTTATGTGTGCTATTAGTCATCTATCAAAGACCAAAACTTACACTCCAGAAAAATTAACCAATCTTTTGAACAGTGTTCATATGCAAGATTATAAAATGCAAAACACACTGATAGAAGTTAGCAATATTTTTAAAGCCAACATGTCATCGAATTCTAAAAAAATTGTTCAAACTTCCAAAAAAGAAAACAGCTACGGGTTTACTTTAGATGGGGATAAGGTATACGTAAGATTTGATGTAATCGGCACTGGTGCCAATAAAAAAGTAAGAAAGGCGTTAGGTTTGCATTCGTTAAAAGAATGTGCTCACCAAACGATTAAAGCTGAAGATTCGAACTCTGCTTGGGTAGAAACACAAAATACAATAAAAGCTTTAGATAAACTGAAGAATTGTAGACATATTATCCCAAAACATAAATTTATGACTGCAGTTGATGGGAAAAAGCAAAGAAAATATGTACTTATCACAAAAATATTTAAGGGAAATTCAAATTTGCTCCTCAAGACGCCTTTAACGGTAAGAGCAAAGGCTTTGCAAGATGCTGCAGAAGGATTGAGTGATATGCACGATCGTCATTTTATTTATTCTGACTTCAAATTAGATAATATGTTACTGGATGAATATTACCACGGCTTTCTTAGTGACTTTGGGACACTGAGCACTCCTACAAAGTGCATGGGAGCAAGTCGAGCCTACCAGCCTCCGGAAAGCCTGGATGAAAAGAGCCCTCAATATATCTTCGGTACGAAATCGGATAGCTGGAGCTTAGGAATTTGCATGCTGATGTTAGCTGCACCAAAATTGTTTGCCATCGATCCAGAAACTAATAATCTGGATCCGTGGATTTCATATATGAAACCGTTTTTCCGTTATCAGCAGGCCGACATTGAGCAACTGTTTGTAAATGCAAATATAAGTATCCATAACAGCAGTACTAAAGATCAAAGTGACATCGCCCATGAGCTTTTAAACATCTCTCATGAACTGTTAACGATCGATCACAACCAACGAATGAGCTGTAAAGAGGCGGCAGAATTATTAGCCCTATTGAATGGTAGTTAAGGCAAACTTCCCATGCAGCAGTTTAAAGAGGTATATTTTGTTACAACGGGCTTGGTTTGTTTGATGCGACCATTTTGACTTATCACTTTTTCAATCGCTCTTGGTTTTGGGGGCTGATGAGACTAAATAGCTAAAATAAAGAACGCAGCTTTATTTGCAGTACAGGTAACTGCAAATAAAACTGCGAAAAAGTTAGTTTACGTTTACTGGTCTACCCACCAATGCTCTACATCCAAAGTATGCAATCACCGACGCTAATCCTATTACTGTAGCATATACAACTATAGTTGTAGCTGCGGGAAGGATAACTGCAACAGACGTTGCCGCTGCCACGTATCCTAAAGCCTCTAAAGCACATGAAGTAACAGCAGTTAAAACTGCTACTCCAGCAGCTAAAACAGCTGAATTTCCACAAAAATTAATGAAAGAGGGCATGAAGTCGTCCCGACCTTGAACAAATGTAATTGGGAAACACATAATCACTCCTTGGTTTATTGATTCGAGTCACATATGAATATTTTGCTCTTCATTCTTTATACCTTCAACATGCTTTATGACTATTTTTTCGTCAATTATTTTTCTGGGTACCAGAAGTTTTTTTTTCTTAGAGGGGATAAAAGGAAATTTGAATTTTTACAGCTGTCAAAAAAATGCCCTCAAAACGATTCAAGCAGAGGATTCGATGTCTGCTTGTACGAAAACAAAGAGCAATAGATGCTTTAGAAAATAGCACATGAACTCTAAACAGCGTTTAAAAGCTTTTAAGGACAGACCACAACTAAAGAAAGACTGTAACGAAGCTGCCAACTATTAGCTCTATTTAATGGCAGTTCAACATTCACCATCTATGAATTCCAGCCTGATTTACATTAAAGCCTAATTCCAAAATGTAGATAAGATTCTAGGTTTATCTAAATGATCCTTCTTACAAGGAAAGTTTTGAATTTATCTATCCTTTATTCGAGGATAATTTCTGTTAAGATATGAATGGGAGCTATCCTACAAATCTAACTAATTTTAAGTTGTTCATGATTAAGGAATAAGGTATATACTGTTATTTAGACAAATTTCTGGATTGAAATTTTATTGAAACTTAAAGGGATGAAAATATGAATTCTACAACTTTTTTCATAATATTGTTTCCTTCTCTTTGCATTTTCTTGTTGGAGAAGAGCATATGTTGGATATAAATCAAAAAAATCGTTCTCAAGAACCTAAACCACCTTTTCCTTACTTTGTAGAAGAAGTCAGTTATGGGAATTCCGAAATATTGCTTTCAGGAACTCTGACATTGCCTCAAACAACTGGACCATTTCCTGCTGTCATACTTATTCATGGGTCTTCACGTTTAGATCGTGATGAAACAATTCTTGGCCATAAACCTTTTCTCGTGTTGTCAGATCACTTTACAAGACATGGTATAGCAGTGCTACGCTTTGATAAGCGTGGTGTTGGAAAATCTACTGGTAATTATGATAACGCAACAATAGAGGACTTTTGTGATGATGTTGAGAAAGGTGTCGAATACTTGAAATCGAGACCAGAAATTGTTAAAAACCAAATAGGGCTTGTTGGTCATAGTGAAGGTGGAATCGTTGCACCTATGCTTGCGTCAAAATCAAACGATGTTGCCTATATTGTGCTAATGGCTGGAACTGGTGTAAATGGAGAAGAAATCCTATGCGAGCAGGGAAGATTACTCCATCGAGCAGAAGGAGTTGATGAGGAACTGATTGAAATTGATACTCAAGTCCGAAAAATTTTTACAGGAATTGTGAAAAAAGAAACCAATCGTGATAAAGCTAAGGCACAAGTAAATAAAGGTCTTGAAAAATTCTTTTCTGAATTGACCGAGAATCAAAAAACATGGATTAAGACCAATTCTGCCGTAACTAAAGAATTTATAAAAAGGTTTAATTCCCCATGGGGTCACTTTTACTTTTCTTATGAACCTTCTACAGCTTTGAGGCATACTATAATTCCTACGTTAGCACTGAATGGTGAGCTTGATCTAGTGGTATCCCCAAAACAAAACCTTCCTTTCATCGATGAGGCGCTCAAAAAAGCTGGTAATAAAGACTACACAATCATGGAGATGCCAAAACTTAATCATGCGTTCCAAACATGCATGACAGGATCGTGGGATGAGTATGAACAAACTGAAGAAACAATAGCGCCTTTAGCGTTGAATATCATGACAGATTGGATCTTAGAAAGAACGACAAAAATAAGTGTAGAAGGTAAAAATCCTTAACGTCCTTTATAATCCGAATTGTCTCAAAAGGCTACAGCAATAGAGCTCGCTATTTCGAAAGAGCCCCACTTTGAGAAATATTTAAATTTCCAATTAAATCATTCCGGCATTTTTCGTAAAAGGCTTTAAGAAAATTTTTACGTCTAACTGCGTGCGGATATCTCCACTTGCTTTTATCCGGCAATTCAGCCAAATTCTTGCCTCCAATCAAATGTTGACGCTTAATGATCGCTTCAAAAGACACTTTGTCTGCATTATGCATCATATCATACATCGCCATAAAGGTGGTCGTTCGCCCTTTTCCGGCAGCACAATGAAAATGAAGCCACGAATTTGGGCTAAGAGCTTTGACAAAATTCACAAATTGTTCGACCCTTTCTTTTGTGGGGGGTAGATGGTCTACAACAGGCATGCGAATATAACGAAAACCTAAATCCTGAACTAATTTTTGCTCTGTATAGGCCTTTTCTACAACAATGGTTAGCGGGGAGACCTTCTCGATAATATCCTCAGGTTTTGCCAATATTTGATTTATCACAATATTTTTCTGTACCACAAGCTCATCCAAACGATGCCTTTCATCGCACTCAATTTCAAATAGCGTTTTGTTAGCATTAGCTGCATTGTGAGGGCCGTACCAACTGATCGCTATTCCATTTGCAAATCCATGAGATTCTTGCCTCAGATCGATAATTACTATATTCTTTGAAGGAATATGCTTAAGAATTTCAGCAAACCCATTTGCAGAAAATTGTGCACTGCCTGAAGCTTTCAATTCTTCTAGACCTATTCGTGAAGAAAATGAAAACAACGAACGAAGATTCCATCCATTTTGACACATGCGGAAATTGCGTGGGAGTTGATTTGGAACATTTTCGCTATTTAGGATAAGAACTTGATTATTGTCTTGGTTCATGGATGAACTAGCCTTGGATTGAAAATTAACATTTTTTTGAATCACACCCGCAGAGATTAGAGAAAAAGCTAAGAAGATCCAGAAGGGGGTCTTTAGATAATTGCACAGGTGAAATGCAAAATTATTCATAATATTCCTTTGGCACTAAATATGTTACTGGACGTGACACTCTCTATTTCTGATATTTAAGTGTAATGCCAGTTTAATTCAACCAAAGAAATACAAACCCAACTGTAATTGGGCATCGAAGTGCCCAGTTACAGTTAGCAATCAATTCAATTACATGATCAACATGCAGAACACAAAGGTAAACAGAGCAAAAGATTCAATTATCCCAACAGAAGCAAAAGATTTTCCAAAAAGGCTGGGATTTTTCATTGAAGCTTGAATCCCTGTTGCACATACTTTTCCCTGAAAAATCGCGGATAAGCCAATTGCAGAGCCAGCGAAAACACCCATTGCAATTCCTGAAATTGGAGATAGAGTACCTGCCAGAATCGCTTTGCTCATCAAAAGCATCAAAATGAAGCCATAAATTGACTGTGAAGCTGGTGCTGCAGACATTCCAATAAACTTTCCATGCCCATCTTCTGTGCGGGTCATTGCGGCATGTGAAGCGGCACCTGCAATATAACAACCGATAGTACTTCCGATTGATGAAAGGGTTAAGGCAATTACGGGGCCGACCATATCATAATTCATATAATTTCCTTCTTCTTTTACGTTAGGAACTGTGAAACAGTCCCTTATTCAACTTCAATTTTTTTAAGGGGATTGAATTTTTTTCCGCCACCTTCAAAGCTATAGTGATACCACTCTAAAAAATTCAAACGCAAGCCATGGATGACCCCACCCATGACACACAGCCCTAGATTGACAATATGGGCAACGACAAGCAGAAGCCCTCCCAAAACAACATTTAGCCCTGAAGCAAGATCATTCATCGTACTCACGACAAGAGCTCCAGAAAGCCCTAATGCGTAAAGACGCAAGTAAGACATCGCGTCGGCAAAAATTTGAATAACATTCATCAACTCCAACAGTCCAAAAAACTTGTCTTTAATAACAGCAATTGTGACTGCAAGACCGATTCCACCGAACATTAACCAAAGCCCATTTTCTGCGCCTTTATTTACATCAATTCCAAAAATATAATTTAACATAGACACTGAGCCTAAAAATTTAGGGAAATAAAGGTAGGCTCCGAAAATAAATAAGAGCCAGCCGATTCCAGTCATGTTACGATAGAAGTTCCGAATCAAAGACAAGCTAATATGAACAACACCGATAAACAACGCTAGTTCAAGTAAGATATTGTCCGAAAATCGATTAAATAATGCAAAGGACTTGGCATCAGTTTTAGGATTAACATCTGCGGCATTCATGATAATTTCCTTTGGAGCCTTCATACCTTCCAATGCGGGGAATTTCGCAGTCCATTCTTTTGCCACAGCATCTTGATGCCTAAAATGATACTCGGTTTTCTTTTCAACCAGCCACGTCAAAAGTGATGCCTTCCGTACAGGGCTATTCGGGCTAAAGGAAATTCCAAAAAAAGAAGTCATCAGAACTCCCCAGACAATACAAAATCCACACAAGATCACTGCTAAGTTAAGGAATCGGGATACAGCACGACTTTTTTTGGTCAGCGTCGTACGAAAATAAAGAGCAACAGCCAATAAAACAAGTCCATAACCCGCATCCCCGATAATCATTGAAAAGAAAAGCGCAAAAAAGAAAAGCACCCATAAAGACGGATCTTTATCACTTGTTGAAGGCGTGTCATAAATATGTACAAGGTCTTCACCTATACGTGCAGCGCCTATATTTTCTAAGTAAGTAGGGATAGTATCAGAAGGCTCTATAGCGACCTCTTCAATCTGGACGTGAGAATATTTGGCAATCGAATGCAACGCATTAACTTTATCTTCCGGGACCCACCCCTCGATAACAAAAAGACGTCCATCCATGGCCAAGGCGGCTTGTTCTTCTGTCGTTAAAAGATGATGGCTGTTAAATTTTAAAATGAGAGCCTGATGAAGATAAGACCTATAGCGCGCATAATTCTTAAGCCTGGCATCAACATCATGAATTTCTTTCATGAGTAAGCGATGGCAATGTTCTAAATCATTTAAAGGTCCTTCAGGCTTAATCTCAATCATCTTTTCAAACTGAGTAGGTTTTGGATTCAATGCAATGAAATAGTCAAGGTCTGATTCAGTCGTAATATATATGGCAGCTTCAGGAAGCTGTTCACTTGATGCATGTCCTTGCTTTGCACAATAAAACTGAACCGTGCGATTTGTTTCCTTTTCAATCCACTCGATCTCTTCTTTTGAATAATCCCCAAAAGGAGCCACTCGTGCTATCTCCAAATTCAAAATGCGCTCATCTTCAGATAGTTTCTCCAGATGATCCCGTAAGCTCACTATATTTTCGATGACTTCATTCACAAAGGTATAGTCATCCAACTCTTCTTGCTTCATCACAGGCAGACTGTTTAAAGTCTTGATTGCTGCCAGAGTATTTTGAATCTCGACAGGAACTTCTTTAGGCCTTGTAGGCTTAGGATCGATAAAGTGCACAA
The DNA here is from genome assembly GCA_013813265.1 of Parachlamydiaceae bacterium. Lineage (GTDB taxonomy): Bacteria > Chlamydiota > Chlamydiia > Chlamydiales > Parachlamydiaceae > JACCRY01. The sequence continues at coordinate 12,586 of JACCRY010000221.1, forward strand.
TTCCAAGTTTTTGTGCTTCCATAAAAAAATTAGATTTTTCACTATCAGCACCGACAAAAAGGTATTTTTTTACATCAATCCGCATGAACATTCTCCATAACAGGCAGATTTTGCCGAGCTTTTCGTTCTTCGATCTTTCGTTTAGCAACTTTGGCTTGTGATACAGCTGCAAGCTGTTGATCGCCCAAAAAAACTTTAATTTTTCTAATGTTTACTTGCGCTCTTGGAATTAGAATTTTTTCGAAGAGGTTCACTTTAATAGACACATCTCGCAACTCTTCTTCAAGCGCAGCTTTTTTTTCCTGAGCAATCTGAATTTTGACAGAAGCTTCCACAAGACCGCGTAGTCCTATAATCAAAGAATCAACCCACGGAGGAGTGTCGAAAAGCTGGTAACTGACTTCATTAAAAGAAATCGATTTAAAATAAGGGACCTCAGTTCCTGCAATATTTTCATAGCTCTTTTGTACATCTTTGACCACAACAGCTTCCTCTAAATTGAAAGAAAGCCTTTCATTTACCAAAGAAGAGTAGGTGTCGATGCGGTTATGCATCTCCCGATATTTTAGCTCACATTGGACAACTTCTGCTCGTGCGTCATTCACCTCAGTCTGCAGCATTGCTTTTTTTAACTGAAGGGTCGGCAAATACTTTAGGAGTTCACCTAAACGAGTTTGCTGAAGTCGTAATTCATTTTTTGTGAGTTTAACCTCTGCCATATATTAACCCGCCACTTCAACAGCTTCTTTGGGCCAATAGCGTGTCAAAATAGATTCTTTAATTCCAACTTCCTGTGGTTTAAAGCACTCGCTTAAAATTTGCCATCCAATGTCTAGAGCATCTTCCAAAGGTAGGTTGACTTCAAGATTTGTCAGTTTTTTTTCAAAAAGACGCGCATATTTGATTAGCTGTTCATCCCACCGGGACAACTTGAAACCCATCGCTTGCCGTTCTTTTGCTTTTTTAGATTCTGCATAAAGACGGATCATTGCATTAGCTAAGTCACCATGATCCTGACGTGTTACTTTACCGATTACAAGCTGCTTCAAGCGTGACAGTGAACCAAACGGATCAATAGATGAATTGATCAAGTAATACTGCCCTTCTGTAATATACCCTGTATTATCCGGAACAGGATGCGTAATATCTCCACCTGGCATAGTCGTGACGCCAATAATGGTAATAGAACCACTTCCATCAATTTGAACTGCTTTTTCATAGCGTGAAGCTAAATCGGAATAAAGCGATCCTGGATAACCTCGGTTTGAAGGGACCTGATCCATCGTGATAGCGATTTCTTTGATCGAATCAGCAAAAGCCGTCATGTCAGTAAGCAGCACTAAAACGTTTTTATTTTTCACAGCAAATCTTTCAGCACACGCGAGAGCCATATCAGGTACAAGCGTACATTCTACTGCAGGATCTGTTGCCCTATGAATAAACATCACAGTTTTGTTCATCGATCCTGAAGCTTCGGCATTATCAATAAAGGCTTGGTAATCTTTAAAAGTTAAACCCATGCCTCCAATGACGACAATATCGGAATCCGTTTGATTGGCAATGCGCATCAATAACTGGTTGTAAGGCTCACCTGGAATAGAAAAAATAGGGATTTTTTGTGATTTAACCAAGCAGTTGAAAAGATCGATCATGGGAATATTCGTGCGAACCAGTTCTCTAGGAACGATTCGACGCACAGGATTAAATGAGGGCGTACCGATGTCAATAGCCTCTCCAATAATCTCCGGACCTCTATCAATAGGAACTCCGGCACCATTCAAGCGTCGACCAAGAAGAGAATCCCCCCACGTTGCTTGCATCTGGGTGTTTAAAAAGGTCACTTTATCGCCCGTAGAGACGCCTCGAGGGTTCTTAAAAGTTTGCAGAGTGACTTGATCTCCTTCAATACGCAAAACTGAGGCATAGATCATACGGCCATTGTTCAGATCAATTCGGGCAAGTTCTCCCAAGCAAACGTCTTTTGCCGTTACTGTGATGAGATTGCCGCGGATAGCATTGATTTTTTCATAAACTGTTTTCATTTGCCGACTCTCATCATGTTTGTGGGGCCATATCAATGGCTTCCGTAATTTTTAAAAGTGTTTTCTTGTACTCAGCGCTATCGAATGCCAAAAAGTTCATATTTTTAATTTTGTTCTGCAGATCCAAGAAAAAATGACGCGCTTCATCGTGACCTTCAAAGATGAAGTGTGTGTCAAAAATTTTATCTATTAGCTGAAAAAGCGGGATTTGCCGTTTCACAGGGCTGTAAGCGTCTTCTTTATCAAAGGCATTTTGCTGCAAATAGCTAAAGTCATAAAGTTCAGCTTTTAAATAAGTAATTATGTCCTCGAGAGACGTTCCTTCCTCTCCAACGACTTCCATCCGTTTGCCGATCTCATCACCCTTTCTTATCATTTTGGCAGCTTTTTGGACCATATCGCCCCAACCTTCAACTCTAGACTCAAGTTCACGTGTAACATCGTCCACATATTTGGACCAGGAGATCAATGGATCAATTGCAGGATAACGTCGGGAGTCAGATCTACTTTTTGATAAGCCTAAAAAAGCGCCCACAACCGCAAGGGTAGCTTGCGTAACAGGTTCTTCAAAGTTTCCGCCAGCAGGTGACACAGCTCCACCAATCGTCACTGAACCTTCTTTTCCTTGATCTAATGCAATGACTCCGGAGCGCTCATAGAACTCTGCGATACGAGATGCCAGATAAGCCGGGAAAGCTTCTTCTCCAGGAATTTCTTCAAGGCGACCTGACATTTCACGCAAAGCCTGCGCCCAACGTGAGGTAGAATCGGCCAAAAGTAGAACGTCGAGTCCCATCTGTCGGTAGTATTCTGCGATTGTCATACCCATGTAAATGGAAGATTCACGTGCTGCCACTGGCATGGAGGAGGTATTGCAGATGATGACCGTCCGCGTCATAAGAGGCTCGTTTGTATGGGGATCGATTAAATGTGGAAATTCGCGTAAGATTTCAACCACTTCTCCAGCACGCTCACCACAGGCACAAAGGACGACGATATCAATGGAAGAGTATTTTGAAAGGTGATGCTGAATAACAGTTTTTCCGGCACCAAAAGGTCCTGGACTGCAAAAAGTCCCCCCTTTCATGATAGGGAATTGCGTGTCGATGGTGCGAAGGCCCGTGTCCATCATCTTTGTCGGTTTTACGCGTTCACCTTCAACTAAAGCATTTTTAATGGGCCATTTTTGCACCATTGTAAATGCATATTCTTTCCCATTTTCATCTTTAGCTTTAGCAACGACAGTATCGATATTGTATGAACCCGGAGTAATCACCCACGTAATCGTATAAGTATCAAACAGACTGAATGGCACCATGATTTGATGATGAAAGCGTCCTTCCAATGTACTGCCTAAAAAATCACCGCGTTTGACTTGTTGACCAACTTCAGCTGAAGGTTCATAGTTCCAATGTAAATTTCGATTCAAGGGTATAACATAAAGGCCACGTGGTAAAAAGAGTCCTGCGGCGTCGGCAACTTCTTCCAAGGGGTTTTGCAATCCGTCAAAAATTCCTTGCAAAAGTCCAGGTCCTAGTTCAGCTTCTAAAAGAGATCCCGTAAACTCTACAGGAGTCCCATAAGCGACACCTTTGATATCTTCAAAAACCTGAATCTTCGCTTCGTCACCAATGATTTCGATGACCTCTGCCTTCAGCTCTAATCCATTCACAAGCACCATTGCGACTTCACCTTGACAGATGTCTCCATCAAATTTGACTTGCAGCAAGTTTCCAAAAGCTTTAATGACCCTTCCTGTATTCTTTGATAGTGAATTTACTTTAGACTGTGTCATCTCTTTTCCTTTACGTATATATCCACTAATTTATTACCCTTTTCAGAATCCAATTCTTGCCACCGTTCAACTAGGATCAACTGCACCATATAAGCTAAGATGCGATCAATCGTAAAAACGTCGTCACCGCCCAATTCCGCAACCTTCTGAAAGCGATATTCACAAAGTGCTTTATGTAAGTCAATCGGCGAGCTATAATGTTCTTCAAATACTGTCTTTAACTCCTCAAAGCCGGGAGGAGGTTCAAAAGTAGCTGCATCTTTCTGTGCTAAGAGCTGTTGAATAAAATCTTCTTCTGGATTTTCAAACTGTATTTCTTCGGCTAATTCGCGATTTAATTTTTTGGCTCGAAACGCTGTTTGAATTAACCTTAGTTTTCTTTCAAATTGCAGATAGCGCTTGATGAATCCGGTAGTGCTGTTAGACTCATTATAAAAATAAGCGGCTAGAAGCTGTGGAAAATAACGAAGCCTGGCTTCTTTCGATTCATGTGTCTCCAGAAAGGTGCGGACATAACTATCTAAAAGCTCAGGATGAAAAAGTGCATCATCTAAATCATTCGCATCGAGATTCGCAAAGGGATCTAAAGGCTCTTCTTTCCATAGCGAACGCATATTTTCGATATCGTAATAACTACGCAATATCCTAGTTAATTGAAGATCGTGGTTTTCTAAATTGTCCTTTAGAAGCTGCATAAATTCTTCGAAAGAGATTTCCGGAGGTACACCTATTTGCAATTCAGGTAGAATGGTACCAACAAAATAATAGTTCCCCATACTCCCTATGACCCATTAAATATGAATTCACGAAAATCTTTACGGGCATAATTTTTCAAAAATTCTGAAATTTCCTTGTCCGTGATCACTAAAGCTAATTTTTTATCGTTGAGTTTAACTTGCACACCACCCGCAAAAGTGCCGACTTGTATAGGATGAGCTTTCAATGAGTTCAAAACATTCCCTGCTAAGCTACGGGCAACTTCATCAGGAGAGGTATTTTTTGAGACAAACACGGTGAAGTCTTTGGAAACGCCCTCTTTTTCAATTCCTTCCACGATTGCGTTGATCAACTTGGCAACAATTGGTGCAGCCGAGCTTTCTTTGATCACTTGTTCATCGATCGTTCCATTGAAAAGTTTTTGTTCGACAGCCTGTTTAAGAGCCTCAAGGCTTTGTTTCGAGGCTTGTGCTAATGAGGAATGAAAAACGTTGCGTTCCTGTTCTATAGAAAGCTTGGCTTCGTCTATCGTTTTTTTTGCCTGTTTTTTTGCTTCTAAAAGAATCTGATCCGCTCGTTCTTTAGCTTCTTTAATGATCTTTTCCGCTTCAATTTGGGCAGGTTCTAGAGTTTCTTTTTTCAGGACTTCGCAAATGCGCTTGATTTTGTCCTGTCCCTTTTCCAATGTTTTCATCAGTATACCCTAGCCAATTTGTTAATCGCCATTATCTCTCTTCTAATAACTTATTTCGCATTTCCGACTTTATTGCAACCTAAATTAGGGAAGAAGTAGCTGCATAACGCAATCCAATTCAAAGACGCAAAGGAGCAAAGACGCAGAGAGAACGATGAGAGGGAAGAATAGCAAGGAGGATATTTATAGTAAAATAATACGACTCGAAGCATTTTTTTATTTAATTATTTTTTTGAAAAAGGTCATGCCAGAAATAACATTTCAAATAAACTCTTTAAACAAAGCTGGAGAGGAGAAAATCTCACTGGACATTCTGATGCTGTTATTCAAGTAAACGTTTTTTGAATCGATTGCTTTTTCTTTGCGCCCTTTGCGTCTTTTGCTGTTTCTCTGCGTTAAAAATACTTTCTAGTGTTCACCACATAGAGGGTAATAGGATTATGCTACGATAAAGATATTCGAAGCAGGTATAACAAGATTCATTTTTTTAAAGCAGAGTGAGGCAGTCCCCATGACACACTTACCGGAAAATAAAAATCCTAATTCATTTCAGGAAGCCAATTCGAACTTATTCCATTTCCAAAAGTGTAGCGCTTTGGCAATACTACCATTAATAATGGAGATAAAAAAATGGATCCTTGATTGGAGTCAACAGTTTGGACCACTTAACCGAGAAAGTTTTCCCAGGTTGGGTGAAGTATCAGTTCCAATTTTTCCGCAGCGCTATAGTCTGACTCAACCTTGTTTTTTACTTGCAGAATGCCCCCCGCTTTGTTACAACGATACTATACTGCGTATGACAAAGGACAGAAAATGGTACACATCAAAATTAGCAAAGGCCTCGATATACCTTTAAAAGGAAAGCCTTCAGGTAATGTTCAACTCCTCACTCGTGGAGGCGAAAGCTCTCCTTTGGCAACACCGGCACAAATCAGCTTAGATCTCCAGCCTTTTGAAGACATAAAACTTAAGTTACTCGTTAAACCCGATGATCATGTCCTGATTGGGCAGCCCTTAGCAGAAAACAAGGCAAATCCGGGAAGCTTCCTTGTATCACCTGCAGCTGGAACGATCAAAGAAATTCGACGTGGAGCTAAACGTGTTCCGCTAGAAATCATCATCGATGTTGCTAAAGAAGAAAGTTACTACGCTTATCCAAAAATTGAAGCGGAGAGAGCTACTCCAGAGGAACTCATTGAGCTATTCAAGCACGCTGGAATTTTCTTTTCTATTCGTTCACGCCCTTTTAATCTACTTTGCAGTCCAGAAAAAAAGCCAAGATCAATCTTTGTCAAAGCTGTGGAATCGGCGCCTCTAACTCCTCCTGCTGAACTTCATGTCATGGGACATGAAAAAGCATTTCAAATGGGACTTAATGCATTGGCAAAACTTGCAAAGGGAAGTGTTCATCTTGTATACCGTGTTGATACAAACCTTCGAGCATTTACAGATGCACAAAATGTCCAAAAGCATACTGTTGAAGGCCCTCACCCCGCTGCAAACGCCTCTTTACATATCCAGAATATTGATCCGATTACGTCGGTTGATGACCACGTTTGGACACTATCTGCTCGTGATGTTGTTGCAATCGGGCATTTGCTACTCACCGGTCAACATTTCATTGAGAGGATCATCAGCATTGCAGGTCCTGGCATTCTTCCTGCAAAAGTAGGGTATTTCAAAATCCGTGAAGGTTTTCCTATTGCTGCTCTCATTGCTGGACGTGTACCTAAGGGAACGATGCGATTTATTTCAGGTGACCCCCTCATGGGTAAAAAGGTCACAGCTACAGAATTTTTGGGTTACAATGATACAGTTTTTTGTGCAATTCCAGAGAGCAACGAAAGAGAATTCCTGCACTTCTTTCGCCTTGGTATGGACAAATACACTTTCAGTAAAACCTACGGTTCGGGACACCTGAACAATAAAAATCGCGAATATGATTTCACGACTATTCAACATGGAGAACAGCGCGCATTCATTGACAGTACACTTTATGACAAAGTAATGCCATTGGATGTACCCACAATGCTTCTTGTCAAAGCTGTCATGGCAGAAGATTTTGACTCTGCAGTTAAGTTAGGGCTTTTAGAGGTTGATAGTGAAGATTTCGCCTTACCTACATTCGTCTGTCTCTCGAAAATGGAAATGACAGAAATTATAAAAACGGGTCTACAGCAATATTCTAAAGAAGTTTTAGCATAAAACCCTACTTTCGTTCGAAGGATAGTGAATTGCGACCGACCTTTTTTTGCCCTCGACCATTTAGTAAGTGTCAATTTACCCATCCGAGGTCTCATAATCTTTGCGCCCTTTGCGCCTTTTGCTGTTTCTTGCGTTAAAAAAAACATCTAGTTCACCACATAAAGAGCAATTGAGAAGCATATTAAGATACAGAAGTTTTATTTGAATCAGGTATAATCGCATACTATCTTAATTTTTTTAACGCAGAGAAGCAGCAAAAGGCGTAAAGGGCGCAAAGAAATCATAGATGGATATAATTTACGCTGCATTGAGGTAGTTAGATAAATTTATTCATGGATTTTTGTTTCCAACTATCTACTAACAACATAAAAATGACCTTGACACTTTTATAAATAACCAGTACACTGACACTTAATTATTACTGAAATTTTTAAAAACAACAGGTACCTAATGGGAATTGATCTTACAAACGCAGCGTATCGTTTCAACTTAGTTATCGAATCATTTAAGGTTGAAAATCATCAATATTTAGTTATTGATAGAGATGCAAATGGGTCCATAACTGGATGCTCACACACCAACAATAGAAGAGAACGTGCATCACTTCTGGAAATTAATGAATTTGCAAACAAATGTTTTCAACAATATAACTCTAGAGACGATACAAAATTAAACATAGAGTTAAATACCATAAAGACAGGTCTTGAGGTCATCAGTAACCAAATTAATGAAAAGAATCAAGGAAGTTGCATTTCAGGTTTCTGGTTCTGGCTTCAACTTGGCAATGGTATTGTTGCAGCTTCACAAGAAATTATTGCTAAGATTTCCAAAATAACCGAGAGCCTTATTCCGACTAAATCAGCCGAAAGCAATCTAGTTATCGACATATCGATTCAAACTTTGACTAAAGCCAAAGAATATGAAATATTGGGTCAAAACACATTAGCTTTAAACTTTTACAAAATAGCTTCTAAAAATGGCAATTTCGAAGCTACAAATGTTCTCATCGAATGCTATGAAACAGGCAAGTTAGACCAAGTGCCAAATTCCAAAAATGCTGCAAAATATTACTTAAAAGCCTCAGCTAAATATTTTGAGCTTCAGGATCAAAATGCCTTTTCTAATGCATGCCGTAAGGCATTTGAACATGATCCTGAGCAAGCCCTTCTCCACATTATTAAACAGTGGGGCTTGAATATATTAACGCTTTTTGAAAAAGAAGAGATTCTTAAATTAAACTGCACTCAAAAAATAGTAGATGCTTACGCACTTAATGCAGAAGACGCCTTGGAAAAAGGAAATTCCAAACAGGCAATGGAACAACACAACTGTATACGACCATTTGATTCCTTAAAAGCTAGCAGAATACTTATTGAAATCGTAAAAAATTCTATAAAATAACATTTAAAAAGGCCTTTCATGACATTTAACATTACACAGACAGCAAAAAACTTCCAAGCTGTCGCAAGCTCATTTGATAAAGCCAACCACTTGTATATAACCATCGATAGGGATAGCAAAAATCAAGTTACCGGATGTAATTTTACATCCAATAGAGATGAACGCGCATCCGTAAAAGAAATCAACGCATTCGTAATAAATATTTATCAACAATACAATCCGGAAGATGCTCAAGCATTCGAGAACATAAAATCGATTCGGACAGACCTTCAGACAATTAAAGAACATGTAGAAAATAAAGATCGAGGATGTTGTGGCCTTAGCCATTTGTGGTTTTTGATTAAACGTGGTCACACTATTGTTGCCGACACTGAAGAAATTCTCGTTAAAATATCCAATATAGCCCAAAACCTTATTTCCCCTAAAAAAACAAAAAATAAAAAAGAAGATAGAAAAGAACAGAGCAACTCATCAAAAAACCATAATTCTCAAGTAGTTGAAACCAAAAAAGAAACCACAAAGAATGAGAATTCTTCTGAAATAATCCCCCCAATCAAAAAAAATGAAATTAAAAATGACACTGTAAAACAGCAGCACAATTCCTCGAATAAGTTTGAAGCTTCTCAAGTGGAAGGAAAAGAAAAAAACGAGAAGTCGACAAACGTTTTACCTAAGAGCTTTGATCTTACAGAAACAAGCGAAATTGTGGAAAAGAAAAAAAAGGAAGTTTCCAAGATCGATGTTATCCTTGCAAAAGCAGAAGAATGCACAAAATGCAATGATCTTGAAGAAATGTCCAAACTGCTTTTTCAAGCTTCCCAATGCTATGAAAAAGAAGAAAATTTTGAATTAGCTTTTAAATACCTCAAAAAGTCCTGCGAAAATGATGAAAGCGATTTGGAAGCTCTAAAGCGCTTGGGAAAATGCTATGAGCAAGGTGAATTAGGGCAAGATAAAGACCTTTTCTTAGCTCGGAAAACATACTTTTCTGCGGTCCTTAAATGTGAAAAGAGAGTTAATTTTAAAGATGAATTGCTATCCCAATGTAAAAATGTTCTTCGTTGTCACGCATCTCAACATTCTTTGATGAATTTTCAAGCTTGTAAAACGATTGTTATTATGGCCAAAAATTCTTTGGAATTGGATTTTAGTTCACTTATATTAGACCAAAAGGTCAGGGGCGAGCTCTATTTTCAAGCCGGTAAATATTTAATAGCGGAATCAAAAAATTCTCATGAAAGTGAAATAAATACCCTTATGCTGCTTTCTGAAAAGGAAGGTAATCCGGATGCAATGAGCTGGCTTGGATCTGAAAAACAACCTGGTTCGGAAGATTGGTTCTTTATAGCTGCACAAACATATAGAATACTGAATCAACCAACAAAAGCAATCGAACATTATGAAAAATCTGCTAAAAGTGGAAACCTCGAAGCCATCCTTTCTTTAAGCGTTTGCTATAGAGACGGTGGATTAGGTCTAAAGAAGAACAATAGTTTAGCAAGTAAATATCAACTCGATGCTGCAAAAGTATATTTTGACTTAAAAGAAAATATAAAGTTTACACTTTGCTGCCTAAGCGCAATCGGACTCTCTAAGTATACGGCGATTGTTGAGATTATTCTAGACTTTAAAATAGACATCACAACACTCGTCGAAAAAGTCAATATCCCAGATTTAAGAGAGGTACACGGTGCTTATATAAAGAACATCAATGATTACTTATCTGTTAAGGATCTAAAAAAAGCTCTTGAGCAATGCCGATATTCATTTCAATTCGGCTCATTACCTTCAGATATCGTTTTAACCCTTATTAACAAATTTAATTTTGATTTAGCTAACCTTATACCTGATCAGAATGAAAGAGCTAAATTATACTTTAAAGCGGCTCAACATCACTATAAACAAAAAACAAGCTGCCACTTTAATCTTTTGGAAAACATTGAGCTATTTTTAAAAGCTGCCGATGAAGGCAGTATTGATGCTATGCTTGAATTAGCTTCCATATATACTAAAGCCGATAAAAAGGATTTGGCATTCGCTATGTGGGTTAAAAGTGCTAAACTAGGCTCTTTTGAGGCTGCAAAACTTATTATATTTGATAAGGGCAATCTGAACGATGTTTTTGAAACTCCTGAAGAAAGAGCTTCAGTTTTTTTAAGGCTGGCTGAACGCAACTCATCAACTGCAAAATTTTTCTATGAAAAAGCTTATGAAGAGGGCAGCCTAGAAGCTATGGCGAAACTTGGAAAAGCATATTTAGCAAATCCCCCTGTTATTGTGTCTCGCTTTCATATTAACGACCCCTATTTGAAACAAAACTCTATAAAATCTCATGACGATTTAGGGTTGCCTTATGATGAAACAAAGGGGTCGCAAATGCTTTTGGATGCTGCAAAATTATATGAAGAAAGAGAGCAACAAAAAGAGGCTCTTGAAATATATCATTTTTTAGCAGACAAAATTGAAAAATTCTCTGAAATTGAAATTTTAGAAAAGCTTGCTCTTTGCTTTGAGAGGGGAGAATTTGAACAGAGAAAAGATCTAAAAAAAGCGGGGGGATATTACTTTAAAATTGCGAAGAGCTATATTGAGCAAATAAGTTATAAACAATCTGAAGAAGAAAAGCTCTTACACAGACAGGCTTCCCTAAAAGCATGCGTTAGGGCTTTTCTGTTGGATTCAGTTTCGGCAGTTGAATTGCTTAAAAACACCTTAAAAGATGATTACAAAACTGATTACAAAAAATTATTTGATGATGAGATGAAAGATATGATTGCAAAGAAAACAGCCCAACATATCGATGCCTATGAAGATAAACGTAACAGTCCTTTCTCAAATAAGGTCGCTTTAAAGTCTGAATTTGAAGATGTTATACAAGACTTAGTAACAATTGAGAAAGCACTAGGATTAAATCAAGACAAATATTCCAAAAAATAAGCCTCAATAGAATGCGCTAAGCGGGTCTTTTGCTTTCTACATCCTCCCATTTGAGGTAATGAACCGAAAAAGTCCCGATATTTTCCAAGAATGAAATTTAAAGATACGGCTCGACAATTAACATCGAGCCTATAACTAAAACCTGCTGTCAGACTCCACAGAAGTAGGTCCGAATAGGTCGTTTCTGAATCGCTCGCACAATGTAAAAGGGATTTACATGCCAACTCATGTCTTCGATTGTTTTTTTTTAACACAAAGAGGCTGCAAAAGGCCCAAAGACACAAAGATCATTTAAAAATTTGCAAAGGGAAAGTCGGCAATCAAGAATCTTTTACGGAAGAGTGTTGAGTCAACAAACAAATCAATTTAGTTAGTTTAGCTAATGCCGCGCTTTTTCATAAGGCTAGCACCTGAGCCAGCTCGGCACCGGACAATCCAGTTACAGGTCCTACAAAGGCTTCTTCCTATTAAGAAATGTGGCAATTCCTTTGCTTGCTGAACTGGAAAGCCTTGCTTTCCGATGTATACCTATAGCCATTCTTAGTTGATCATTGAATGAATGAGGCTCCAAGGCGGCCAACAGCCTTTTTGTCTCGGCCAAGGCATCTGGGGCATTTTTCGCTGCCTGATTTGCAAGCTGAAGTGCCTGCGACATTAGCTCTAAAATGTCATCTGTCAAGGGAATTCCCCAGGATAGGCCAATTATTTACTGTAGTGGACAATCGATGAAATATTTAAATGCAAATGACATTTCCAAGAGATGAAATCAATTATCAACGATTTGTATATGCATATATGTGGAGTTTATCCTATTATTGCAGAAACTTGACATATTCACATAAACTTATTATATTCAGAGGTCGTGATGAATCCAGTGCGAAATCCTTTTTCTCCCGGGGCAGGTACACCACCTCCTGAGTTAGCAGGCCGTCAGGCCATTTTAGCACGCGTAAACATCATGTTTGAACGACTTCGAATAGGTCGATCAGAAAAAAGTTTTTTGCTCATCGGCCTTAGAGGAGTAGGCAAAACGGTATTATTGAATGAAATCGAGCGGATCGCTCAGCAGTCTGGATGTAAATCTATTCTTGTAGAAGCACATGAAAAAAAAACTCTGCCGGCATTACTTCTTCCACCTCTAAGACAACTTCTATTCCAATTTGATCGCATGGGAAAATTCAGTGAAAAAGTAAAAAGAGGATTGCGAGTTCTGAAAAGCTTTGTTAATGGGGTTAAGTTAAAGTACGGCGAAATAGAAATCAGCCTCGACATTGATTCTGAAATTGGGACAGCCGACAGTGGAGATCTTGAATCAGATTTGCCTACCTTGCTAGAAGTAATTGCTGAAGCGGCTTCCGAGCGAAAAACTGCAATTGCAATCATAATTGATGAGCTTCAATACTTATCCGAACAGGAATTAAGTGCCTTAATTATGGCTATACATCGGATTGCGCAAAAAAAATTACCGCTTGCACTCATTGGCGCTGGCTTGCCCCAACTTATAGGACTGACCGGAAGATCTAAATCGTACGCAGAACGTTTATTTGACTTTTTTAAAATTGGACCTCTTGGAAAATCAGACGCTATTCAAGCTTTACGTGGCCCTATTCGCGAGCAAGGCGCAGAGATTACCGATGAAGCTTTAGAAGCAATTTTAATTCAAACGCAAGGATATCCATACTTTTTACAGGAATGGGGTTATCAGGCGTGGAATTTAGCAGAAAAATCTCCTATTGATCTATCAACCATTTTACAAGCAACTGATGAATCAATCCGTCGTTTGGATGAAGGCTTTTTTCGCGTTCGTTTTGATCGCCTAACCCCTAGAGAAAAGGAATATCTCTATGCCCTTGCTGTTCTTGGAGATGGTGCACAGAGGTCGGGGAATATTGCAGAGAAACTGCACGTCTCCTCTCAAAATGTGGCGCCTATTCGAAATAGTCTTATTAAGAAAGGCATGATTTACAGCCCAGCTCATGGTGATACTGATTTTACTGTTCCACTGTTTGCAGATTTTATGAAAAGAATGTGTTCTTAAAATTGGAATCTTTTCTGTCTCCTGCTGCGAGGCTGTGAAAAAATTGGAAAGATGCTTCAGTTGGCTGAAAAGTTGCATCTGACGCACTTCTCTTCTCGGTCGTAGCTATAGCTACGACGTCGTCAAGAATTACATCAGCTGCAAC
>JACCRY010000222.1 GCA_013813265.1 Parachlamydiaceae bacterium
GTTGCAGCTGATGTAATTCTTGACGACGTCGTAGCTATAGCTACGACCGAGAAGAGAAGTGCGTCAGATGCAACTTTTCAGCCAACTGAAGCATCTTTCCAATTTTTTCACAGCCTCGCAGCAGAAGTAACAACAAGTCTTTTCAGCTACCTGTTGGAGACGCAACAAACTAAAAGATACTAGAATTATTCCATTATACTCATCATTTACATTATTTCCTGTTGCCTTTGATCGTGGCAATCTGAGAGAATAAAAAGAAAAAAGAGGAGACTAGCGATGTCAGAAAATATTAAGTATCTAGATGATGAAAATTTTAAATCTTCAATTGTTAAAGGTGTAACTCTTGTAGATTTTTATGCCGATTGGTGTGGTCCATGTAAAATGATCGCCCCACTAATTAGCGAACTTAGCGATGAGTTAAAGGGGAAAGCCTTTGTTGCTAAAGTAGACGTTGACACTGCACAGAAGATAGCTTCAGAGTATGATATAACGTCTATTCCAACATTGATCATTTTCAAGGATGGCGTGGAAGCTAAACGTATAGTGGGGATCCGCGACAAAAATTCTCTTAAAACGATGGTTCTTGAAGCACTCTAGTACTTAAAGTTAGGCGGAAAAGAAAGATGACATCAAGTATGTTAGCAACTCTATTGGATATCGACTTTATGCTAAGCCTTTATGCAGTCGCAGCGTTTGTGATTGTGGGCGTTGGGCTTGCAACCATCATTCTTTTTACAAAGGCAATGCTGGTTAACCAGGAGCTCTGTAAGATATCCATAAACGATGACCCCGCACTTACTTGCGAGGTTGAAGGGGGAGGCACACTGCTGAACGCTTTGACCTCTAATGGGATTCCTGTTCCCAGCCCTTGTGGAGGCAAAGCTACTTGTAAGCAATGCCGTGTACAAATTATTGATGGCGCCCCGGAAGCTTTAGAAACTGACAAAGCTACCTTTACAAAAAAACAAATTAAAGAAGGGTGGCGCTTATCTTGCCAAGCAAAGGTTAAGCACCCTCTAGCAATCCATGTTGATCCACATTCTCTTGGCGTTAAAGAATGGGAAGCAACAGTCATAAGTAATCAAAACGTAGCCACCTTTATTAAAGAGTTAATCGTCGAGATACCGTCCGGAGAAGAGGTCCCCTATAAGTCTGGAGGCTACCTACAATTTCATGTTCCGCCCTTTAAGACAAATACGGAAGCATGGAAAAAGACGATGGAGCCCAAATATTATGCAGATTGGGAAAAATATAACTTATTTGGAGTTGAGATTGATTTTTCTGGACTTCCGACGGGAGTAAATGAAACGATCCGCGCCTATTCAATGGCATCTTATCCAGCTGAAGGCCGGAAATTAATTTTTAATATTCGTATTGCGACACCTCCTTTTGTAGCAGGCAAAATGGATCAATCTCTATCTTGGGGAATTTGTTCCAGTTATACTTTTTCTCTCGCTCCAGGTGACAAAATTCGACTTTCAGGACCTTACGGTGAATCTTTTATGAAAGATACACAACAGGAACTGATTTTCTTGATTGGTGGAGCAGGTTCTTCATTCGGGCGCAGTCACATTCTTCATTTGTTCAATACTGAAAAGACAAAGCGTAAAGTGTCGATGTGGTACGGGGCAAGATCAGGTAAAGAAAATATCTATGAAGATGAATATAGACAATTAGATCAAGAATATCCTAATTTCGACTATTACCTAGTTCTTTCGGAGCCTTCTGCCGAAGATTTTGCCGCTGGATGGCCTGAGAAAGATCCATTAAAAACAAATTTTCTGTTTAGAGCCTTTGAAAATGGGTATCTAAAGAATATGGAAGCTCCTGAAGAAGCTCTATTTTATGTTTGCGGTCCTCCCATGCACAACAAAAGTGTCTTGAAGCTGCTGGATGATTATGGAGTTCCACGGGAGAGTATCGTTTTAGATGACTTTGGTAGTTAATGCGTATTTTAATAGCTCAGATAAATCCAGTTGTAGGGGATTTAAAGGGCAATACGGCCAAAATAATTTCTGCAATATCAGTTGGCAAGCAAAAACAAGTTGACCTGGTTTTGTTCCCGGAGTTGGCTTTAACGGGATATCCCCCTTGTGATTTCTTGTTACTCCCACATTTTATAGATGATGTTGAAAAATTCTTAAAAAAGATCATTAAAGCTTCTGATAGCATAGCCTGTATCGTAGGACTTCCCCGTAAAAATCTGTCAAGGATTGGAAAGCCACTCTACAATAGTGCTGCTGTCATAGAAAATGGCGCCCTGCTAGGCTTTCAAGATAAAATGCTTCTTCCTGTTTACGATGTATTTGATGAGGCGCGCTATTTTGAACCTGCTATCAAAATTTCAAGTTGGAAAATTGGCCGATATTGTATCGGTGTGACTATTTGTGAGGACCTTTGGGGGTATAGCACCTTAGTTAAAGAAACCAAATATCATCGAGATCCTGTTTTGGAGCTCAAGAATGAAAATTGCGATTATGTGGTAAACCTTTCTGCTTCGCCCTATCATTTAGGAAAAAGTTCTTCTCGTTTTAGCGTTTGTGCAAAAGCTGCTAGGGCTTTTGGTGTTCCATTGATTTTATGTAATCAGATTGGAGGAAATGATAGCCTAATTTTTGATGGTCACAGTTTAGCGATTTCCGCCGATGGACAATTGCTTGCTTCAGGAAGGAAATTTCAAGAGGATCTCTTGTTTGTAGATTTTGAGAATACCAAACCTATTCCTCAAAAAAAAATTGATGCTGAGGAAGAGCTTTTTCAGGCGCTTTTACTAGGTGTAAGAGATTATTTTAGAAAATTAGGCTTTACTCGTGCTTGCCTTGGACTGTCCGGAGGGATTGACTCTGCAGTTGTTGCATGTATTGCTGCTGAAGCTTTAGGATTTGAAAATGTTTTTGGTGTGAACATGCCTTCTCGCTATTCTTCTGATGGAAGTATGCATGACGCAAAAGCCTTAGCTTTGGCTTTAAGGATCGGCTATCGAGAAATTCCTATCGAGAAACCCTTTAAAAGTTATTTAGAACTTTTAGCTCCAGCATTTGAAGGGAAGTCTGCGGATGTTACAGAGGAAAATCTTCAAGCCCGAATTAGGGGAGCAATCCTTATGGCGCTTTCGAATAAGCACGGGTATGTGGTGCTCAGCACTGGAAATAAGAGCGAATTGGCTGTGGGCTATGCGACACTTTATGGGGACATGTGCGGAGGTTTAAGCGTCATAAACGATTTGACCAAGAGACAAGTGTATGCTTTGGCAAAGTGGATCAACCGCAATGGAGAAATTATCCCGTTAAGTACTATTCAAAAGCCTCCTTCAGCAGAGTTGCGCCCAGAACAGCTTGACAGCGACTCTTTGCCTGACTATTCGATAGTAGATACAGTTGTAGAAGCCTATATCGAGGATCATGCTTCGAAAGAACAAATTGCAAAGCAGTATGGTTATCCTATTTCTGTTGTCGAAGAACTTATCAAAAAAATTCATCGCAGTGAATACAAACGGAGGCAGAGCGCTCCGGGATTGAAGGTTTCACCGAAGGCATTTTCAGTTGGCCGCTATTTTCCTATTGTTCAAGGGTTTGTGAAGTAGTGAGCGAGGTGAAGGAAATAGACGAAATGGAAAAATTCAATGCAAATATTTTAAGAATATGATTTTACTTAATGCCCAATTTTTGTAGTCCTAGCAGCCAAATGTTATCTTCACCGAGATTAGAATCTACATGTAGATACTAACTAGAGAATTTTGTTCAAAGCAGATTTACCAGTGTACTAGATTAATTTATTTTAAACGCAAAGAAGCAACAAAAGATCACAAAGTGCGCAAAGAAAATGTAGAGGGATAAAATCGCGGCTTTCTCTAAGAACCACTAAGCATCGTCATTTTCGTCAAAAAAAGATTGAGTTAAAAGCATGATTGGAATACCCACGGTTAGCTAAAAATTTTTTGTAAGCTTGAACTAGATCAAGCTTAAGAAGGATAAAGAGTTTGTAAATCTTCCTTATCTTTGTTTTTACTAGCAGCGCAGCCTTTAACTTTGTATCCAGCAATTGCCTTCCATAGCAATCGTCCATCCCATAATTGATTAGATCCATATAAGGCTGCATTTAGTTCAAGAATGGCGTCTTGTAAATAAGGTGGAACGTTGTTTTTTACTGACATAAGGTTCAGAGAATTTTCAACCGGATGCATTGACCTGTACCATGCCAAAAGATGTATCTCTGCTTGCTTTGCATCATTTGCATAACACGCTTTTTTCAAGTGCCTTTTAATTTTTTTGGGGGAGGAAGTCTTCGAAAATTTACTTAGAATAGATTTAAGCCCTTTCTGAAACTTGCTTCCTATAAAACTAAGTACCACGACTACATTTATTGCGACCAAGGCCCAAACCCAATTAGGAATTGTTGTCGAAGTATCTGACATATCTAAAGGATTTTGATGGATAGACTCTAGCAGAGTAGGGGAAATTGTTGTCTCTGTAGATGGCGAATTCATCGCAATAAGCCCTTCTTTAACATAAATATTTCGGCTTGGCAAAGTCGTCTTTTTCATTTTGTTGGTTTTCATGTCCCACCAAGGGATGGTTATTTCAGGCAGCGTTAAATCTCCGGACTTTGTAGCAATTAAAGCGACTTTAAATTTTTTAACGCCTGTAAACCCTTGTGGAGTAATATGATTGTTTATTTCTGTTTTGTCGCGATAGAGCTTGAGTGAGCTTGGTAGATCAAAAGTAAGTTCAGGAATATGTCCAGCCATGCAGCGCTCTGCCGTCAGGGTTATGGTCCATGTTATGGGCTCACCAACGCTCATATTGTTCGGTTCTGTCGCCCATTCTTCTGTTAATTTGACATCATTAGCCGCAAGCCAGTTATTTTTTGAAAATGAAGCAGGTATAGGATTTACATAAACAACCATTTCTTTGGAAACGACGCGTTTAAAGTCGGTTTCTACATGAAAAAAGTGGTTTCTACTTTTGATGACTTCTCCTTCAAAAACAATGGGAGAAAAGATGAGCTCTCCGGCATGTTGCGGAGAAACAGCATATTTCCTTTCTAGGACAAGATAACGAACTCCGTTAGGATGAATATATTCGCGTTCTTGATCTGAACCAAGTTTTTCAATAAGGGTGTCTGGATCATTCGTTTTAAGTTCTGAAAGGGAAGCTTGAGCAAGGTTCACAGAGCGATATAGACGGATGACATAAACAAATTGAGACTGTTCGTAAATATTACCTGTTGGCAAAAGTTCGGATTCTAAAAAGATGCTGTCATCGCGACTTGGGGTGTTAGCCACAGCAGCCACAACTTCTATTGTTTTGGGCGGTGAAAAGTCATTTCCAAAAGTTATGGCTGGGATCGTCAACTGGCCTTCATGTTTTGGTCTTAGGACTACATGCCATCGTGTTTCAATGCTTACGTGTCCATTTATGACAGATGTAGAATGATTCTGAGCATGAGATATGACTTTGAAATCTGTTTGTAAAGGGGAGAAATCAGGTCTACCTTGCGCGTTCCCTTGGGTAATGAAATCTAAGAAAAAGGAGTCATCAATTCCAATAGTTGGTTTACTGACGTTTAGTTTAATCTCTGCGTTTAAAATTGATGAGGCAATCGCGATATATAAAATTGAGATGAAAAGAAGTGTTTTTTTCATAAGATTTACCGTAGGGTATGGTTTTTTTTTATTTAATATGTTTTGCCTTTTTAAACGAGAGAGGTCCCGAAATTTGGAGTACGGAGGCTCGTTTCTACAGTTGGACACATCTTTTTTTGACAACTCTTAGTCCTGTTTTCCAGGCTGAAAAAAAAGATGTTTCTAATAAGGGCAGTTTTCCCACTCCAAACTCCGTTTTCACCTTACTAGTTTTGCCCTTTAGTTTTATATTGATAAAGGAATTTTCTTCGCAATAACCCTCCAGGATCGTCATGCACTCGATTAAGCCAGCGATCGTCAATTTCGCGTTGCTCTTTCTGTTCATCCATTTTTTCTTGTGATGCAATTTCTGCTTTTTCTTCCTGGGGATCAGTTTTCTTTTCTAGGCTTTCGTTAACTTGTGAGCTATATTTCTCTTGTAAGTCTTTCTCTGGTTGTTCTTCGGGAGAAGTCTTCAATTGATCTAATTCTTTTTCTCTATGATTAGTTTTATCCATATCTTTTTTATCAGCATCTTTTCTTTTAGCTTCATTTTGTTGCTGTTGTTCAGTCCGATCTCCATCTTCTGAACTTTCTCCATCAGAATTGTTTTGTTGCTGTGAATTTTGATCTTGAGCAGAATTCTTTTCTTTTTCTTGATCCTTTTTTTGCTCTTCTTCTTTATTTTGAGCTTGGTTTTCCTGCTTTTCTTTATTTTCTTTATTTTCTTTGTTTTCCTGATTTTCTTGCTTCTGCTGTTCTTGCTGCTTTAGATGTTCTTCAATGAGTTTCTTATTATAAAGGGTATCTTCATGGTCCGGCTGTTCTTTCAAAAGTGCATCGTAGGCTTTTAATGCTTTTTTAAAATCGCCTTGTTTAGCTTTTGCTGTCCCGAAATTATATAATCCATCAATCGTCTTATTCGTATTAAAAAGGCTTGCTGCAGCTTTGTAATCGCCAAGCTTATAATTTGTTGCAGCCAGCCAGTCAGAATTTTGAAATTTTTCTTTAGCGTCTTCATACTTTTCTTCATGAAAGAGTTTTTCTGCTTGTTGATCAGGTGTAGACCATAAGGAATCCCAGGTGAAAGCTTGTAGAGTTTGGGGGATGAGAAATAGGACGGATAAAAGAATGCCGCGGCGAAAAAGCAAAGATACGAAGGGAAGCGCTAAAAACACAAGCCAGTAACCTTCATCCAGCCATTGGGTTTGCATGTTCTTGTTCTTGTTATTATCTTCCGAACTTGAATAGTCGGGGACGGAAAATTGGCTGTTCAAATCATGAATATCAGTGTCATCGCCTGCAAGCGAAACATACACTCCACCGGTAGATTTGGCAAGTTTGGCTAAATTATCTTTTTCTAGTTTGGCGATGACCATAGCCCCTTTTTTATCAGTTAAAAATCCTCCGCCAGGTTTAGATATAGGTGCATTTTCATTTGTACCAACTCCTAAAATGGAGATCTTAATTCCGCTCTCTCTGGCAAAATTAATCGATTTTTCGAGGTCCTTAACCTTTAGTTCTGAAGTTATAAGCAAAAGGGTCCCTTGTGAAAGTCCGGCCTGATTAAATAACTCTTTAGCTTTTATGACGGCCTTACTGACGTCATGGCCTGCAGAAGGCATGATTTTAGTGTCTAGAGCAGGCAGCAAAGCCTTGATAGTCTCAATATCATCAGTTAAGGGTGTTACGATGAACGGGTCTCCGGAAAATACCAGCAAAGCAGTTTGTCCTTCTTTGCGTGCACTTAAGAGGTCATTTACTTTATAAAGAGCTCTTTTCAATCTGGAAGGTTTGATGTCTTCAGCATCCATTGTTGGAGAAAGATCTAAAGCAATAATTAATCCGGATTCGGATTTAATTAGAGGTCTAGGGATTTCTTTCCAGGAAGGGCCTGCCAGAGCCAAAATTAAAAGAGAAAGTGTTACAAAAGGAAGTAGTTTTAACATGCTTTTGCGTTTAACATTTTCTACAAGGACGTACGGAAGCAGCTCTTTGGAGCATATATTACTCCAATTCCCTTTAGATCCAAAAACATAGATCAGGTAAGCCAAAAGTGCTCCAAGAGGGATCATGAGTAGCAAAAGGTGGGGGCGAAGAAAATGAAAATCGCTCATGTTTGCCTCCTAATGATGCATTCATAGCCCATTAAAAGAGCGATTCCCGCCAAAGCTGCTGCAAGGGCTAAATAGTAGATTTCTATAGTTGGACGATAAAATATGTTAGCCTGATCTCTTTTTTCGAGTTTATCGATGTGTTGGTAAATTTTTACAAGCTCATCTGTGTTGTAAGCTCGAAAATAGCTTCCCCCAGTCTTTTCTGCGACCAACTTCAATGTTTTTTCATCAATTTCTCCAGCCATGAGCATTCCTCTGCCAAATAAAGATTGGTATTGCTGCTGATCGGAACCAATGGCAATCGTATGGATCTTTAATTTCTCGTGAGAAGCAAGTTCAGCTGCCTTCTCCGGCTTTAATTCTCCGGTGTTATTTATCCCATCTGTAATTAAAATCAGAACGCGACTAGGTTGAGGGGAGTTTCGCAGTTGTTTAACCGCAAGGCCGATAGCATCGCCCATAGCGGTTTCTTGTCCGGCCAAGCCGACTGCTGTTTCCATGAGAAGTTGTTTAACAGTTGTGACGTCAAAAGTTAAAGGGGCTTGTAGGTAGGCTTGGGATCCAAAAACAATTAATCCGACACGATCTCCTTTGCGCCTTTCGATAAAATCACTCGCGATCAATTTAAGGGCTGTTAGGCGATCTGTTAGCTGCCCCTTGATTTTGAAATCTTTGATTTGCATACTTCCGGACAAGTCGACTGCTAGCATCAAATCTCTACCACTACGTGGAATTTCAACCATGTTTCCAGTCCATTGCGGTCGGGCAGCTGCGAATATTAGGGCAAACCAAATAAGAAAGAGAAACCCTTTCTTAAATTTGGAAGGAATTTTTTGCGAAGAATTGTGAAATGCAAAAAAGTCATTTAATTCAGGCACAAGCAAAGCTACATTGTCTTTAAAATGTGTTGCAGGCACGAATTTGTACACTAGGAAGGGTACAATCATGAGTAGAAAAGCATAAGGCCAGGCAAATTCAATCACAGGCGATCCACCCATTTATAGCAAAGTTGAATGAATTGATTTACTTCAGTCTCATCAACAGCTTGTTGATAGGGCCCTTTTAATAAAATACGGCCGCTACCTTGACTAAATTCAGGTGTGTCAAGTGGCTGATCAAGTAGCTGAAGCCAGGCAGTGCCGGTTAATCCGGCAGCATTTGAAGATGTATCTCGGCGTAAAACAGTACGGCGCAGAAATATAGATAGCTCGGAAACGCACTGGTTTGCATTCCCTGTCTTTTGAAACATATTTTCAATAGCCTTCAACTGTTTGAAGGCTTGTTTTTTCAACGTAGGCTTTAATAACTGTTTCAACAACATGAAAAGTCCAAAAAAGAGAATTAAGGAAAAGGCTAGTAAAATCCACCACCCAGGAGCTGGAGGCCACCAAGTAATAGCGGAAGGTAAATGTATCTCTCGTAGGGGAAGTTCGGGTAGATTAGGATTCATTCTTCTTACTTCCTTGTCTAACAACTCGCATCAATCGTGTAAAGCAATCATCTTGTGTACTGCATTCCATGAAATAAATGTGGCGTTGATGCGCCAAAGATTGAATGCTGTCTTTACGTTCTAAAAATTGACGTTGATAGTGGTCCAGGCTTGTTCCATTAAATGTATCTAAATGTATTTTTCCTGTTCCATCCGTAACAGGATAATAACCATTCTTTGGAAGGGCCGCTTCCAAGGGATCATAAAGGAAGCACAGGCAAAGTTCACACGTTTTAGACAGTTGATTGATGCGGTCGATTGATTGAGATGAAAGACGACGAAAATCGCTTATGATAAAGACTAAGCTACCTGGTGTAGCTACTTGTTCGATACTGCTTACGGCACGGTCTATAGTGAAAGTAGAGGTAACTGGTTTTTCTTTGGGATTAAAGCGGCTTTTGTCTGTTAGCCCTTGAAGGAAAGGCAATATTCCTCTTTTTCCAGGCTTAGGCCGAAATTCTAAATGGTTTGTATCATCAAAAATCATTCCGCCTAATCGATTCCCTGTTTGTACAGTATTCCAGCCAATGTAGGCAGCTAATGTCGCTGCTTGAACAGATTTAAAAACGCCTTGAGTAGCAAAAAACATGGGAGAACGCATGTCAACCCATACTAAAACTTGCCTTTCTTTTTCGAGAGTATATAACTTTGTGTGGGTTTTCCCAGTGCGTGCAGTGACGCGCCAATCGATAGAACGAACATCGTCTCCGGCTTGATAGAGTCGACTTTCAGCAAATTCCATGCCTCTACCCAATAGGCGAGAGTGGAAGGGGCCATTTATAGAGCGTCCCACATTTAAAGCCGACAAAGATAGCTGTTTGGCCCTATCTGCAAGTTGCAAGAGTTCCGGTAGCGAGACAGAAACGCATTGCTCGCCTGTTCGTTTCTTCAATGGTGCTGTCATTTAAGGCACCGGGACTCGGGCAATTAATTCTCGAATACAACGATCAGGTGTGATTCCTTCTGCTTCAGCCCGATAGGACAATATGATTCGATGCCTAAGAACATCGTACGCTAGCGTTTGGACATGTTCAGGGCCGACAAAATCAGATCCTTCTAGAAACGCCAAAGCTTTTGCAGATCTGGCAAGAGCAATACTTGCTCTAGGACTTGCGCCATATTGAACCCAATTTTCGAGATCTTTTCCATAGCGCCCTAAGTGACGTGTCGCTAAAACGAGCTGCACAATATATTCTTGAATGTTTTTTGCCATAAACACATCTAGTACTGCTTCTCTAGCATCAAAAATATCTTCTTGCGTAAGCTTGCGGATATGGATTTGTGGTTCTTTAACACAGGCTCTGGCTTCATTAAGGACTAAATTGAGGATGTCGATCTCTCTTTTCGGATCCGGATAGCTGATGTTGACTTTTAGGAGAAACCTGTCCAACTGAGCTTCAGGTAAAGGGTAGGTGCCTTCTTGTTCAATAGGGTTTTGGGTTGCCATCACTAAAAAGAATGGAGACAATGGATACGTTTTTTTGCCTACAGTGATTTGTCTTTCTGCCATAGCTTCTAGGAGAGCGGATTGAACCTTTGCCGGTGCCCGATTGATTTCATCAGCTAAAATTAAGTTATGGAATAAAGGGCCTTTTTGAAATTCAAAGCTCCCTGTTTCCATACGATAGATTTCTGTTCCTGTTAGATCGGCAGGCAGCAAATCAGGTGTAAATTGAACACGATGAAAACTACTTTCGATCCCAGAGCTAAGAGCTTTGATAGCCCTAGTTTTTGCTAAACCGGGTGCTCCTTCTACAAGAAGATGTCCATCTGCAAGAATGGCAATCAAAAGCCTGTTGATAAGGTCTTCTTGACCCATGACAAGTTGATTTAAAAAAAATGTTAATTCATGAAATTGGGCAAGTAAGCGTTGATTTTTCTCACTATTACTAACTTTAATCCCGTTTCGAATTTCGCCCAATTGACAACTAGCCATTTTGTTCCTCCACAAGTTGGTTCCAGAGGTTCATTATAGTCGTGAAAGAGAATTTCTTCAAGTGGAAATTTTTTTATCCTGCCCCATCCTGTTTATATCAAAGATACGGTGAGAAATAACCCCATAAGGCCTATAGAGTTTTTTTCAGGATAAGGCGGATGGAACAGGATGGAACACAGAAAATCAAAAATTAAACTAATTTTTGTATTGTATTAGATTGACTTGCGTTTCAACAAAATAATATACGGATCGCTTGATTCATTTTTTGGAGCTGATACCTTTACATTGGAGTCATTGCATTGTATCCAGCGTTGCTCGCCCACAGGATCCTGACAGTTTTTAACATTTGCTGTGTAATGTCCGCTTCTCAAGGTTTGTCCATGATGGTTTACATAGCCGATAATTTCATACTGAATTTTTTTATTTCCAAAAGGGAGTAAGACAGTTTTGTCTACGGGAAATTGAATGGGTGTCATGATTTTTTGTAAATTTCTTTTTGGGCCTAGACCAATCGCCTTAAATCGATTTAATGAAATGATGAGATGGGAAGGCAAATTAAGTATTTCCGGAGCTTTTTTTAAATCGAATACTTCCTGGTCATCCATTGTGACATGCGTATCCAATGGCATGATCTCATCCTCAAAGTATCGGTTAATAACGTCCTGAAAGGGAGTTATATCTTTACTGTCTGTGAGCTCGACGGAAAGTTCATATGTAGCTTGTACATCTGTGAGACTTGTTCTGCTAGGGTCATTGTTTGATTTGAACCGAAATCCAATCTTCATCGGACTAAATTTTAATTCGTCTAGGATAATATTTAAAACTTCATGAGCATCTTTTTGTCCGCTCACTCCATTTCCATTTAATCCATCTAAGCCTTTTTTCAAAAGAATAGTTCTTAATTTTCTTGTCAGATTTGCACTCTCATTTACATTTTTTATATTAAGCAAATCAAAAAGAGTAGCCAGCAACTCATCTTTTTTAGCGTTGGGTCCATCTTTGTTAATCAAATCCCGAACGTCACTAATGCTAAAGAGCATTTGAAGTGAGGAATTCAGATAGCAGCTGTTTCCTAGATTGGTTAAGCCTATAGGGCCATTCTCAACGGAATCAAAACGCTTGGTTAAAAAGCTCGTACTAGCAGGAGGTGTCCTTTTGGCTAAAGGGAGTCGCGCGACGGGTTTACTTGGGGTTTCTGAGGCTTTAGCTTTGTTAGAAAAAGGAATTCTAGGCTTTTCTGCATCCTTAGGGTCGTTGGCGTGATGAATTACAGGCTTATCAGAGGGGATAGCATCGTTTGAGTAAGGAATTCTGGGTTTAAGCGTTTCTATGTCTTTAACTTTTTTAGCACCAGCATTTTCAGGAAGTGTTAAGGCTTTAACTGCCTTACCAAATATGTCAATCTCAGTAGCAATTTGTTGGATTTTTTCTGAAGTAAGGTTGGCATTAGGAATATTAAAAGATTTCTCTTTGTCTAAATTTAATAGTTTACGTGAACACAGCTCGCTATCTAGGCGCGACCATGTGCAAGCAAGCTGCATGAAAAGTTCTTCATCAATTGTTTCATTTTCCCATTTAGCCAAAATAGTCGCAATTTTATTTAGTGCAAGCTGTGCTCGGCTTACATCAGCTTTCGTAGCTTTTCTATTCGTGGGAACTGAAGGGAAATCTTGAATCGTAGTATTTGATGTTAATCTTTTTGAAGGTTCCATATAAGACTCCAGATTTGACAATTACTTAAACTAATTATTATTACACCTTCATTATAGCAGAAGTGTTTATAGTATGCAATTGAAAATCTTGAGTTTTTTTGATTTAGGCTTTTAACCAGATAGAAATGACAGATTGATTTTTTTCAGCACAATCGAAGTAGTATCAAGTATCCATGACACTCTTCGGAAAAAACGTATCATTTTTTGAAACACAGAGCACAGAGGACAAAGAGAGAATATAAGAGGTTTAAATATTTCCCCACTTCTATGCTCTCTCTGTGTTCTCCGTGTTTCAAAAAAATCAATTAGAGCAAAATAAAATATGGAAGAAGCACAAAAGACGCAAAAGCACAAAGAATAGTTAGATACATGAATAAGGCCATTTTTAGGTCAGAGGCATCTTAGATTAGTATAAAAGAGCTCCTGACTACCTGACTACTTTTGAATAAAATCTCTGCGTTTCCTTTTCGCTCTCTACGGCTCTGCGAGGCTGTGAAAAATTTGGAAAGATGCTTCAGTTGGCTGAAAAGTTGCATCTGACGCACTTCTCTCCTCGGTCGTAGCTATGGCTACGACGTCGTCAAGAATTGCATCAGCTGCAACTTTCGCCTAAAACTGCTGCATTATTTGGAATTTTTTCACAGCCTCTGCGGTAAATTTTCC
>JACCRY010000234.1 GCA_013813265.1 Parachlamydiaceae bacterium
GATGAAGTTTATCAACTAGTGAATGCTTAAAGTACGAAGATTGTCGGTGAGCCGTCAACTGGAAATCAGTGTAACCGGTTCGACGAGGGAGGCGGATTAATCTCCGCCTCTACTCTAACGCCTTTAGCTCTTCCATAATAACATGTTTGTTGCACTAATTTTTTTTTAAAACACAGAGGCACAGAGAACACAGAGAGGCACAGAGGTAGAGGAAATTTTTAAATTCTCTTCTGTTCTCTCTGTGTGCTCCGTGCCTCTGTGTTTAAAAAAATGATATGTTAATTTCCGATAAGGTTGTTCGTAGGAACTGTCTCGCTTTGAGTTAAAAAAATAGATTATTGTCCGCTTTATGTGTTTAAATAAAGCTTGTTAAGCTCATGTTAATTAGTACTCTATTTTGTCTATGTAGTGCATTAGTTTTTAACAAAAAAAAGACAAAATGGCGCAAAGGCACAAAGATCATTTAAAATTCAAATGGGTAATGGTTATAATTTACGCTTACAGAGATGTGGAAATATTTGAATTCTCTTTTGTTTTCTATGTGTTCGCCGTGCCTCTGTGTTTTAAAAAATGATATGTTATTTTAGATAAGGGTGTCAGAGAATTACCGCGCTTTGGTTGAACCAAGCAGGCGGCACATTCCACATCCTTTTAGAGCTAAACACCCCCGGCCACTCGTGATCGAAATGCTTCGGAAGTCCAGTCAGAAGCTGCGTAAAGCATAATTGTAAAGGTAAATAATACCGCAGAAACAAAAAACCCCAGCTTTTTAGGCTGGGGATTTAATTTTAGACATGAACTAAAGTTGTGGTCAAAAGATCAAAGTTCTTGAATGATATAAGTGATCTCATAGCTTTCAATAATATCTGCTTCTAGATATGCACTAAATCCATTCAATACGATACCGCACTCAAGTCCTTTGGTGACTTCGCGAACGTCCTCTTTCCCTCGTTTAAGAGAGGAAAGGGTACCTTTCCAAATAACTTCTTTGCCGCGCAACAAGCGTATTTGATGGTTACGGTGGATCGTGCCCTCTGAAACTTGGCAACCTGCGATGATACCGTATTGCGATGATTTAAAGGTCGCCTTGACAAAAGCCTTTCCTTTTTCTGTTTCAATCGCAATTTTATCAAGCAAGCCGGCAAGTAGTACTTTAACATCATCGATCGCATGGTAAATAATATCGTGCAAGCGTACTTGAATTCCAAGTTCTTTAACTATGCTATCGGCATGACTTTCTACCTGAGTATGGAAGCCTACAATAACCGCCTTAGAGGCCGCTGCAAGCTGCACATCGGATTCTGAAATCTCGCCAACACCTGCAAAAATAATATTTAATTCAGCTTTGGTGGAGGTGATCTTAAGAAGGGCAACTTTTAAAGCTTCCAAAGAACCCTGAACATCCGCTCGTAAAACGATATTCAGAACTTTTTTAGTAATTGCTCCTGAAGTATTCTGGAAAATATTTTCTAGAGATAGTTTCTTCTTGAGCAGCAAATTATTTTGACGGAAACCTTGTAGTCGACCTTCGGCAATTTCACGAGCTTCACGCTCATTTTTAACAGAAATGAACTCTTCTCCAGCATCAGGCAAGCCTGAAAGCCCTGTAATTTCTACAGGTGTAGAAGGTCCTGCTTCTTTTAGATCTTTACCAAATTCGTTTTGCATCGTTTTTACACGACCCCACATTTGACCAAAGACCAAGGCGTCGCCAAGTCGGAGTGTTCCGTTTTGAACAAGAACAGTAGCGACTGGACCCATCCCTTTATGCATCTCAGATTCCAATACGCTTCCGCGTGCACGCGCTGTTGGATTGGCTTTAAGCTCAAGTACCTCAGCTTGTAGTGCCAACATTTCTAAGAGCGTTGGGATTCCTTCTCCCGAGATTGCAGAGCAGTTGACTGTAATCGTTTGACCGCCCCATGATTCAGGAAGAAGATCTTGTTCTGCAAGTTGACGATAAATTGTCTCTGCATTGAAATTCGGCTTATCACATTTATTGATAGCGACAACGATCGAAACTTTCGCTGACTTGGCATGATGAATAGCCTCAATAGTCTGCGTTTGAATTCCTTCGTCTCCAGCAACCACTAGAACGACAATGTCTGTGACATCCGCTCCACGCGCTCGCATTGACGAAAAAGCTTCATGACCAGGAGTATCCAAAATTGCGATATCTCCGACCGCAGTATGGCATCTAAATGCTCCAATATGCTGAGTAATCGCCCCGGCTTCTCCGGATGCTCGATTGCTTTTACGAATAAAGTCAATGAGACTCGTTTTGCCGTGGTCAACGTGTCCCATAAAGGCTACAACAGGGGGGCGCAAAGTATGGAGCGAAGGTTCAGTTTCGCCAATTTCTTCTTTGATGGTTTTCGCTGTAATTCTCAAACGTTCTTCTTCAGCTGTATCAATTGTAATTTCACAACCAAATTCATGACCTAAAAGTTGAATAGTTATTTCATCATCCAAAAAGTCATTTAAAGTTGCTGCAACGCCTTGCATAAAGAGCTTAGAGATCAATTGTGAAGCTTTAAGTTTCATTTCTGAAGCTAGATCTTTAATCGCAATTGGGAGACGTATGCTTAAAGTTGTCGGTCGTACAGTGAGTTCTTCGTGATGAAGATGTTGAGGCTTAAGACGTTTTTTGCGCCAGCCTTTACGGTCATCATCTCCACTGCGCAAGCCTTGACGGTCACGCGCATCAAAAGTACGTTGAACTTCAACTTTTCGTGTAGTCGGTCTGACGTCCCGGAATTCTTTTGTTTTCCCACCAGGTTTAAGATCTTTCCTAAGAGCGTCTGCGCCAGTCGATTCTTTTGGTTTAGCAGAAGTTTCCGCTGGTTTTGGACGGCTACTATCCCTTTCTCCTTCACGCGGTGGAGCAGGTCTTCTATCATCTGGTCTTTCCCCTTGCCTTGCTCGCGGTTCTTCTACTGGGCGAGGTGGTGGCCGTTTTGGTAAAAGGTCGCTGACATGACGTCCTGTAGGACCTAATTTCTCCATAGGCACACGAGGTGGTGGCGTCTGCATGTCTGCCATTGCAGCTTTTCTTTGCTCGGGCCGATTCCAAAGAACGGGTCTTTGTCCAGAATGCTCTGTACGTTTCGTTTCAGAAGCAGGTTCATTTTTGACCGGCGTGCGGGAAGCAGGTTCCTGCGATTGCGTCGGCAGAGGTGGCATAGGTGCTTCTACCGATTGCATCGGAGTCGGAAGTGGTTCTACGTGTCGAGTTATAACCTCTTTTTCTGGCTTGGACTGAAAAACTCTTTCCTTAGCTGCAGGAGAAGGAGCTTCAGCTTTCGGGGCTTCAAATCTTGCTGGAGCTGGCGCTGTCGCAGATTCTTTAAGCTCTTCAGCAAAGATCTCTTTTCGAAGTTCTTCACTTGTCTTTTGCCGAGGCTCCAAAGGCTCTTCATTTTGAGCCTTTGCCTTTGTTCCCCGTTTAGGAGATGTTTCGGCTTCAGGAAGCTGGGAAACTTCAGGGGTGTCTTCAGGTGGATGAGTCTTCTTAATCTTGGTTTCAGTAGCTTGAGGTTCAGCGAAAGCCGACTTTGACCTTGCACGGATTCGTGGAGCTTCAATAGCCGCTCCTTCTTCAGGTGCAGGAGGAGCGGACGTCCCTAATGAAACTTCCTCCACAGGGGGGGAAGTCTCCTGAGGAAGGGGATTAGCCGCAGCCTTAGTCTTTGCCAGTTTACTTTTTAGACCACCAAGATCAATCGCTTGCGCAATCTGGGTGTTTTTGATGTTTAGTTTTAGGTTCTTGGCCAACGCTTAAGTCCTCTGTTTTCTAATTTTTTCCAATATCTCATCTGCTTTTTCTAAGCTTATCCCTGGGATCGTAGCAAGTTGTTCCGGCGAAGCGGAAAGAAGAGCTCGTGCAGTATTATACTCTTCTGCAACTAAATGTTCAAAGATCAATTTGTTGACCCCATCAATTGAAGTAAGAGGTTCATCCAGAGTTGAGTCTTCAGATTCAGCTAGTTCTCTTCTTTGTAGAGCTTTTGTCCGGTTGTAATCACTCATGCGCTGAACATCTAAATCGTAACCGATTAGATTACTATTCAGCCTAGCATTCATCCCTTTTTTACCGATTACAGAAGCAAAATCTTCATCTTCTACAACAATAGAGATAGATTTATCATCTTCATTCGTACTGATCTTTCGTATTTCGATCGGGCTCAAGGAGTTTTGTAAAAGCTCAACAGGGTCTTGGGCAAATGGAATGATGTCGACTTTTTCATTGTTAAGTTCGCGCACAATATTTTTGATACGATTACCGCGAACACCGACGCAAGCGCCAACAGGATCCACTTTAGGGTCATTCGAGTGCACTGTCAACTTGGTGCGGTATCCGGCTTCACGTACGATAGTGTCAATAACGACAGTTCCATCATTCACTTCAGGAACTTCTTGTGAAAGAAGTTCGCGAACAAAGTTTGGATGACTGCGGGAAAGAATGACCTCAGCGCCACCATTCTCAGTTTCAGCAACCTCTAAAAGCAAAGCCAGAACCTTATCACCAATATTGTACTTTTCAGTTTTCGGATACGATTTCATAGGCATGATTGCCTCGACCTTACCGAGATCGATGACAAGA
Source organism: Parachlamydiaceae bacterium (assembly GCA_013813265.1). Taxonomy (GTDB): domain Bacteria; phylum Chlamydiota; class Chlamydiia; order Chlamydiales; family Parachlamydiaceae; genus JACCRY01. The sequence goes on from JACCRY010000234.1 coordinate 4,604, forward strand.
TTATTTCCTTTAAAGAAGCGTCGAACAGTGCCTGAAATTAGCTCACCGGTTCTATGACGGTATTCTTCGTAGATGACATCACGTTCAGCACTTCGAAGTTTTTGAGTGATGATTTGCCGAGCTTTTTGTGCTGCGATTCTTCCAAAATCTTTGGGTGTTGTTTCAATGTCAATAAATTGGCCAATTTCGCATTCAGGATCGATCAGATGTGCTTGTTCCAGCGAAATTTCCTGCATGGGGAATTCAACAACGTCGACAATTTCTTTTTCACAGTAGACCTGAATTTTTCCAGTCTTAGGGTGGATACTCACTGTGATATTAGAAGCACCACTGATATTTTTGCGCGCTGCAGCCTTAAGAGATTCTTCGATCGCGGCAATGACAAATTCCCGTTTGATACCTTTTTCTCTTTCTAAGTATTCGAATATTGCAATGAGTTCTTTGTTCATTGTATCTGCCTCTGTAGGGAGTATAAATAACAAGAGGTCAAGAGCTGAAAGACTCCTGACCTCCCCAGTAATTTCAGAGGAAATACTCCCTCTGAATCGGCAGCGGTATTATTCCGCAGGTGCGCTTTTTTTCTTGCGCTTTGCCGTTACCACAATGTCATCGCGATTTACTTGATTTTGTTCAATCAAGTATTCTTTAATGGACAATGCAATTTTCTTGTGCTCAGGGTCGATTTTGATAACTTTAGCAGTAATCTCATCGCCTTTTGCAACAATATCTTCAACTTTACCAAACGCTTGGTCTGATAGTTCTGTAACATGGATAAGACCTTCAATGCCGTTATCAAGCTCTACAAAAGCGCCAAATGCGGCAATTTTTGTAATGACACCTTTTACAAGGGATCCAATAGGAAGAGTCTTTTCGATGCCTTCCCAAGGATTGTTGCTTAATTGTTTAACACCGAGTGTCAGTCTCTTATTTTCATGATCCACAGAAAGAATCACAACATCAATGATGTCGCCTTTACGTAGAACTTCTGAAGGATGAGAAACTTTTTTGATCCAGCTTAAGTCAGAAATACGAATAAGGCCTTCAATACCCGGCTCTAATTCAACGAATGCACCGTAGTTTGTCAAACTGCGAATTTCAGCTTTAACAGATGAATCCACTGGATATTTCTTTTCAACTTCATCCCAAGGATTGTGTTCAGCTTGCTTGATTCCGAGAGAGATTTTACCTTCTTCTTTTTGAATAGAGAGGACAATCGCTTCAACTTCATCGCCCTTTTTAACCACTTCGCTTGGATCTGTAATATTTTTCGCCCATGACATTTCAGAGACGTGAATAAGACCTTCAATGCCAGGTTCAATTTCGATAAATGCGCCATAAGGAAGCAGGTTAACGATTTTCCCTTTGATACGCATACCAATAGGATATTTTTGTTCAATCTGATCCCAAGGATTTTTATCTTTTTGCTTGAAGCCTAAAGCGACACGACCTTTGTCTTTGTCAACGCTGAGAATGATGACTTCTAGCTTTTGGCCAAGTTGAACCATCTCAGAAGGGTGTTTAATACGCTTCCATGTCATGTCTGTAATGTGGAGTAGGCCGTCAATACCATCTAGATCAAGGAATACTCCGAAATCTGTGATATTTTTGACAACACCTTCACGGATCATGCCAACTTTAATGTTTTCAAGAAGTTCCGATTTCTTAGAAACGCGCTCTGCTTCCAAAAGTTCGCGACGTGATACAACAACATTTTTACGATCGATATTAATTTTGAGAATTTTGAATTCGTAGGTCTTGCCAATGTAATCGTCAAGGTTCTTAATGCGCTTGTTATCAATTTGAGAGCCTGGTAGGAACGCTTCCATTCCGATATCGACCATGAGGCCGCCTTTTACTTTGCGTAAAACACGTCCTTTAACAATGGAGCCTTCTTCGCAATGTTCTAAAATATGTTCCCACTGGCGTAGGCGCTCAGCTTTCTCACGTGAAAGAACAATTTGTCCATTGTCATCTTCCGCTTGATCGAGCAAAACTTCAACTTCATTGTCCAAACGCACTTGTGAAGGATCGGAGAACTCTTCAATTGGCACAAGCCCTTCTGACTTAAGGCCAACATCGACGACGACGTGATCTTTAGTAATTTCGACGATTCGTCCAACTAATACTGTACCCGGTGTGTGCTGAGGGGTTTCTGGAGCCGCAATGGCTTCTTTGAGGCCAAGAAGTGTTTTAAAGTCTTGAGCATCTTGTTCTTGGAAGGAAACATCATCAATGATGTTGTTTTCAGTCCAACTATGTTGAGGGTTTTTAGGCATCTAAGGGGTTCTCCTTTTTCATTCTAAGTGTAGTTTATCGAGGGTGTAATAAAATAGCAATAGGAGAGTGAGAGAGATTGAATAAAAAACGTAATTGGACATTTTTCGAAGGACCGAACCTGATAGCTTTTTTGCTGCTCTATTATACTTCATGTTGTAAAGAAGCATGAAAGCAAAGAAAGTATAAGTGAAATGGCCTTTCCCTTCTTACTACGAAACATCAAGTCCTTTCAGCTGATTCACCCATTTGCATCAAAAGTTTCACCGGTAAGAGAAAGTTGTATTCTTTCAAATTTGTTGCATAAGTCTCTTGCTCTAAAAATCTGTTCTTTAATAAAATTTCAGCTTCGTCTTTCTTTATAGCTGTGCCTTTTGAACTCGTTGACAAATGCAGTTCTGATAAAGAGTCAAAATCTAATGGATTTTTACATTGGTGGGAAGTGTTCTTATCAAAAGGTGTAATCCAAAAATTTCCTCTTCCTTCGACAATTAATATTTGATCTGTCAGCTCAACTTTCTTTTTTGAGTAACTGTGATCATCGATAAAAGACAAGAGTCCATCTTTACAGTGGTTATTGAGCTCCAAAAGGTGTTGAGCAAGTTTAGGTACATTTGATTGAATTCTAGAGAAAAAGTGATGTTTAGGTAAAATCTTTGACCATGCTTTATTGACTAACCTTAAGGTAAACAGTTGTTCCAGCTCTTCGTTTAAATTAGAGAAATTAAAGGGGGGGGAGACAAAGCCTATAAAGATGTCGTGGCAGCAATCGTCTATTTGCATGACTTGTGACATAAAAGGGAGAGCCTTTTTCTGAAGAATTAGGGCATTCTCCAATTGATCTAATAGTTTCTCTTCCAAATTTAAGGTTTCAATTTCAATAGCCTCGTTGCAGTCCATCCGTCTTAGCAAATACCCTTCATATATGTTTTTAGTCGCTTCTAGGCAGGAGTGATTGGCTAGATCTTCTTTATTGTTGGTTACAAATTTTTCCCACTCTTTTCGATTTTCGAGTTCAATTTCTAAAACAAGTTCTATTTCTTCTGAAAATTTATCAAATATTTCGGAATTTTCATGAATTTCTCCCAATGGGAAGTGGGCGAAATCCGATTTTTTTAGATTTGAATGGAGCTGCTCTTGAATTCTCCTAGTTGCTTGTAGGCAAGAGTTTGAGGCTGGTTCTACAAGAGTCAACTTATTTTTTAAAATCTGATCTCCAAGAGCAATTGCAAGGGCATGTTTTAACTTGGCGTTTAATTTGCCCTCTTGTAAATGCTCTTGAATTTTCTTTTGACTTTCCAGGGTTGTACATTGAGATATTTTAGAGGTGTAATGATTACACAAATCATCAAAGGTCCGTAAAACATCTTTGGAAATCCCAAGTTCTTCTGCAGCAAATTTTATTTTTACTGATTCATTTTCTATATCTAGAAATGTAGTGAGAGAAGCTTTAACGAAAGTCGTGAAGTCTAAATGGGATGATTCCCACCCATTTGAAAACCTACGGGAATAAAAGGTGTCGGCAGAGTTATTGCAGAATGCAAAAAAAGAATCAATTCGTTCTTGTTCTTTATTATACAGCTGTGAGTTTTCAAACTTCCAATGTTCGATATAAAGACTAACAATTTTTTTTAGATTTTTTTCTTTAATGCTTTGGTAAAAATAAGTTGCTCCATAGGGTGTTTGAGGTGCTAACAGTCTATTCCCTATCAATGCCACGACTTCATATAAACCTATAAGTGGAGAAACTAAAAAGCAAACAAATTGCTTTACTGCCTCCCAGCTATGATATTGTGGGTTTTCACTAATATGCGATAAATTCTCTGTAAATTTGGCAATAGATTCAAAAATAGGTTTTAAAAATTCATAAAACATTAAAGCGGGGATCCCGACAATTTCTGATTTACCTTCTGCTAAGCTATACGCTGTAAGGTCACATTCTCTAAAAAAAGTTCTGCTTTATTCATTTGTTATTCCAAAATTTTAAATCACTTATATGAAAGGAATTTATTTTACCATAATCAAATTATTAAGTCAACTATTATTAATACAAGAAAGGTTCAAACTAAAGCAAAAACTTCGCATCTCTGAGACTAGATCACAATATGTCTGTAATTTTGTGGATAGGAGAGTAAAAGCCGAAAGAAATCATCTGACTTAGCATAAGGTTTGCTTGGTCTGCTTCTAAAATACCATCTAAGCATGCAGCTTTAAGAATACCGATTGTTCCTGAAATAGGGATTGCCTTTTCTTTGCAGATGTTTCGTGCGAAGCGATCATCTGTAACCACAACTCCTTGTTGTTCAAGGGATGCTGCTATACATGAAGCTTCTCCTTCTCCAAGGTTTCTAATCAGAGGAATAAAGTGACACTGTTCCTTTTCTGTAAGTGAGCTCTTTTGAAATCCTCCTGAAGCTAAAAGGTTTAATTTTATCTGCTCTAGATGTTTCCAATCCGCATATGTTGCTTTCACAATTTCCTGCAAAACTTGAAGTGTAATGATCCCTCTCTTGTGATACCTTATTTTTAAAAAATCTATACCCCCTTTTGCAAAGGAAAAGTTCGATAAAACTACGGTGTCAAAAAAAAGAAAAGGAAGTTTTTTATCTGACATTTTGAGTATCATCGTCCGAAAATGTATTGTTTTGTGCAATATGATGCTCGGTCAGCCATTGTCTCATTTCTAATGGTGAACAGCCCATCAGTTCGCTTAATTTCCCTAAACTGATGAAACCGCCCCTATAAGCTTCGAGGGCTTGTTTTTGACGATCTGGCAATCCTAAAAAGTCAAGCTGATAACTGATATATAGAGCCTGTCTAATAAGCTCAGAGACTGTCATCCTACGTGCTTTACCCAGTCGTTTTAATTCTTCATGAATGTTATGATTAACTTTGATATGTAAAGTGTCCATTTTTATCCTTAGTTTGTGTGTCCACATACCTATTTGTATATCATAATACCTTAAAAAAGTCAAGGCTTTGATTAATATTTGAACAAAAGTGTCAGCAGCTTGTAGCCTGCTGTGTCTCGCAGCAGGTAGCAGAATAGAAGCTTGTTGACTCTTGTTGCGAGACGCAGCAAGCTACAAGCTGCTAAGAAAGTTGTTTTTTATCGTCCAAGCAAGCACAATTTCAAGCAATACATTCTCACGAGGATCTACTGTGCCAATTCGTCCATTTTCACTTCTTTTATGGTTGTTACTTTTTAAGACCCTGATCATTGCGGGTTTGATATACTCTGAAGTTGTCGGGTTAGGACCTGACGAAGCGCAATATTGGACATGGAGCCAACAGCTTTCCTTCGGTTACTATAGTAAACCTCCCGGAATTGCTTGGCAGATTGCACTTGGCACAGGACTCTTTGGTAATACTGAATTTGGGGTGCGATTTTCTTCTCTTCTCATCGGATTCCTTTTGCCAATTGTCACATATGGAATCGCGCTCAGTTGTCGACTTCTCCCTTGGACGGCTTTTTGGGCAGCCTGCGTGTTTGCGTTTTCTCCGCTCGGTATTCTTGCCTCCTTTTTTGCCATTACCGATGGAGGGCTTGTATTATTTTGGGCTTTAGCAATGTTGCTCGTCTGCCGTTCTCTTGGAAATGACAAAGAGCCTCTCTCTTATTACGCCATAGGGTCAATTCTCCTTTTGGGGGCTCTTTTCAAATGGCCTATATATTTATTTTGGCTTTTAATCCTAGTTTTAATCGTATGGAAACCTCATCTGTATTCTCATCGTTTCTTTGGAGGAATTGGTATTTCCCTGCTCGGACTGCTGCCTAGTTTGTATTGGAATATGCAGGAGGGGTATCCTACATTTCGTCATGTGTTTGCAACTCTTTATGGGAAAGAGACTGTTGATGTTGGGACAACAATGCTTGTAAAAGGAAATTTTTTAGAATTTCTCGGAGCACAAAGTCTGTTACTTTCGCCCATTTTATTTTTTTGCTTGCTTGCGGCCTTTATCGCAATGATCAAAAATTGGAAGTCTTTGAACCCGTCTTTACAATTTTGCGGCGCCTCCACATTTTCGTTGCTTCTTGCGCATATTTTTTTTGCTTTCTTTAAAAAAATGCAGGGGAATTGGTGTGATTTTATCTATCCATCTGCGTGTGTATTAATTGCTTGGTTTGCTTATGAAATGTCACGAAGAGCCTATTATTGGATGGTGGCAGGAGTTGTCTCGTCGGTTATTCTTGTTGCTGTCCTATTTGCATTTCCACAGCCATTTAAGCACAATTTAGGATGGGGAGTTTTAGGTAAAACTCTTTCAGGGGTTGGGTATGATTCTGAAAAGCACTTTCTTTTCGGTGATAAATATCAGATGAGCAGTCTTTTAAGTTTTTATGGACCAGGGCAAAAGAGGGCCTATTTTTTGAATTTGCAAAAAATTCGCAAAAATCAGTTTTCCTATTGGCCAGGTATGGAAGTGGAACAGCTGGGAAAAGATGGTTTTTTTGTGGTCGCAGAGAAAGCTCAATCGATAGAAGAAGCCGAAAAGATCGAAGTGCAATATAGGGAACAACTTGCTCCTTATTTTAAAGAGGTGCATTTTTTTGGGATTTATCCGCTAGTTAGTTTTCGAGGGAAAGTTTTAAAAAATGCCTACATTTTTAGCGGCATGGGTTATAATGGGAAACTGCCACCACATTCAGATATTTATTGAATTTAGATAGAATATAGAGAGACCTAAGAGACATTAGGGAGCGAAGGGTCATTAAGGGCGTAGAAGGCGAATATCTCTTAGCCCCTATCCCTTTAAAGCTTTTGGAAAGCTGGTTCAGCCTCTATAGGTATTTTTACAAACTCCCTATGCATAACAAAATTTGACTCCTGCTTCGAGACGCAGCAGCTAACAATTGCTTTACCTAGATTATTCAATCCCAAATCTTCAGCAATGCCAACCAGACTTTATCTATTATAGAAGCATAAGACTTTGCTGAAAGTTCAATTTTAGTTGAATGATTTATGTCTATTTTTAAATATTAATGTTTAGTTTTGTTTCTGTGTAAGATTGACTAGTATTAATATGTGTTGTTTAATTTAATTAAAGCGTGTTGTTTCTTTACAAGGAAACTATATGGTTGATTTATATTTAGAAGCCTTAATGAAGGGGGAGATTGGAAGGCACCAAAAAATCAGTATGATTCAGCCAAAAAACAGATTTGATGCACAAATTGAAAAAGATGTCGATAGTTACTTAAGTACCCTTTCTTTTGAATTTGAAGATCCCAATAATAAATTTATAACACCAGAAATTAAACGCGTAAAAAAGCGCGCTCAACTTTTAGAGGAAATCAAACAACCAGAACTTTTCCAACAAATTGATTTAGGTATAAAAATACTCATTTCAGAAGGGGGTAATTACCTTTCGAATGAGGAAAACGAGGTATTAAGTAAGGAAATTTTTGAGGCGATACAATTTTTTGAGAACATGGACCTTGATCAAACAGAGATTAATTATAAAGAGATATTGAATCTAAGTGAGGTGACCATTAACTCCATTTTTAAAATAGCAGTTGATAAATTTAACGAATCAAATAACTTACAGAGTTATGTACTTTTTCTTCTACTTTCAATTTTCATTCCAGAAAATGCGCAATATTGGTTTCGTGCAGGTATTTGTGCTCACAAATGTGAAAATTATGATCAGGCTATAAGATGCTATAGTGCAGCAAGTGCACTTGATCCTACTTTATTCGAACCTTGGATTTTCTCTATTGATTGCCACTTACGTCGTGGAAGGAAGTTAGAAGCTCAAGCAGCTTATGAAGAAGCCATAAATATGAATGGGTTATTATCTTTGGACGATTCTTGGAAGTTGATCCTTATGCATTACCAAGCTGTTTTCACAGCTTAGGAGGGATTATGGATGCAGCATCAAGTCAAATTAAGAGTACCAATGGAATGTCCTTTGTAACTTCTGTAGATGTTCCCCAGCAGGGGGCTGCGGTCATGCCGCCGAATGTGAAAAAAGCTCATGATGCTAATATGGATACTGGAGTCAAAGCCTCTATTGATAAGAGCTCATTTGAAGGTGGAAAGGTAAAAAACAGTAGTGCCATGGACAAGATAAGATCCATACGTAATCAAGCCTGTAATATGATCGGTAGCCCAGTTCGCAATCCTGCAAATGTACTGAATTCTATAATATCGTCAGGATTAAGATCCCATTCTAAGGAAAAAGTTGTTGAGCAACAGTCAAACCATGCCCCTGTTTCCTTAGCTCCTCCAAAGGACGCAAGTCATTCTGGATCCACTAGCGAATCTAAAGGTCCTTCAACAAAAGAACCTTCAAGCCTTGCTACAAGTGAAACTTCAATTAAAGAAAAGGCAATTGCGGGAGCTAAAGCACAGTTTATGCACGAAACTAAAGAAACTTCAGATAAATTTGATGAATTATATGCGTCTAGATCAAAACCCATTGATAAACTTGTTGATGCACATCTTACTAATATAAATGATCATATTGCAATTGCGGAAAAAACAAACAATTTGGAGACGGATTTAATTAAATTTGCTGTGGCACATAAAAATAAACCTCATTCTAATGAAGCGATTAAAGAATGCTTACAGAAGGTGGAAGATACAATAAAAGAGTTAAAAATCCTAAAAGTTCCCATAGAAAAAGATACCGAATCTACACATCGAACGCCTACTGAACGCAAGTTAAATGTTATGGCAACGGCCTTAAGAAAAATGGGTGGAGAAAATGTTTCTTTACTAGCTAATCAAAACCAACCAACTAGAAGCTTAAAAGAGGTAAATTTAGAAAGAGCCCAATTGAAGGTAATAGATCTAGCTAAGAGGGAAGTTGATAGAAGAAATACAGCAATGGGAAAGACAAGTGTTAACACTACAGAAACAAAAGAAGATGTTGAAAAAGAACAGGCAATGTTAGGTAAATTAGTTAACAAAATGACCAAAGAAGAACTCGTTCAAATTTTAGACCACTTTACGGTGGAGGACCTTGCATCAAAAGATTACAAAAATGAGACCCTGGCTATGGCTAATATGATAAAAAGTAATCTTAAGAGCGGTATAGAAGTAAATGGTGTTGTAACGGGTGAACATCCCTTGAAAACTGCTAAATTTTTGGAGTTTACAGCGCTTGGAACAGATTTTAATACAAATTTAAATAAATCTTATCAATCATCGTTCAGGGGTCTTTCTGAGAAATCTGTTGAAACAGATAAAAGTTACTCACAATTCAGTGAGCAATTGATAAAAGTGCCAGACGCTTTGAATAAAATATTTGATCTCAAAATGGAATCCAAGATGGAAGCTTTTATTCAGGAAGGTGAAAGCAAAGTTAGGAATGCAGAAACCCCTGAAGCTCGAAAAGCAGCTTTTTCAGAAATGAATTCTAATGTTGTTAAAGAATTTCTGAGTTTTGCTGGTGCTGCACGTAAAAAAATCGCTGACATTTCGGGGAAACCTAACGGTAGCTTGGCGGATATTTCGACGGAAATTAAAAATGAATGGAGAGCTGAAGCTCAAAAAATGAATGATAAATACAAAGAACCATTATATGAAGATAATCAAAAAGGTCATGGTTTTGATAGGATCTTTTTAGCCATGTGTGCACCCAATGGAGTAGAAAGTTTTACAAGCACTTTCAGAGATCTAATAGAAATTCAGGAGAAACTAAAATCAGCTACTTGATTTTTGGTATTGCTTACTCGCTAATTTAGTCGAAAAGGAAAAGGTAACCTGCTGAGTCTCGCAGCAGGTAACGTAAAAGAGCTAGTTGACTCCTGCTGCGAGACGCAGCAAGAGTCAACTGCTACTCTAGTTCATTTAATCATCAGAGTTATACGATACTGCAGAAAAATTGTATTCTATCTATTCATAGAGTATCAAAGCGTACGATACCAATCTCTTGCTCAACTATAAACTGGTAGATCGCAATTTTCCCTAAAAAAAAAGATCAACGTGGCTCATTAATTACTCCGTAAATTATTAGAAATGAATATGTATATAAATACATTTTACATATTTTAATCAATAGCAATATTTAACCACATTCCCAGCGTCTCAATAAAGGAATTATGCATAGAAAGTCAAAAAAGAAGTTAATGGCATGATGACAAAAAAATGAACAATTATAGGTTGGTTTACGCTTGACGTACCGCATAACAAATTGCTATTATAAAAATATGATCAAATCCTGTAAAACTAAAGATACTCAAACACTTTATGAGGGAAAAACTGTAAAAAAGTGGCTTTCCATACATAGCCAAATTGAAAGAAGACTTCAGATTTTAGACATGGCCACCAGCTTAAATGATTTACGGAATTTACCTAGTAACCAGTTTGAGGCTTTAAAAGGGGACAGGAGTGGTCAGTATAGTATTCGTATTAACTTACAATTGAGGATTTGTTTTTTGTGGGTAAATGGCGAACCCCACGATGTGGAAATTGTCGATTATCATTAACTTAAAAGGAGATTGAAATGACAAATAAAATGCGTCCCATACATCCGGGTGAAATATTAAAAGATGAACTAGTTCAGCTTGAGCTTTCAGCTAGTGCTTTTGCTAAGGTGCTATCTGTTCCTGCAAACAGAGTGACTTCAATCTTAAAGGGGACGCGATCAATAAGTCCTGATACAGCTCTTCGCCTTGCACGATACTTTGGTACATCTCCAGAATTGTGGTTGAATCTGCAAGTGTCCTATGATCTTAAAATTACAATGCAAATGCATGGTCAAAAAATCATACAAGATGTTCACCCTCATTCAAAAGTTGCATAGCTTGTAGAAGAATTGCCATTGCACAAAGTCGAGTTAAAAGCATGAGGTTATTGCCGTATTGCAGCTTTTTATTCGTGATGATAGCGGAGTACATAGTGGAAATAAGAAAATTGCTTTCAGAACAAGGATGAAATAAACATTTCCTGAAACCAAACTTTTCGTAAAGTGCTTGTGCAGGGAAATTAAAACCCTGGTGTCGAGAGAAATTTCGATGAAACCACTTAATTGGCTTGCGGTGATTTCTAGAAGCTGAGTAGCGAGTCCTTTTTTTCTAAAATGACTATCAATCCCAATGTGATCGAGATAGTAGTATCCATGCTTTTCTTGATGGAGTACAACACAAACACCCACAATGTGTCCTTTATCTTTTTGCCTGAGCTGCAAATAGTGTAGTTTGGGTTTACCAAGCTTTCCGTAACTAGCAAAATCTTTCTTGAACATGTCCCCGATATATTCTTCGTAAGAACTGAAGACGTTTCGATCAATATTCAGTTCTTTAAGTGGAATGTTTGCATGTAGAGGAGGGGACAAATATGCTTCGAAATACATCTACCTAGCTTCTACGAGTGCCTTTGGTGGGATTTTGTCCTCAGGTGCATAGATTTCGCAAATATAGTCATTTCTCAATGAGACTGTTTGGTAGCTGAAGCATTTAGAAAAAACAAGTAGTTTAATGAAAGACGGCATGGTTCAGAAATGACCAAAATTAGGTAACATAAGGCGATCACGAGCCTGCCCACTTTTAGGCCGGTTTTTTAAAAAATGATTTTCTGGATTTAAGAGATTATTTAAGCGGCTTGTTTAAACA
>JACCRY010000235.1 GCA_013813265.1 Parachlamydiaceae bacterium
ATTCACAAGTAGTTCTAGAAATTCGAGAGCCCTCCCCTGGGTAAAATCTTCCTGGCCCCCCTCTATAACTAAAAGAAGCCTACCTTTTCTATTGTCATTGAGGTATCTCTCAAAAGTCATTAACTCCAATTGTTTTTGCTTCTCCGCCAAAGAAAATTGTACAAGCGAGGCTATAAGATTTTGCTTTTCCGGAATATCCTTTAAGTGAGTGAGAGAAATAAAGAAAACGACATCGAATCGGTCATCCCAAAGCTTTCCTTTAGCCCACTGTTGGAGGATGTAATGACAAAATGCACCATTCTCATTGTCTGATGCACCAGAAATCATTATCTGGTTTTTATTTTCTTCAAAAAAATCTTCAAGTTGTAAGTATTCTTTTTCTGCCGAAACAGTTTTGGGAATAGATTGGGTAAATGAAAGATCTACTTCATCAATTTCGAGTGGATCAATACCAAGCTCACGGCTAATTGAATATCGCTGGTAAATGTTTCGTAGATTGAAGACAAAGTCGTTTTGAGATGGCTTTAAAATAGAGACTGGGAAAAATTCTTTTTTTATTTCAGTTTCATTAGCATTATGCACTGCTTGACTGTCGACTCTATTAAACGCATGTAGAGTAATGCGAGAACCTTTCATCTTTTTTTCTGAGTATTCAACTGCCCCAATGTCTCTGATAGGGCTATTACCCCTTGTAGGTTCCATTAAAATAATCCTAAATAAAGCTTTTTCATTTACATTATAGAATATAATAAGAAAATTCAATTGATTTTAAATTTTTTTGGCTTTGAAGCGGATAAAGATCCGCCAGTGATATATTGAGAGCCTTATAAAAAGTAAAATACCCCATCAAACATTCTTATGTCCCATTCTTCAACCGAATTTGAACAGGCTCTTAGAAAGAAAGAGCTTCGGCTCTCAAAGCTCTTAAAACCAATCTTTAAGTAGTATCCTAAGAATATGGGCTTGTCCTTAAACGAAAAAATCCACTAAAGGCGTGGATTTCCACAATTATCGCCCTATTATGAAAATTTTAAAAGCTTGCTTTAATACCTTCTATTTTAAAGAATTAGTTTTAAAAAGCATTAATAAATAAATTTTAGGCAATAGATGCATATCGAATCTCACAAGCCTATCCCCAATTTGGACCCTGTGCCGTGCAATTTTGACCCCCAAATTTTGCCTGAGCTAATTTTGCAGCAACAGTTAGCTAAAGAAAAGGACGAAAATCCTTCCTATCATCGCATTCAGGGAGGGCAAAAAGACTGGTAGTTCAATGCTATAACCTTCTTGGCAAAGTCTATTTAAACTTAGGGAAAGTGGACAAAGCGCTCGAATTCCATCACAAGTCTTCGAAGATTAATCTATATGTTCTTGGTGAAAACCATCCTGATGTAATCGCAAACGACGGCGATATTTAGTGTCTATGGTACGCTCGGGAATTTGACAAAACGCTCGAGTCTCGTTTCTCCACAATCTTCTAAAAATTCTGCCCCAAGTTTATGGGAAAAATCATCTCCACATTGGTAACCGTCAATCTTATCCATCTTTTTTAAACTTTGAAGGCATCTTTTGGGATTTTACAACCAAATCCGCCTTGTTCTATCCAGAGAAGACCAAGCTCCCATAGAGAAGTTTACTGCTTTTCCTTATTTGGGTCTCGTGACTAAGAAAACCTGCAGAGTCAGTCATCTCAAAACCATTTGCTCTATTTATAGTGGGTGAATTAGAGGGGGCCGGCGCTTGTGGAGAACGTTTGGCCTTTGCTCGTGGAAGTTCTTCCATGACTTGTGATCCGCGCGTGTGAGCCCGCTGCAGCTCTGAATGCGTTTTTTCACTCATCGAATTGTTTCCCTGGAAGAAAACGGGCATTAACTTGCTGAGAACATTTTTTATGTGCAGACGAGCTAGGATGGATACTCTCTCTTCCAGCGGCTTGAGAATTTTGCTTTGCAACTCCTGCAAATTTCCTTCATCGCTTGGTATTAAATAACGGGCGAAATGCGCGGCCAATTGCTCCACTTTTTTTAATGTACCGTGATCTCTTGTATTCATTTGCAATTTGGCAAGAGCTGGTCCTAGTAGTTTGACACATTCTTTCAGACCGCCTTCATAGATCACGTAGTTCCTTTGCTCTGCAATCTCTATAGTGGAGAGCTTTGGGGTCCACATTTTCTGCCATGTATTCCAGAAACTATCGCAAACGCCTATAACGATCTTCCCAACCCCATAACCCAAATTATTTGCAGTGTCGGTGCTTATGCTAAATCTCTGCGCGGCTACATTGCCGGGAGCAATGTGGTAAGATGGACTGGAGTTGAGTCCAGTAACATTTGTCATGTGGAAGGACATAAAGGCCTATGGGTTTATTGACCCAAAAAGTGGGTTGCAAACTTTAGCATTCCTTAATACGGTAAATTTATCAAGTATTAACCGAGAATCTTTGTTCTATTCAGAGAAGACCAAGCTCTCATAGAGAAGTTTCCTGTTTTTCCTTATTTGGGTTTCGTTACTAAGAAAACCTCTATAAGAAAATCATTTTTTGTTGTATAGAGAGTGGATTGATCAAACTGTTTGGCAACTTCTCATAAAGTGTAGAGAAGTTGCTTTTTTTGTAGATGAAACGCCCATCTTTAAAGATCAACCTTAGCCCCGATACTCCTAGTTCTTACTTTTTTTTGCAAAAAAAGTAGCCATTTTTTTGTCGAGACACTGCTTAAGAGTGAACCATCGTTTGCGTTGTCACTTTTTCAGTAAAGACTACTCCAATTGATTCTGGACTATATATTAGAGAAATAAGTCTCTCAGAAAGCCTATCATAGATGTCTTCTGGTATTTTCAATAACTTATATTATGAAAATTTTAAAAGCTTGATTTAATACCCTCTGTTTTAAAGAATTAGTTTAAAAAAGCATTAACAAATAAATTTTAGGCATAGATGCATATTGAAGCCCACAAGCCCGGCCCCAATTTTGACCCTGCACCATGCAATTTTGACCCCCAAATTTTGCCTGAGCTAATTTTGCAGCAACAGTTAGCTAAAGAAAAGGGCGAAAATCCTCCCTATCATCGCATTCAGGGAGGGCAAAAAGATTGGGAAACGGTTTGCCAGCTTTATGAAAATTCTCCGGTAAAGGGAAAGGTAGTTGCCAATGTAGAGGTAATTGTCAATCCGATCTTTTCAAATGCATTCTACTCAACCCTTGAACTGCTCGAAGAAAGAGGAAAAAAGCCTCTTTTTCAAGCTTGCTGGGAGAGTGAACCACAAAATCTTGGAGACAATGCCGAGTGTGAAACACAAATGCGCCGAAAGGTGAATGGGGAATTGCAAGCAAAAGCAAAAAAAGCTTTCGACATTAAGAGTAATAAAGAGTTCAAGCATACCAAAGTCGTCCCCATGTTCCATGGAACTAGAAAAAGTGTGCTGGATGATATCTTTAGCGTTAATTTAGCAAATGTAGTTCCAATAAACGGGGGTTTATTCGGCAGAGGAGTGTATCATACAAGTTCTGCCCAATATGCGCAGATTTATGCTCAAAAGACAGGGGAGGAAGCTCTCTTGATGAATTGGGTCTGCTTTTCTTCCGTTTATCCAGTGGTTCATCATCCTAAAGTAGAAGATGATGTAAGAGATCAAAAGGATCCACGCTGGCTTAAACTTACTGATATGCAGAAAAAAAAGCATTGGATGTATCTGACAGGCAAGCCAGGAGTTATTGCTCCAAACTATAATGCTCACTATGCGCTTGTCAGCCGCACAATGCACGAAAACATAGAAGATTTTTATCCATTTATTTTCGGAAGGGAACACCACTATGACGAACTGGTTACTTTTAATCCTAGCCAAGTTTTGCCACGTTATCTTGTCACATTAGCGTCAAATAAGATATATAAGCCACTCCGCAACTATACGCTTCATGATTTTCAAGAAGCAGTGCGCCAAGTAAGCGATCTGCCGAAATTAATCGAAATCTTAAGCCACAAAGCTTTTCAAGCAGCACCGACAAGCGAAGATCTAGTCGTACTAGGACACCTTTGGTGCCTCCAGAAAATCAATAATCAAGCTGTTAAACAAGAAAGCATCCAATACTTAAAAACAAACAGAGTGTTTGAAGAGGTTTGGCGGCCAGATCCCCTTCATCGTGCTGCAATTTCTATTGATGAACTCTTTAAGCCTTGCACATCTAAACAATTAGTTGATATGGGGGAGAACCCCTTTGAAAAAATAGAGACACTTATCGATAAAAAAAAATACGACGAAGCCATGCATTCCCTTAGTTTTCGTTTCTGTTCCAATGCAGACGCAGTCTCTTGTTTTATTTATCTTTTCCAGTTATTACCCTATACCAACATGATAGACGTGATTGCTAAAAACCTTCCTTCCTTAATCGGGCGGTCGCCTAATGAGGTTGAACTTCATC
>JACCRY010000014.1 GCA_013813265.1 Parachlamydiaceae bacterium
TGCGAGGCTGTGAAAAAATTGGAAAGATGCTTCAGTTGGCTGAAAAGTTGCATCTGACGCACTTCTCTTCTCGGTCGTAGCTATAGCTACGACGTCGTCAAGAATTACATCAGCTGCAACTTTCGCCTTACTGCTGCATTATTTCGAATTTTTTCACAGCCTCTGGGAGACGCAGCAGACTACATTTTAGTAACCATTCAAGGCCTAATATGTAACATCCTTCTCGGAAGCGAAGATTAACCACAATATGTGATGCAAGTTTGGTTGAAATGTGACAATTTTAACAGCTAAAAGAAAATAAATCTATATAAAAAAAGTTGAATTGCACAATTATCGACACCTTGGCATTTAACTTGCATTTCTACAAGAGTATTTGCTACAATTAAGCTTAAAGAGATAGATAGAAAGCTATAAAAGATGTAGCGAATCCTTTATCGCAAGGAGGACCCCCATGGATGATAATAACCTTGAAACTACAATGAATTCCGAGCATCGCGATACTATCTTTGGGGAAGAAGACAAGGATAAAGCTGCTTTAGCAGAAATTAATTTTGATTTGATTGATGCTGGTCGCTGGCTTTTAAAAGTTATAGCCGGACCTAATTCTGGCGCTGAATTTTCCATGCATTCTGCAAGTACCTACGTCATTGGAACAGATCCAAGTTCTTGTGATATCGTTTTCCACGATAATAGCGTTTCCAGGCAACACGCCCGCATAACCTTGGGAGCAGAAGATGGCATGACCATCGAAGATTTAAAAAGTCGAAACCAAACTCTAATTGACGGAGAAACGGTTAAGGCAAAAAGAAAACTTTCTCCTAACACTGTTATCACGGTTGGAACAACTTCATTTACTGTCTATGACCGAGAAGGAGAAATGCATACGATCATTTCGCCCCTTCTACCCGCAATCGTTAAAGTTTTACAAAAAGAAGAGACAGTCAAGGCCGAAGTTAAAGAAGAGCACGATCTTAAAGAGAAAGCCATCAACCCCCTTCCTAAAGCTGAAGAATTCAATCCATTGACACAAAAAATATCAAAGCCCGTAGAAAAAACTGCCCATGCTATCGGTGCATTTATTGTTCTGGGCATTGTCGCCGGCCTTTTCGCCATCATAGGACTTGGCACCGCAGCCCTATTTCGCAATGAACCGGTCGTTTTTCAAGGCGAAACTGATCAAGATGAGAAAATTGCTCAGATCTTTACAGAATTCCCTTCGATTACCCCCTATTTCAATAAGTCAACCGGAACACTTCAATTGATGGGTCACGTTCGCACACAAGCCGATAAAACCCGCTTAATTTATGCTGTTCAAGGGCTCCCATTCGTAAAATCAACGGACGATAGCGGAATCATTATTGATGAATTTGTCTGGCAGGAAATAAACCAGGTGCTTGCAAAAAATTCAAACTGGAAATCCATTTCTGTCCAATCTCCTACTGCTGGTAAATTCATTCTTTCAGGCTACCTCCAAACACGCAGCCAGGCTGATCAACTATCTGAATACATTGCAGCAAATTTCCCTTATCTCGATTTGCTGGAAAAGCGGATTACAGTAGAAGAGGATGTCGTCAATGATGCAAACACGATCTTGACCGACCAAGGCCTACGTGATATCGCCATAAAGATGGCAAATCGTGAAATCACTTTGACCGGAGGAATTCCACTTGGCAAAGAAGAAGCATTGGATACTTCCCTTACAGAAATAAATAAAATACCCGGCGTGCGCAGTGTTAAGAATTTAACAACTAAAGTTGCAACTGCGGAATCCATGATCAATATTAGTGATAGATATGAAGTAACCGGAGTTTCACGACAGGGCTCTACCTATAGCGTCGTCGTTCATGGCCATATTTTGACCAAGGGTGATGAACTTGATAGCATGCGTATCAAAGAAATCACTCCGAATGCTATTTTCTTGGAAAAAGACAACGTTCAATATCGAATTGACTTTAGTAATTAATTCGTAACTGGACATTCGCGTGAATTGTAGGTGTGTTTAGCTAAGTCAGAAAACGGTGAGGTAATTAATAAATAAATAAATACCAAATCCTACCTCTGCGAATCCGTTATTCGTAGAGAAGTAATCACT
>JACCRY010000015.1 GCA_013813265.1 Parachlamydiaceae bacterium
ATTTAAACAAGCCGCTTAGAGAATCCTTTAAATCTAGAAACTCATTTTTTTAAGAAACCGGCCTAAAAGTGGGCAGGCTCGTGATCGTCTTCTGTTACCTAATTTTGGTCATTTCTGAACCATGCCGAAAATTTTTTAAACACCTTCAAAGCTGTGGAAAAACAAACCCGGGAAATGTGTTTAGCATTTGAGGGACTAAATAAATCAATAGAAGGACTAAATAATTCACTTTTAGTACAAAAGAATGTTGCAGACTTTTCAAATCCCGATGTACAACGGATTGAAAAAAAAGGGCGCAATATCATGAATTCATATAATGATGGAGTTCTTACATTCATCTCACCTCTTTCAAAAGCGGATGAAATTGTCCCTCCTTTTGGTATCGCAAAATATTCTACAAAAGAACGTGAGGATCGTTTACAACAAATTGCTTCTCTTAAAATTAACGGTCAAAAAAAAATCAATCCTGGTTGTTCACTTATTTTAACTCTCATTGCGGATGAGCTTCGTGAAAGTTACACAGGACTTCAAACGAAGTTATACTCAAACCAAAATGGAAAGGCAGTTTTTGGTACTTACAAAGTAAACATTGAGTGTTTAATTGGACTAGTAAGCACTGCTGCTAGGTTAATAGGGAAATTCAACAACGAGCTTAATGTTGAGACTAAAGTGATAACTCCCAAAGTACTTCAAAATCTTTTTGTTTCAAACCGCAGATTTTTTCTTACTGATAATAATATTCCTGTTGTACATGCTTCTATCATCCAAAAAATCTTTAATACCCCCGAAGGCAAACGCTGTTTAGGAGTTCTCAATCTCCTTGAAGATTTCGTCACACAAGAAATGCATCGCCTTTTTACCCCCATATCTGAATCTTTAGATTTATCAGAGCATTACTCTCGACTACGGAGACGAGCAGATTGCTTTTTAAATGTATTAAATGATGAAGAAGGATTTGGCTTGCTTGAAAATTCTGTCGTTAAAAAATACTCGGTCCTTTTTCGTCGACAGAAAAAATATTTAATAGATTTTTGCAATGTGATTATCCCTGAAATAGCAAAATTACAAAATAAAAATGACCATAAAAATTTAGCTGAATTATGGCGGAAAATAGGGTTTATCCGTCTTAGCAAAGAAAATGTAACAAATCGCAAAGCTTTGGTAGATGAGCTTGAATTAGAGTTGGCAAAGAATCCAAATGATATTCAATTGAACCTTCTTTATCGTATATGCCTAAGGCTCCAATGGACTTATTCAACTTTGATTGATGAAACAAACTTTGTAATGTTGATCAATTTAATAGAGGCGAGTCACGTAAGTATCTCGGAAATAGATGCATGTATGGAAAATTTAATTATCACGGCAAAGGCAACGATATCTTTAAATATTGATAACATCGAATTGCGCCTCCAAAATCTTCCTAAAAATGATTTAACAGAAGCGTTTTCAAGATTATGCAACGTGGATGCAAAAAAACTCCGTGATATGTTTTATCTACCCACAATTCATCACTTAGAAATACGCTTGGAACGTTGTCAGAAGAACCCGGGTGATTTAATCGAAAGAGCTTTAGCCTTACGAGATGTATTTAATTTCTTGGAAGATATAGTATGTACTTCATTTGAAAAAATTAACGTACATATGGGCAATATACGCCCCATGTTAGAACTTGAAGACAACAATTTAGAGCTTTTGAAGATCCATCAAGACATGCATGACCACACTATCCTGCAACATGAAGGGATAATTGCAGGGGTTGAGGGGATCAAGTCTCTGATAGGACGTTGTTTTACAGAAATGGAGTCCTATAACCAGATAGAAGATGAAAAAACATCAAAAATTTTAACATTGAAGTCTCAGCAAGCCAAACAGAAGGGAGACGAACTGATTAAATCCCAAAACAACTCATCGAAAAAAAGAAAAGGAAAGAAAAAAGGGGATAATTCACAGATTCCTGTGAGTCATGTGAAATCTCAAGAAAAACAATCTCAAAAAGTTATATCTTCCCCCAAAGTTATATCAGTTGATCGTGCCCATTTTTCAAACAAGCTTGAATTTAATAAAATACAGCCAAAACATACGACTCCGAAAAATCAAATCGAATCAGATTTTGAAAACTTACCAGAAACTACTGTTAGCTTATTTCAATGTGAAATACAGTTAAGGAAACTCATACAAGCACGATTTGTTGGTGAAGATTGTTGGCAGCATGATCAGGTTCTAAATTTGGGATATTTACTAGAAAGCCTTGTAGAAACTATCGAGAAAAATGAATTTTCTGTAGATCTCATTTTTGAACATACAGATCTTTTACGTAGATCCATTGAGGCCCTCCTTATAATCACGACGGTTTACATCGAGATGAGTCCTAAAGATGTTAAAGCCATGGGGCATGACACCGAAAGATTACTTGGTACTTTAATGGGAGATAAAGGAATTCCGGAAAATATCAGAAAGCTCATTTGGAAAATGCGTAATGTCCCTATATCTCTTGCAGATGCTAATCGCTGTGTAAACTATCCTGCTGGGACGAAAATACAACAGGAGAGTTTAGGTGAAGATGGACGCCAGCTCATTAATTATTTAATGGAAGTAGAGCGAGAAGGTCGCTCCCATCATATAAATGAGAATTCAAGAATATCCCTTACAAAGCAGCTTAATGGTTTATTGCAACGAGGGGCTTATTTTATGGAACGCCTCCTTACAGCCCTTTTGGATCCTTCAAAGGTGATTGATGGAGAATTGCCAATAGAAAAACCGCAAAAAAATCAGGAAAAAAGTTTGGTGACTAGCGAATCCTCTTCGGTTGAGAGTTTGCCTGAGACCCTTCTACTATGTGAGGATGTAATCATAGATAAAATTAAAATTTTTGAAATTAATAAGCGAGAGGAAGCACTCCTCGCAATAGACACGGCTCTTATCTGGATTAGCATTCGAGGTATGGCTCCGGTTGAAGGGAATCCGTTTAGGCAGTGGCGCACAGAAGAAAGGAACATTGCTTTACAAAATAGTGGGATATATTTACGCCGCCTAAAAGAGAAGTTAGGCCCTGATCGAAATCTTTGCCCGATGAGTACTATCTTAGGGCAATGTCAGCTAATTAGGCGTTGTCAAAAAGAATTGTTGATTGCTGCGCTTTACCATACTGATAGTTTTGTTGACGGTCAACATATCGTGGAGGCCCGTGATATTCGTTTCACTAACAGTCCTTGTACTCTTATGAAAATCCTTCGTGATGTTTCGTCAAGTTCAAAAGGACTACCAATTATTGGAAATTGGATGCATCGGGCTCACCAAATTTTGAGCTATCCTGCCTCTCAAGGTCAGATTGAAGGTGATTTTTCTGCAACTCAATTGCAGCAACTTATTCATGAAGTACGCCAAAAGAGTAGGGAATTAAGAATATGTGCTTTAGATGAAACGCTCGTTTTAGAAAATGGCAAGCGTAAAACTCCAGAAAAGCGCCTCCAAAAGCGCATTGAGTTAGTAAAAGCGAATGAAAGCCAGAGAATTTTCCCAGGACTTGCGGCTTTCCTTCATACCCTTAAATATGGCTTGAGTCTGCCTAAGCATAAATATCTTAACAACACACAATAAATTTGTTTTTTTACATTGAATGATTGTACATCAGATTCTTGCTAAGGTCGAGCGTCCCAAGCTTTCAACGACCCCTCCGGGGAAATAACATCCTGCCATTAGCAGAAATGTATATAGAAGTTTTAGCCGCTGTAATGTAAAACTCCCTTGACGTTCAGCCAGAATTCTGCGTTTTTACAAAACAATAAGCTCATCTAGTCTACTAAGGCTCAAAATGAGCGCTTCTTCAACAATCCACAAATAACTATTGTCGATTTGGGCTGCCTTTTTTCCGTATATCTAGCGTTAACATGTTTTTTTTAAACTTATGCGCTACTTATATCAGTATACACAGCGTAAACTTGACAAAATATCAGTTTTACGCTATATATAAGATTATAAATTTTTTGTAGCGCTAGTGCGAGGCTGTGAAAAAATTGGAAAGATGCTTCAGTTGGCTGAAAAGTTGCATCTGACGCACTTCTCTCCTCGGTCGTAGCTATGGCTACGACGTCGTCAAGAATTGCATCAGCTGCAACTTTCGCCTA
>JACCRY010000022.1 GCA_013813265.1 Parachlamydiaceae bacterium
TTTGCAAACAGTCCATCATGAATACATTTGTGAAAAGCCCTCAAGGAGCTTCTAAAGCACTATTTATTCCTTTAAAAAGAGCTATGAAACAAGGAGATGAGCAAGTTAGAAGAAACGTATTACAAGCCATTTCTCTTCTTCATCTCACCCACGCGCAAGAGATGTTGCCATTTATAGAATTAGCTGTTCAAGATAAAGCTCCTGAGGTGAGAGAGGCCGCCGTTTATGCTCTTAGCAAAATTGACAATATAAATTCCCATAAAATATTACGTCGCTTTGGATTGAAATTAGTTGAAGATCCAAGCCCTTTTGTAAGGGAAGCTTTAGCCTGGACTCTAGGACAAAGAAACTTATGCGAGATTGGGATAGCAATGACTCTCCTGATAACCTTATTAAACGATCGAGTAGAAGCGGTTTCCTTGCAAGCGATGCAATCCTTATGTAATAGGCAAAATGGAGCTCTTAAAAATAAAATTATGTCTCTTAAGCATGACTATACATCCTCTTCACTATCCAAAAAGAAAAAAATCCTTACAATCTTCGGTGCTTGGGGTTTAGGTTTTTCTAAAATAAAAGACGCGCTTAAAGACCATGATCTAAGATATGAAGCTGTTGAAGCTTTGGGAAATTTGGGCCAAAAGCTGTTTATTCAAGTCGTTGAAATACTTTTTCAGTTCGTTGATTTTAACGGTCCCCAAGATCCATTCGTACGGGAAAAGGTCATTCCCACATTAATTCATCTTGGAAAGCAAAACTCTAAGCCCATGCGAACTTATATTGCAAAGATTGCCAATACTGGCATGAACCCAGAAGCTGCTCCCTATTTGATCCAAATTTTGGGAGAGATCGGAGAGGATGACATTGACAAAACTTTCGAAATAATTCAGGAAATAACAAGTCGGACAAATAATAATCAACAAATTCAAAAGGCTACGATTGTAGCTATTGGTTGTTTTTGCCGCCATGAGCCTAATCAAGGTTTTCCCTATCTAAAAACCTACTTGAAGAGCCCGCATGAAATGATCAGAATTGTTTCCATGCAAGTCTTGAGTCAGTTTGCTGCAGATCTTCAAAATGACTTTGAATCATTTTTCAATCTTTTTTTACCTATGCTAAATGAACCATCCGTCAACATTAGAAAAGCGACAATCGAAGCGTTGGGAGCCATAGGTGTTTATCATTTTAAAGAGATCCATTCTTTACTCAATGACACAATCCGCTTGGAGACAAACCCAGACGTCCGAGCGGCAATTGTTCATGCAATTATAAAAGCGAGCAGTGGCACGCCAACACACTTGATTAATCTCCTGTGGTTAATGGATCAGCAGAAAACTGAAGTATTAAATGATGGAGAAGAGAATACAATTTACGAAACAATACTTGAAAGCCTTGGTCAAGCTATTCAAAGTAATCTTTCCTCGGACAGTTTTGCTTTAATAGAAAATTCTTTTCATGACTGGCTGTATCAGAGTTCTGCAAGCATCAAAAGCAAAGCTATTAAGATTTTACCAAAATGGAAAAGGCCCTCTCAAGAAATCGTAGAGATGTTGGAAATCCATTTGGAAGACAAACAATTAAAAGTCAGAAAAACCGCAATCCAAGCCCTGGCCGAACTACCTGTGGGAATTCAGCTACAATCTTATTCTATCGAAGTTTTGAAAAATGCATTAACCACCACTTCCTTTAATAAAGAAGAGATTTTTAACTTATTGTGTCGAATCGATTTGTCTTCTTATCCAGATCTGATGCTTTTTTTGATAAAATCCCAAGGCCCTAATGCCCTCAAAGGGACATCTCTGGCAAGTTTAGTCAAACAAGCTTCCGCTTCTTATCGCGCATACTCATCTGTAAATTATTTATTCGCGATGGTGTATAAGTGTCTTGCTTCAAATCAAGAACTCTTTGTCCATAAAGGCGAATTCTGCATTTGGGAAGAAGGTCGATTAGAAAAGCTTGTAAAAGCGAAAAATTTCGATCTTCAAAATGCTAAAAAACTGTATTGGAATAATTCTTTTGAATTGAGCGGGCAGCAAGCTTTAAAGACTAAGGCTTATGCTCAAGCTGGACATTACTATCGAAAAGCCGGCGTGCTATATAAAATGATGGAATGCTATAAAGAAGGACATGAGCGACTGGAAGAAATCAAAGGGCTGATGGTAAAATCGCCTTCTCAAAAGTTTCCAGAATTGACGGAATGTCTTGAGGCTACTTGTTACCTTGGAATCTGCTATCAAACAGGGTTAGAATTGGTTGAAGATCGTTTGTCCAAGGCCGCAAATTGCTATATTCATGGGTCCAGTTTTAATCACCCTTTAAGCCTCTATCTCTATTCTCTCTGTTGTGAATTTGGCTTGGGAATCAAAAAAGATCTCACGCTAGCAAGACAACTCTTTAGCAAATTGAATCCCTCCTTTCAACCACCTATTTTATTCCACATTTTTCATTTATCTGCACATGCCTACATGCTTGATGCTGGACGTAATATTCCTCCTTTAGGGACTATTGGCATGGCCATAAGTTCTTTGGAGCCCACAGCCATCGACCTCAATACGATTATTTACTGTATGGACCAACGGGTGCGACCCGATTATAAGCTTGTGTCTGCTCGCGTAGAATATAATCCCACCAACGGAGACCTTGTTATATTGCTTCCTGAAATACTTGCTCAAAATAAAGCATTGTTAGACAAATGTTTACAGCTTGGCCTTGTTGGCGAAGAGGTTAATGAATTAAGACAATGCGGCAATGAAAAACGCAAGCATACAATTCGATTCATTGTTCCTGAGGCTGAGATTGAGCGCTTTTTAAGAAACGAGCTTTACTTAAATGAAGCGGTCTATTTCGAATTGAGAGATATTAAGAAGAAGAGTTAAGTAAAGCGAGTTTATTTTGCAGAGCGAAATAAACTCGCGTAAGGGACACCCCACAAGTTACGTCATTTTTAAAAGGTAAGAAGCAAATGAAGAATTAAAAATGTCATTAATTCTGCTTCATTTACATCGTTCACATCTAAATTTTCATTTTTTTATCACGTTAAAACTTTTTTAATTGTATTCAGATCAAGCCAACAACTGCAGAGAATTGATTTAATCACATTTTGTGGCAAAGATTGAATAGAAGAGTATTGGTCCTTGAAACCAAGCAAAAATTGAACTACTACTGCGATATCTCGGTCATACGCGTCAACTTCAATTTGAATTTCATTTTTAAGACTCTCATCGACATATTGCAGCGCTGCGCGATTTTGTTTTATAGCAGCTCGAACGACATCTTTATCTTTACAAAAGTTATAAGGGAAACAAAGGGTGTTGCTATTATTTGCATATTGAAGTGCAAGACCATTTTGTGTAACGGCAGTTAAGGCAAGTTTTTTTGTACAGTTACTTGCATACTTAACATACTTTAGTGCCAAGCCATTTTGTTTAATAGCAGTTTCGATAATCCTCTCATCTACAAGGTTCCAAAGATAAAGCGATGCATTCCGTATTTTGTAATTAAAGTCGCGACCCAAATTAAAGTCGTCATCAAAAAAGGCTTCAAGGCCATATTCGAAAAACGGAGCTATTACATCTTCAAATTTAACCACATGCTTAAGAGCATTACGTGTAAAAGCTTGGACAACATCTTTTTCACCCCTTATCCATTTGCGGGCAAGTTCTAACACAAAGCCGTTTTGTTTAACCGCAGCTTCGGCAACATTTTGTCTGTAAAAAAAGTCCCAATCTTCAAAACTCCAAGTGGCATATTGAAGTGCAAAGCCATTTTGTT
>JACCRY010000092.1 GCA_013813265.1 Parachlamydiaceae bacterium
TTTAAACAAGCCGCTTAGAGAATCCTTTAAATCCAGATAATCATTTTTTTAAGAAACCGGCCTAAAAGTGGGCAGGCTCGTGATCGTCTTCTGTTACCTAATTTTGGTCATTTCTGAACCATGCCAAAATGTAGATCAACATTTCTCGTCTATACCCACAAAGCAAGAAGCAATTCAGTTTATTAAAAAAGAAACGGATTATATCATAAGAGTTATTGAACAAGAAAATTCTGAATTAAAGCTTGAATATTCTGAAAAAAAATAAGAGATTGGCAATGATAATAGAGGTAGGATGTTGGTTTCTTGTGAATTGGCTTGTGGATAGGGCAGTGAGGCTTCAATCTTCCCCTGTAGAAAATAAGTCGAATCAAATATATGATGCAATAATTGGGAAAATGGTAAACTTGCAGTGTCTTCCCAAAGATCAAGCATTTCAAGTTTGTCGAAAAATTTCCGAAGATTTGGAGGGAATAGAAACGCACTTAAGTATAGACCTCGTTAATACTGTCCAAAAATGGAATAAAAATTATAAAGAATATCAAAGTGGAATAAAGGGTTGTGAAGATCTTGAAAAGAATCTAGAAGATCTTGAAGTAAAAAAAAACTGCCTTGAGCAGGAAGTCAATGATTGCATGAGCGCAGTCGTTACTTATAGAGGTAACGCTGCAGCTGAAAAAACCAAGTTGAGCAAAAGAACCGTGGATTTGTGGCAAACTTATGCCTGCAAAGTGCCTGTAAATTGGGTTAATTGGATTGAAATGGATATGCATAAATGGGAAATTCTTTTAAAAGAAGAAATGAAAGTTCATCAGAAGAAAAGAATCGATTTGAGCGAAGTTAAAGATAACATAAACATTGTGGTAACATCAATTGTAGAAAAGATAGAAAATGTTTATACTAATCATTGCAAAAGTGAATTGTTAGATAAACAAGCGAAAGGAATTACGAATAAACTAATTTTCGTCAGAACCACCAAAAGAAATCTTAAGAAAGCAGAAGATAATATTCTTTTTAGGAATTCCAGTTTGTCAAACATCTCAATGTAAACTCTTTATAGGTCTATGAATCCACTTATTAATTTAGCTCATTTGAAATTTTTTTGTGATTCTGTTGCATGTAACAGTATTACCGAAGGTGCACGGAATAATTTTGTCACGCAATCTACCATTTCGCAAGGGATTGCTAAACTTGAAAAAATTTTAAAAGTCGATTTAATTGCAAAGCCTCGTCAAAAATTTCAATTGACACCTGAAGGAAAAATTCTTTTTGAGCAAGCACGGCATATCTTTAATACGATAAATGAAATTGAAGAAAAATTTAAATTTAGTAAGGATGAGTTAAAGGGTACTTTAAAATTTGCCTGTACAAATAGTTTGGGCATGTCGTTTATTGCATCCTCTTACAAAAGAATGCAGGAAAACGTCCCTAACGTTGAAATGAAAGTTCATTTGGGAAATTTGAAATATATCAAGAATGCTCTAGCTGTCAATGATGTAGAATTTGCTGTTGTCGTTTTTGATGCTACTTTTGCTGGGTATAACAAGCACTCTCTTCAAAAGGGGAGATTTCATCTTTATCAAAATACAAACACTCCTCTTTACCTTATTGAAAGGGGGATTTTAGTAGATGAAAAAGAAGGCATGTTTGTAAATGAACTTCAAGAATACTTTCTAAATTTTATGAATATTCCCTTAAAAATAGAGGCAGCTTTAGGGGGATGGGAAGTGGTTGCTCGTTTCACAGAAAAAAACATAGGCGTGGGCTTCTTCCCAGACTATATCATAGCTAATGAACGGTACCCCACTATTAGGGTAAATTCTATTTCAATCCCTCATTTTGAATACGAAATTGCCGTAGTATACAGCAAAGGGGTTCGGCTTTCCAATCAGGCAAAAATATTTATTGATCAGTTTAATTTAGGTTAGCGTGAAAATTTCTATAGAAAATTAGCAAAGAGCAGTAGGTAACTGCAAAAGTCCAATCCCTGTGTCCTGCGGCCTCTTACAGCAGGCCACATGGATTAGACTTTTGCAGCTGCTCTGCAGGTGCCGAAATGGGTACTTTAAATCAGAAGGACTAAGTCCCGTGAATCGCTGCCATATCAAGAAATTAACTGTAGTGGCACCTTCAATGTCTTTATCTCTCAAAACATTCAACAAAAACTGGAAGTTGAGGCTGACGACAATATTATTGAATTTATTTCAACTGAAGTTGAAAATAATATTTTATATATTAAGTCAATTAAACCTTCAGGTTATAATGGTATTAACACGCAAAATGTTAAAGTGTATCTTGAAGCAGAAAAAATTGATAAAATAATTCAAAGTGGTACAGGAAATATTATTAGCGAGAGTCGGTGGCAATTTGAAAACCTTGAAATTAAATCCTCTGGTACTGGTGGCATAGTAATGTCCTTGGAAGGCGACGTATTGAAAGTCATTCACAAAGGAACCGGTGACTGTCATTTTACAGGTTCTGTAAAACAACAAGACCTCTCCATTAGTGGTACAGGAAACTACGATGCAAAAGACCTTGTGAGCGGTATAGTCAATATTGAAACGTCTGGCACAGGAAATGTAACCTTACAAGCTATCGAAAATTTGAGGATTAATAGTTCAGGTACTGGCAATATTTCTTATAAAGGCAATCCTGAGTTAATCATAAAAAATCATTGCCGCCTTGGTTCTATCAGACAAATAACGTAATCTACTCAATTCTTTGTAAGTTGCGGTTTATGTATTAGCCCAATGGTCTTCAACTTAAGGAAATCGTCTTAAGGCTAAGACCTATTGTGACACTCCTGCCGTAGCTTAGTCGTTGGGGTGCTTTACCCAGGCTTAGCTTCACTACAGCCTGGGCTATTATGTATTAACCCTCCGGGCTGCGAATGCATACAATTGTAAATAAAGCACGCTCTAGAAATTTCCCGGAGGGATTTCACATGTTAGCCCAGGCTGTAGCGAAGCAAAGCCTGGGTAAGCAACCAAAAAGACTAAGCCCCGGCAGGGGTGTCACAATGGGTCTTACCCTTAAACAAAGGCTTTTTTAAATCAACTCATTGACTGTAGTGTTTCTTCTTGCTGTACCGAACTGCCCATAAATAGGATGCAAAGGCAGGGAAGAACAAATAGTGTCAAGAATGTCGAACTGATCAAGCCGCCAATGACGACAGTCGCTAAAGGCATTTGTACTTCAGCTCCAGTACCGGTAGCCATAGCCATTGGCACAAAACCTAAGGAAGCTACAAGAGCTGTCATGAGTACAGGGCGTAGGCGCGTTAGAGCTCCTTCATTGGTTGCCTCATGTAAACCAAGGCCCTTAGCCATGAGTTGTCTGATGTAGGTGATCATCACTAGGCCATTGAGCACTGCAATACCTGAAAGGGCAATGAATCCTACGGCAGCAGAAATAGAGAAAGGTATGTCTCTAAGCCAGAGCGCCGCAATGCCGCCTGTCAATGCCATTGGCACACCACTAAAGACAATGAGCGCTTGCTTTATCGAGTGTAGTGCCGTAAATAGTAGAGCAAAAATTAGCAAAAAGCAGATCGGGATGACGATACTCAGATGGTGTCGTGCAGACATCAAATTTTCAAATTGTCCACCCCAATCGATCCAGAGCCCGGCAGGTAATTTGACTTGAGAAGCAATCTTTGCTTTAGCTTCAGCAACAAAACTCCCTAAATCATTACCACGAACATTCGCTTCGACAATAATAGCGCGTTTACCGTTTTCGCGTGTGATTTCATTGAGTCCTTCGGTAGAAGTGATGTCGGCAAGCTCTTTGAGGGGTACGAAGGCTAAGCTATTTCCTGCTGCGCTATTTTTTGATAGGGGTACAGGAATATTTCCCAAGAAATTTGGATTTTGACGCACGCTTTCTGGCAGTCGGACTACTAGATCAAATCGTCTATCTCCCTCTAGGATCATGCCAGCTTTGCCACCACCGATGGCAATTCCCACAATATCTAGAATCTCACTTCCGCTGATCCCTAAGCGGCGAGCAGCTTCTTTTTTAATTTTAATTTCTAAAACAGGTAGGCCTTCTGTTTGAGCCACCTTAACATCGGCTGCCCCCTTAATTTTACGAAGAACTCTAGCTATATCCGAAGCTGATTTTTGCATGACTTCAAAACTATCTCCATAGATTCTCACAGCGACATCGCTTCTGACCCCAGCAATAAGTTCATTGAAACGCATTTCGATCGGTTGAGTAAATTCGTAATTGTTACCAGGTAGTTTTTTTAGCTCTACTTCCATAGCTGCTATAAAGTCTTCTTTCTTAAGGGCGGGATCAGGCCATTCTTCTCGGGGTGTTAACATGACAAATGTGTCCGATACGTTTGGCGGCATAGGGTCAGAAGCCATCTCAGCGGTACCGGTTTTTGAGAAGACAAATGCCACTTGAGGAAACTTTTTGAGAGTTTTTTCGACATCAAGTTGCATAGCAGTGGACTGGGAAAGAGAAGTGCTAGGGATCCTGATTGCATGCAATGCAATATCTTTTTCATCTAAAGCTGGAATAAATTCTTGACCAAGCTGATTGAAAAGTAAGAATGAGGCGGCGACTAGAAGGCAAGCAATAGCAATGACTGACCCTGGGGCATTAAGTGCTTTTTGGAGTAAAGGGCGATAGCAGCTTTTAGTCGTTCTGTTGATGACATTGTCTTTTTCCTCGATTTTTTTACTTACAAATAACGCGATCATCGCTGGGGTAAACGTCAAGGAAAGGAGCAGCGCTGCTAGTAAAGCGAAAATGACTGTCATTGCCATGGGTTCGAACATCTTTCCTTCAACTCCCGAGAAAGTCAATAGCGGCAGATAGACGGTTAGGATGATCGCCTGGCCATAAACCGTAGGTTGGATCATTTCTTTTGTGGCAACTAGGACTTCTTGAATGCGCTCTTGAAGATTTAAAAGTCGGCCAAGTTGGTGTTGCTTCTCGCCTAGTTTGCGAATACAATTTTCAGTAATGATGACCGCTCCATCTACAATAAGACCGAAATCGAGTGCACCGAGGCTCATCAAATTACCACTGATGTGCATCTTAACCATTCCGATAGCAGTTAACAGCATAGAAAGGGGGATGATCAACGCTGTGATGAAAGCCGCTCTGAAATTTCCCAACATGGCAAAAAGGATGACAATGACGAGTAAAGCACCCTCCGTCAAATTTTTGGTAACAGTCGAGATAGTCGCATCGACGAGTTTGGAGCGATTCAAGATCGTTTTGGCTTGGATGTCTGGGGGCAAGCTGACTGCAACTTCTTTCATTTGTTCATCAACAGCCATGGCAACAGTTCGGCTATTTGCACCAATCAACATCATAGCTGTTCCAATAACCACTTCGCGTCCATTTTCTGTTGCGCTTCCGCTACGTAATTCTTTTCCGATTGCAACATTCGCAACGTCTTTGATGTAGATTGGAATTCCTTTTCTAGTAGTGATGACAACGTCTCCAATCTCCTCAGGGGATTCAATACGTCCGTCTGCTTTCACCAGATAACCTTCACCACGATGTTCAATAAGACCTGCGCCAATATTTCGATTGTTCTTTTCTAAAGCTTCAATGAGATCTGTGAAAGTGAGTCCGGAAGCGATCATTTTTTCTAGATCAGGTTCAATATGATATTGCCTGACATAGCCTCCAATAGAATCTACTCCGGCCAAACCTGGAATACCTTTAAGCTGAGGGCTGATGATCCAATCCTGAACAGTACGGAGGTAAGAAGCTAATTCGGTTTCGTTTTTTAGTCGATGGCCTTCAGGAGTAAGGTAACTGCCATCTGTTTGCCAGCCTGGCTGTCCATCTTTATGAATTGCACCTAAGCCCAGTGGATGTTGATACTCAACTGTCCACATGTAGATTTCACCAAGCCCAGTGGAAATAGGACCCATTTTTGGATCGACTCCAGATGGTAGCGATTCTTTAGCTTCGGCTAGTCGTTCATTGATCTGCTGACGGGCAAAATATACGTCGACGCCTTCATCAAAAATCGCTGTGACCTGGGAAAATTCATTGCGTGAAATTGAGCGTGTCGATTCTAATCCTGGTATACCAGCAAGGGCATTTTCTACAGTAAACGTGACTTGCTTTTCAACTTCATAAGGCGATAGTCCGGAAGCTGTAGCATTGATCTGGACCTGATTATTCGTAATGTCCGGTACTGCATCAATTGGAAGTTTTTTTAGAGAGAAGATCCCGTACGCAGCTAATGCCGCAGTGACAAATATAATCAAAAAGCGATTATTAACAGAAAACTTCAATATTTTTTCGATCATCTTAATGCCTAAGTTACTAGCGAGTATAAATTCAAGTCAGATCGCTCTACAAAATGTTATGCAGGGGCAATAAAAAATGCCTTATTATTTGTTAGTCGAATGGAGGGAATGGGCATGGGCCACATTTACTCCATCGACTAGCAACTTGTGTCATCAATGCATGTGCTCAGCTTCATCTTTTTCATGTTCGGCTTTAAGGATAAAGCTATTAGTAGCGGCATACCGTTCGCCCTTTTCTATACCTGAAATCACTTCAATTGTATTGTCATCCGAGCGACCGGTTGTAATTGGTCTGATTTCAAATCCAGTCTCTTTAGCAATAAAAGCGCACTCTTGACCATCAATTTTCTGCACAGACTCCCTACTAATTGCAAGTGGAACAGGGATCGCAGTTGTTGCAATAGTCGCTGTCACGTATGTACCTGGCTGCCATTGACCATCAGCATTCTCTAATAAGGCAATTGCCTGAATCCGACGTGTGTCTTCATCAATGGATGAACCAATATAAAGTAACTCTGCATTGGCGGTACGACCATTCGTATCGCGCAATAGAATCGGTTGTCCTTTTTCCGGTAATGGGAGCCGCTGTGGATAAAGACTAATTTCAACCCATAGGTTACTTAAATCAGCGATTGTATAGATTTCACTTGTTGGGGAGATGAGTTCACCGACGGTAATGTGGCGGTGTAGAATATTCCCGTTGAAAGGAGCGCGCAATTCGTAACAGCATAAAGTTGAGACATCGGCTGTAGGTAACTTGGCTATTTCGTCATGGCTAAGACCAAGCGAAAGAAGACTTTGTCTTGAAATTGTTACGGCTAAGCGTGCTTTTTCATAAGTATTGATACTGTTTTCATATTCTTGAAGGACACCCAGACCCTTATCATGCAGTTTTTTTTCGAGCTCCAGCAGTTTTAGAGCGTATTTTTCCTCTTGCAGCGCTGTGAGATAGGCAATTTTAATAGCTGCAACCTCTTGACTTTCAAGAAGCGCCAAACTTTCAAAATCTTTTACACTTTCACCAAGATTTTTACGTGTGAATTTAGCTGTCCCACTCACTTTTGGATAAATATGCGCAATACGATCCGCATTGAGGACAATTTTACCGGGGGAAGTGATCAGTTCTTGCAGTTTTCCTGCTTGTGCCGACTCAATTTTAATGCCGGCAGAATTGATTTGCTCCGGGGAAAGTACAATGAATTCTTCATGTTCCTCATGGTGATGATCATGATCATCATGAACGTGTTGGTTGGAATCTGAAATCCAAAAAAAAGTAAGCGCCGAAGCGGCCACTGCTGCCACTCCACTCCAAATGTATTTTGATGAGATTTTTTTGGCCATACTCCTCCATTCTGTGTCTATAAGTCCTCTCCGCACAGGAGGCGTAGACTTGCTTTGAGATGATGAAATTCTTTAACTTCTTCGATATACTGAGCTTGAAATTCAAACAATTCGCGATATGTCACAAGCGCTTCAAGACAGTCTTCCTTTCCGTGTAGTTCTCTATCACTATGGACTTTCAACATTTCGTTGGAAGTGGGAATAAGATCACGACTTAGGAGTTCAATAGTTCCATATCTATGCTGTAAATCGCTGTATAGGTCTTGGCAACGCGCTAGCATTTCTCTTTCAAGGTCTTGACGCTTATATAGGGCAGCATAGCCTTCCCAATTAGCTCTGGATATATTTCCTTGATTCCGATTATTGACGGGAATTTCAATGCCAAAACCGAATAGCAACCTGCATCCTCCGTAATGGCGCTCATTTTCGACACCAACTGTTAATGCAACATCGGGGACTGCATTAGCTTTTTCCAGGTGGTAGCTGTAATGCGCGGCCAGTTGTATTGCACTTAATTGTGAAAGTTCAGAGTTATTCGGTACTAAAGATAGATAGGTGGCGAGGGGTAATGGAGCGCTAACAGACAATTCTGGATGCAGATTTATAGCTTGGTTTGCTGTTCCTTGAAATGTGTTGACTAACACAGTGCTACAAAGTTCATCGAAGTTTAGCAGAGCTTCATTGCCACAAAGAAGCACTAACTGGCGTTTGATAGATGCCAGATCAGATAGCGCTCGTTTGCGGTCATTAAGAATCGTATTTTGCGCCAGCAGACTTTTTTTTTGTAAAAGTAAAGATCCTTTTCCTTGATTCAACAGTTCTGTCAAACACTCATTCAGTTTGACAGCATTTTGTAATGTCTGATCGAGGAGCTTAATTCTTGCATGAATTGCGAATGCATCGATGTAGACATCTGTGACTTTTTTTATGAGTTGTTCTTTGGTCGTTTCCCATTCCCACATAGCTACTGAAGATTCAGTCGCAACAACATTTTGTCTTGCTGTACGTTTGTTCCCCAATTCGATCAGCTGAGTAATTCCGAGGAATGATTCTAGTTTGCCAAGCGCTGAACGACGAGTGGAGCATCTGATCTCATCAAATTCTAAAAGCAGAGCCGGGTTTGGGGCTAATCCGGCCTGTAGGCACTCTGAAAGTTTCATTTGAATACGTGCTTCAGCTTCTTTAAGCTGCAGAGAGTGGTCGACAGCTAGCTCAATAGACTTTTGAAGAATGCAAGATTCTAAAGCAGAAGCTTGAGATGCAGTCATTAAAAAAAACCCAGCTAGGCTGAAAATGCCTTGTAAACGTGATAAAAAGTGTCTTTTCATAAGATCTTTAAGTTATGGGAACGTATGGAAATTGTTGAGGCTACGATATTAATTATTTTGTGGCAATATTTATTTGTTTGTAGGAGGGGAATTCAAAGATATTACCGCGATGTAGCTCAAAATTCTGATGTTAAATCCGACTTTATGAGTTAAAAGTACTCAAAATTCTACTTAGTCAGAGGTTTTTGAAAATGTAAGCCTATCAAAAGTAATTCGACATACTATGTCGAGATAGGTGCCAACCAAAGGGAAGGTTATCTTCTTAAACATGTATTACTTCAGAAAAGGTAGGTTCGACAAAAATAGCTCGACAGACCTATGTCGAGTTAGGTACTACCAAAACGAAGGTTATCTTCTTACTCAAACATGCATTACTTCAGAAATTGTAAGCTCGACAAAAGCAGCTCGACATTCTATGTCGAGTTAGGCATCAACAAAACGAAAGCTTATCTTCTTACTCTAACTCGTATTACTCCAAAAACATAGATTTGAATAAGTTTACAATTTTCAGAAAGCTGTTCTGTTTAAGTAAAGGCGTAAGCGCTAAGGAATGTTAACGCATAACTTGTTATAGGAATGATCGAGCTCATATATAGGGAATGCGGTTGCCGCATTCCCTTTTAGCATCTAAGTGTTTTAATGCAAATAAAGCTCTTAACTATCACAAAGACTTTTGAGGTCAGCCTTAAATGCTAATTTCTTTTCGATAATTTTATTCAGATCGGATATTGCAACTTGCACATCTTTAAAATATAAATTATACAGTTCGATTACTATATTAAACTGGCCTTCACTTTTAACTTCAATGGTTCCTGTTGCCGATAAGAATGTTGGTAGAGAATGAGGGTACTCTTTGGGCAATTGTATTTTGGCAATTTCGTGTAATTTCACCATATCCAAAAATTTTCTTTCAAGAACTTTAAATTCATGGATGTTATTAACAATGACTTCTTCTTCAGCCATTACATCCAACCTTAGAACGGGATACTCGTTAGGGTAGACATCAAAAGAATTTGATAGGTAATGTTTATTTCTAGAGAAAGATTCGTGATGCTTATAGTCTTTGCATAAAAAAATAGGATGTATGGAGTCTGCTTGGATATTTGAAGTCCTCCCTAACTGAAGTGATAATTCACTATACAATTTAACTTCATTGTTAATTGCTGTCTCTAATGCTAATATTTCTTTTTTCAATTCTGTGTTATCAGTATTTATTTTTTTGTAATCCTCAATGAGTCTATTCAATGTTTGAGTTGAGGCTAAGGAGTTCTTATTTACATTTTTTTCTTTTAATGCTTCGAAGCAATTATTAGTTTTTGCGTAAAATAAAACTAAAAAATTATGTAAAGAAATATTTTTAGGCAAATCAAATGGCGAAAAGGATTTCTCTACAGTTGCTTCAAATTCAACAAGGTCTTTTTCTACATTTTTAAGGTGTTGTGAAATCTCTACCTTAAGATTATTGAGTGCATCTTCTCTTAATTCTAGAAGCTTTACGTCTGAACTTTGAATTTCCGACGAAGAATTGGAGCATTTGTCCAATGTTTGTTCTTCTTTCTGAGATTTTGAAGAATTGGTTGACACTTTTTGAGAGTTACTCTCTTCCTGAATTTCAGAAGAATCTTTTAAAACATCTATTGTAAAGTCCACTTTTTGATCTGACATTTCATTTATTTTATTACCTGTGATATTATTAAATATGATATAATCATTTACCATCCGTTTTGATTGATTATTGTAGTCAGGGTTAGTCATGAAGCTTTCTCTGTATTCAGCGTTATTAAGCATTTTGTCTAACTCTTCTCGCGGTAATGCATTAAACCACTTTATAGTATTTTGGACCTTCGTGCATTTCATTCCATAAAAAATAATGTTTCCAATACCTGGAATTAATAATAAAATAATTTTTGATATTTTTTTATTGTCAATATGCGATAGATAAGGGCTATTTTTGATGATATCAGGATTATATGCTTCTAGCATCGGAATCACTAAACATTTTTCTGCCAGATGAACAAGACTAGAGAGTGTGCTTAAAAAAGGACAGGAATTTAATGCCTTGTCTGCTTTCACAGCAAATGGATAGTCATCTCTTGAAATTATCTTAGGTTCAAAATTCATTAAATTACTCCTATAGGTTGCCTTATAAAACTGATGGCTTATTGTTAATAATAAACCTAATTTATTATATATATTATACATCATTAGAAAAATTAAATCAATAGAAAAGTGTATGTTCTCAAAAAAAACTAGATGCAACCATCTTTCATAATCTACAGTACAGAACTAATTCTTTCACTATTATCAGCCATTCAGCGTGTAAGTCAATTCTAGGCATGGTTCAAAATAGGCAAAAAATGGGTAACAAATGACAATCAGAATCCTGTCTACATTCAGACCGGTTTAAAAAATATTAATATAGAAGCAGGTAAGTTTTTTAAGCGACTTTCTTAAACAG
>JACCRY010000139.1 GCA_013813265.1 Parachlamydiaceae bacterium
CTGTTTAAGAAAGTCGCTTAAAAAACTTACCTGCTTCTATATTAATATTTTTTAAACCGGTCTGAATGTAGACAGGATTCTGATTGTCATTTGTTACCCATTTTTTGCCTATTTTGAACCATGCCATAAAACGAGAACCAAAGTAAAGCTTTACATGCCTATCGTTTCAAAGCTTCAGAGAAAAGAAGGAAATACAGTTTCTTTCGAAATTCATTACGCCTTAATTTTTAAAAGCCATTGCTTAGAGGACATTTCGTGAATTTTAGCTTTGCAGTATCTTCTGAATTTCTTTCATGAAGCCTTTGTCTTTCTGGAGGCTTTCATGTGCAAATTGAAGCGCTGAGCCATCTTGCATAACTGCAGCTAATACGACCTCTTTATCTCTTTTAAGGCTCTCATGAGCATTATAAAGAGCAAAGCCATTTTGGGTGACAGCAGCTAAGACTATTTCTTTATCTTTTTTGAGTTCCGAATAGACATATCGAAGAGCATGGCCATTATTTTTAACAGCAGCTAGAACTATATCTTTATCTGTGTTCAAGCCTTCGGCGTATTCAAGAGCACAGCCATATTCTTTAACAGCAGCTAAAACGATATCTTTATCATTTTTGAGGCTCTCATGGGCAAATTTTAGAACTGTGCCATTTTGAGTCACTGCAGCTAAGACGATGTCTTTATCTTTTTTGAGAAGGTAATTGGCATATTGAAGGGTAGAACCATTTCTTGTAACAGCAATTAAGACAAACTCTTTATTTTTTTGGAGGTCGATATCAGTATATAAAGATAATATAAAGTCTTTCTCGTTTTTAAAAGTAGATAAAATAAAATCCCGATCTTTCATAAAATTTTTATCGGCATACTTTAGTGCTAAATACGGTTGTGTAACAGCAGTTAAAACAATCTCTTTATTTTTTTTAAGATTTGGATCAGCATATTGGAGGGCACTACCGTCTTCTTGGACAGCAATCAGCATCACTTCTCTATTTTCACAATTTTTCAAGAGAGGCATGTCTCTCATGATAAAAGTTTTTAAAGCGGGGGCTTTAAGTTTTAAAGTGTGTAATTGATGACATTGGCTGATATTAGCATATTCTAGTTTTGAAAATTCTAGATCTCCCCAACCCCAACCCTTAATTTGCGTAATCCCCGTAGCCATCAGTCTAAGATGCTTCAAGTTAGGGCAAAGTTTATGGATGTAAGAGAGAGCCTCATCGTTGATTTTTGGGCAATAGCTAAGGTCGAGATAATCGAGTTCGCCATGAAGGAAAGGAATTAAAAGTGTGACATCGAGTGCCATACAGTGGTTTAAAATGAGTATATTATGTTTTTGTCTTTCGGAAATTGCTAAATTTTGGAGGATAACTGTTTGCTGGCTAGGACTTTTCCTTAGAGATTCAAAATTTGCCTGGATCGTTATTTTTCCAGGACGTTTAATGATTGCTGCATGCTCAAAGTTCTTAAGAAGTGAATGGGAAAATTCTTCTCGAGCTTTTTCAGGAGAGTAACTTTTTCTTTCAATTTTTTCATGGGATACCTTTTCACCTAAAGCTGCTTTAAAGTATTCTACATTTGTGATAGAACCGACTTTTTTCGATGACGTGATTTGGTATTTTATTTGATCATAAGGAGAACTCATTGCCCTAAAATAGGCTCTATAGACATGCATTCCTACAGATTCTTCACGGATACTGATCAACTCCTTAAGCAGGTCTCCAGCTGTTAGGCGATTTGAGCGGCGGATCAATGCTTGCAAACGCCAAAATTGTAGGTCAAGAGTTGCTAGGGCTCCTTCCCTAAATAGAATATAGGGAGTAAATGAATTCCCATTACTATCTTCTCTAAGAAGAATTTCTCTTTCACTTTCTGAAAAAAGTGCGGAATATTCTTTATCTTTTTGAATCACATCCTGAATCCATCCTTCAAGGATAGCTGAGCGATCCAAGCGCTCAAATTCCTGAAGAATTTCAGCGTCAAGTAGGGTGTCTAACGGCTGCATGCAAAACAAAAAAGAGAAGAAATTGACTTTACAGGAATTCCAGGAAATCACAGCTGGCTCCACGAAAGAGAGATCGTTATCAATGCAATAGATCTTTTTCTCATGAACAATATAATTGGAAAGTCTGCCATCTGCTGGACGGCTCAGAATAGCACAAAGAAGCACTCGGGTCCACTGCTTTTGATCGATAAATTCGCCCTTCTTCCAAAATGAACCATTGATTGTTTGAGAAATCAAGACGGGGTAAAAAGTCTTGCCGATATTAAAGCGAACCAGTTCTACACAAGGGGTTACATCACCTGCAATTCTTGAATAGAGATTGTGAATGGCGTATTCCATGAGGGGATGAGTAGGGTTTTGCTTCAGATGAAGCTGCTGATCTTGACACGTGATCGTACAGACTCGATGGGCGCTATTTGGATACATTTTCTTTAAATTGTTTCCATCCATAATTTGTTCAAAGGCGGCCGGTTTGAGAAGCCGTGGGGTCAAAGAAGATGCACTAATGAGGACCACCTGACTTTTGCTAGGATCTAGGACATTGAATTTCTCTGTTATGGATTGAATGCTTTTCTTTAAATTTTCGTTGTTTTGAAAAAATAGGGAGCGTAAACCAGATGCATTTGGAATTTGAAGAAGCGCCTTAAAAATAGCTGAGTTTTCTGAGAGAGATTTCAAATAGGTTTGTCTTAGGTACTCATATGACATTTTTGAAAGGGTCTCAAAATAAAAAAGATGTTTTTTTATTGGTTCATTTGCTTGGTAAAGATGGGTGGCTATCTGTGTGATGAGAGGTGGGGAGAGGGTCAAAAGGCTTACTTGAAATGAGGTCTTTAGCAGGTCAATTTCTTGAAAAACATCTTCAACACTACTGGGTTTTTCAGGATTAAGAACTTCCCTTAAGCAGCTGTAGAGGGGTTTTAAGGAGAGCCAGTAGCATTTTTCCAGGACAAAAATCTCTTTTTGAGTAAGCTGAATAAATGGCGCTTGGTACTGGCAAGAAGCTTCTTCTTTCTGCGTTTTGTAAAGGAGGTGCAGGCGGATTCTAATGGAATAGATAGCGGCTACGCTGTCTTTGAGAAGCAGCGCACTTTCTCTAGTGAACAGTTTTATGTTTGTTAGGGCATCAATGATATCCAGAGTGTTGGTTTCTCTAAGCCCAAAGTATAGGGCTATATCACTGAGGAGATGATTAAGGAGCGCGACACATTGCTGTTTGAGATTGACAATACTTGTTTGCGGATCTAGAGGATGTTTCCAGCGTTCCTGATAATCTTTTTGTATAATTCTGAAGGACGCAAAGATGCGCTTTTGTAAGAAAGGTTCCTTTTTTAGATGCTCTTGAAATTCGAAATAAAGAGCGGGCGTGTTTTGGTCAAGACTGGTCGTTTTAAGGGAAGTATGAGCAATCTCTTGAGGGCCAATGATCGGATCTCTTTGAAGCATGGCCATCTGAGAAGGAGTTTGGATCAAACGCTCTTCTTGTGTAGGAGAGTTATCGATATGAAGCCCAGAAGGGTTTGGTTCTTTTAAATAGGTGAAAAAAAAGGAAAATCTCTGAGTTTCTCCTAAGGAGGCAATCTGAATTTCAAGAATCTCTACTAGCTGTTTAAAATAGGGCTTTTTAGAACTGTCTTCGATCAGAATCATAAATTCAAGGTCGGAAAAAGGACACATTTCTTCTCTTCCTAAAGATCCCATAGCACGTATGTCATAGAAACAAGGAGGTTTCCCTATGAGATTGAAGGCGTCTTCCAGGAGGAGTTTGAAAAACTTATGAAATTTTTGTGTCGCACCAGCTTGGAATGAACGAACGTCATCGATTGATTGAGTAAAAAACGATCTGAATTCTTGGAGGGCGTTCTGGTAACACTCTGTTGCCAACAAGGCTGGCTCTTCAAATGGCTTGGTTTGCTCCGCCAAAATTTGTTGACGACAGGAAGATAAAACTTTTTGTCGCTCAAAAGAAACATTGTTAATTCTTGATAAGGCCTTTGTATAAAACGGCTGTAGATCTTCATTGCTTAAGCAATGCGCTTTAAATGTTTGGATTTGCAAAAGGTGGGATTGGAGGCTTTCAAGAGAGGGAGTTGAACTCTTAAGAAAATTGTCTAATCGTTGCTGAAGAATCTTGATGAAGAGTTTAGAAGCAAGACGATGGGTCTCTTTATCATTGTTGATTTGAAGGGCTTTAGCTAAAGCATGCATGGCGTCTTCATACCGATTATGCTTTTTATAATATTCTGCAAGTTGAATTGCAAGCTTCTCTTGGTATTGTGGAAGATCGTAAGAACGAGAAAGAAGATGTGGAAGGTTGTTTTCAAGAAGATCCAGAGATTCAAAGTTGGGCATGAGCTTAAAAAGGGACTCATAGCAATGCACCACTTCGCTATATAAGGAAATGCTTGCAAAGAGTGAAAGGAGAATTGTAATCGCTTCCCCAAACTGTTGCTTATCTATTAACTGCTGCAATCTATTAAAAAGTGAAGAATGAATTGTTTGGCTTAGCGGTTCAATGAACTGATGAACTGCCACATCATTAGCACAACAAGGAAAAGATATTACAGATGGTTCCATGGACTCCTAATTTTTTACCCCAAAAGGTGATATTCATATTAATTATTTTTAATTATTTTAGCAATAAATTCCACATAATCCGAATTATAAATATATGGTCAAAAGGAACCTTCAAATATGCTTTATTTAGTGTAGATGACCACAAACCTACTCTATTACTATGAGATGTGCCATTTATCAACCTTGATACTTATAGAAGGTATGCGATGATATATTCAAGCCTGATGATTGGAATACTGAACGGGATGGATTTCCTGATATTATTTTCATGTCCTTTGATTCTAATGCCGCAAAAACTGTTGAGCTAAACCAAAATATACGTGATCAACTTATAAAACAAGCTATCGGGGATTTACCTTACTCCTCTTCATATGAGGAGGCCGAGAAAATACAAATTTTACCATGAAAAAATAAAATAGGAGATATGTTATAACTTTAGATCCAATAAATTTAGGAGGTGATTCATTACCAATAATCCCGGGAGCCAAAATCACTGGAGCAAATTCGAAACAGGATGAAAAGAGTAAAGAATCTAGTAAATCTACACAAATTTTCAAAAAAGTAAGCGCTGCTAAGCAAGAAGACAGCGAGAGAGAATATTATGTGAAGGACATTATGCAACAAAAAGGCGTAAGTCGTGAAGTTGCTGAAGCAGAATATGACTTTTTTTCCTAGAAGCATAAAAAATTCGAGGGAGGTTGGAGTTTACCTGCCGATTAGGCAGAGGCTTTTACCAACCCTAACCTTCTTTAAAGAGTCGTACTCGTACTTGAAGGTTTTCTTGCATGCGTTTCATGCCTTCAAGGCCACTTTTGGAAGCGTAGCTACTATCACTTCCTTAGATTGGAAGATGGATTTTCGTATATTTTTATTTCTTTTTTGGTTTGTGCTTCGTCGCGATCAAAATTTCGAGAATAGCGTCTACAAGCCATTGTTTCTTAGGATAGCTAAATCTGAATTTTTTAAATAAATTCCACACGTTTACTAAGTTCTTTTTCAGTTTCTTCATCAATTTTAAGACCAATTGTAGCGAACTTTGGGAGTTCTTGACTTAACTTTCATTCGCAAATTTTTCATTAATCGCGTATCACTTCTGGGGAGCAATTGCTTTCACACTTCCACAAGAATATCCACAATTTCAAGGGAAATTTTCTCAATTTTCTAAGAAAATAATAACTTCTATGAAAAGTTCACATTAGCATCGATTAGGCTTTGCTGCCTTACTGTTGTTTTTAGAAATCGGGGACACCTTCCTAGAATTGGGTTTGAGATGTAAAAAATGGAGTACAAATTAATGGCAGAACCGCTGAACGCTATCGTGCCAAAATTTGATTGTGCCTTGGCTTTCGAGAAGCTACTGCCAATGATTCCTTGGTAGTAATAAATAATATTGTTATAAAATTTTTAATAATGATCGTCAATAATATGAATTTTAATTGTTGATAACCGAGATCTGAAAATGGTCTAAAAAATCAGAAACCTCATCGAAAGAAGTATAAACACTTGGAGTTAAGGTAAGAGAAACCTTAAAAAAAATAAACTTGGCTCTGTAATGTCTAGTATGTTTTTTAGAAGTTATAGAATTTTAAGACGGCTTTTGAGGCGATTGAAAATTTCCTTTATTTCTTATTCAATGGACATAAGAAATCTACTTAGTTAAAAAAAGTATCATAATTTTTCCAATAAAATTTGCTAAGACTTTGTTTACATCCTGCTTCGCAGATGCTCTCTAGGTGCCAGGTTGTGGATATTGATTTTCTTAAATAGATGTCTTTCCAATTATTAGAAGAA
>JACCRY010000121.1 GCA_013813265.1 Parachlamydiaceae bacterium
CACAAGTCATTCCAGAAGCCCCCTTAGCAAAACCAAGAATTGTTTCAGAAAGTATTAATGTAATCGGCTTATCCAATACACGCGTATCTTTTATAGTCACTTCTTCGCCTTCAATAAGTTGACTTTCTATGAGATGCATTTTAAAGGGGGAATCAGAAGTCGCAATAATTCCATCACCTGATTGAAGGAGTTCAAAATAGACTTTTTGCGGAACAACCTCCACAAGATTTTCCCGACCTGCAATCTTTGACATAAAAGTTTCATTAGCTTTAATTTTTAAACTATTGTGAAAGTCAGCTATTTTATGCAAAAATAAAAATAATTGCTGCTGGCACTCCTTTTTGTCGAGAGGCTTTATTTCCCCTTTTTCTATAAGGCTCAAGTTTTCCATAACGGAATCGAAATCATAAAATGGGCTGTATTGAGACAATTGATTCCAAAAGAGATGTGCTAAAGTAAGCGAAATCTGACGTTTCTCCTCACTCTCCTCAATTAAAATTGAGGATAATTGATCCTCAACATTTGAATGGAGAGGCGGTTGTTGAGTTTGGTAAAAATCCTTACGAAAGAGGAGATAAATACTTAAAAAAAGAAATGTGGTGACGAGATAAATCCATTTTTTCATGATTGTAGCCGAGTTAAAATGATTTCTAAAAAGTTTTCTGAAAAAAGGATCTCTGTTATTCTACCGCGAACTTTATCGTAGCCCTCTTGCCTTAAAATAACTTCTGGTTCCCCTTCATTAGCCCCATACCCAGGTATTCTTATTGGCGACAGGGCTTCATCTCTTTGGCTTAATCTAACGGGTTTCGAATT
The DNA here is from genome assembly GCA_013813265.1 of Parachlamydiaceae bacterium. Lineage (GTDB taxonomy): Bacteria > Chlamydiota > Chlamydiia > Chlamydiales > Parachlamydiaceae > JACCRY01. The sequence continues at coordinate 817 of JACCRY010000121.1, forward strand.
AGATAAGCGATTCAATCGCTCAATAATATCTGTTCTACTAAATTTTTTGCATCCGAAGTGGTCTGAATGGGCTAATTTTTTATCAAGTCGCTGCAAAACCCCTTCTGTCTTTTTAGAATTCAAACCGTCTAATGCGAAAGGCCCCATTGCAAGAGCATCCATTAAATCGTATCCCTCTCGAAATTTTTGTACACTGGCCTCATCGTACCCGAGAAGCAGTCCTAAGGCTTCATGATATGAATTTTCATCATTTATGAATTTTATGCTTTCGTTAGTAGGTGTGCATATTAACTGTGCTAGATTTTTGGCATTTCTAAATACGTCTTTCATTAGCGGCTGGTGTTTTTCATAAAGAGTTTTTACTTTTTCTTTATGATATAAGACAAATCCGATCCAATCATAATCTTGAGTCGAATAGGACACTAAATTAAAGGGGGATGACTCGAAAAAAGGTTTGTATTTTTCCCATACCACCAGTCCTTTATGAGCTGCTGAAAGTAAATCAAATGATGATTGATTTAAAAAAAATCCAAGTTTTTCAAAATCGACAAAAAAATCAGAACAAGAAACTGGCTTATCTCCAAAAAGCGTGTAAGCAAAGTCTCCGTCAGCAATTAGAAGTCGAAAAAGAGATTCAAGCTCGTATTTGTCTTCAATAGGCATAGATGCTAGAAGACTTTGCAGATTTTCTACCTGTTTATTTGGCTTCACTTCAAAGGACTCTGAAAAAGCCAATAATGGTAAAAAAAAGGCGAACAACGAAAAAATCATAGCACCCCTCTTATAATATTTACTTGTGATATTAACCTGACTCTGTACATTTTTTGCTATTTGACCCGAGAAAAGTATAACATATGATTTCGAAGGAAGGTAAAAATATCTATCCTTCAAAACCAGTAGTTTGTTTCCCTCGCGTGGCGAAAGCAAAATCGTACAAAGACAAGAGAACTTTTTTTTTCTTAATGGGGAATAAAAGTACAAACATACTCACAAGGTGGATTGTCGCAATAAGGCAAAGACCATAATGGACTTTTTAGATTACATCTTGGACATACCCAATAAGCACCCTGAATGCCGAGGTTATATTCGATAAAAACTCCCTGATAATCTCCACAAAGATTTGTAAGCGGGACCATCTTATCATTTAAATTAACGAGTACTTGATGATTTGAAAAATGTATTTGAGATGAGTCTACAAAAATAATTTCGTTTTGCTCTGAGGCAATAGAGCATTTCATTATTGAAGCATTCCCGCTATTCGCAATGAGGCAAAGTAAAAATATGAGTGAATAAAATAAAGATTTCACAAGTTCTCCTTTTGGTGATTTACACTTTTTTAATTGTATTTTGGATTTAGGTCAAACCATTTTTTTCTTCCAAAACAATTATAGCGATAAGCATGAAGTAATTTTCTTTGCAAGAAGGGTAGAACAGCAATTTCAGATTTCGACATGGAGAAAAATCGTCAAAGTCGAGACGGGAATCGAGGGGAGAAACAATTTATAATTTCATTATCTTGAAAGAAAAGAAAAGAACGCATACTCTGACTAATGAAGAGCAAAATCACTTTACGCAGAGTACAAATGCCTGAACATTTGATACAATTTCATGCGGAAGAAGTATGGCGGGGTCTTATAGACAAAAAGCTTATATGATTTATAGAGTAAGATGGGCGGATCTTTAATCTCGGACGAGAATTGTGAAAATGAGATTGATTATAATGACTTAATGTGCCAAAATCTTTGCAAAATGAATGAGATTTCTTAAAACAAAAGTAACCCAAACAAAAGGAAAAATTATGAATTCAGTTAGTTCAAGATATGTTTCGAAACCTGTACTAAGCGAAAAAGAGATAATTAAACAATTATCTACTCTTGATGCCTGTAACAGGAGAATTGCTGAACTTGAAGAAATGGAAAAAAATGCACACATTTTAATGGCTAATGCAAAAGCTAAGGAAGAACGAGCTAAGGTGCTAGAAGCCAGTGGGAATGCTAAGATAGAATCAGGTCGCGCTAAAGTGCAGACAGGTCAAATGAAAATAAATTCTGGCCGTATTATGCAAGAGTCGGGCCGAGCTATGCAAAAATCTGGACAAACAAAGATAGATTTAGCTGAAATGAAGATAGATTCAGGTCGATCTATGCAAAAATCTGGACAAACGAAGATAGATTTAGCTGAAATGAAGATAGATTCAAGTCGATCTATGCAAAAATCTGGACAAACGAAGATAGACTCTGCTCAATTAAAAATAAATGCAGCTGAAATGAAGATAGAATCTGGTCGTGCTATGCAAAAATCTGCACAAACGAAGATAGATTCAGCTCAATTAAATATAGATTCAGCTGAAATAAAGATAGAGTCTGGTCGTGCTATGCAAAAATCTGGACAAATAAAGATAGATTTAGCTGAAATGAAGATAGAATCTGGTCGTGCTTTGCAAGAATCCGCTCGAATAAAAATGGACCAAGTTACTGCAATGAGAGAAAAAGAGTGCAAAGAAATTTATGAAGAGATGGATGGTGCTATTGAACAGTTAGAGGATAAAAAAAGAGAGATAGAGAGTTTGAAAGATCATAACGTAAAAGAAAAAATTATACAAGAATTAAATTGTCTAATTAAAAAAGCACTTCAGTTAAAAGCTGAAGCTAAACCAACAGCTTCATTAGCCCCTGTGAATGAAAAAATAAATTTTTTTGGTGAAGAATGTGTCGACTTGTTTGCAAAGCTAGAAGCTTTTTGTTAGAAAAAAACTTATAATTCATTTCTTAGTATGAGCTTGGCATATTTGGTTTTCCAAAACCAAGCTCAAATTTCCTGCATAAATCTATACCTTACGTTATTTTTACTCTATATGATATAAAAACTTCTTTTAATTTGACATTTTTATTACAATTCAAGTATTCTATATATAGAGATCGAATTAGGATTTTTCCGTCCGTTTATAAAGCTACAAATTTTAATGTTATTATTAAAATTTCTTTGATCATTAAACTGAGGAGTTTCTATGGATCCAACCACTTTAGTAGTAAATAACCATAAATACGATCTAGGCCATCCAATAGAAAATAAATTAAGTGATGGATTGGTTAAATCTATTGATAAAACGAACGAATCCTCTAATGTCATTCTTGGCAGTGAAGCAAATAAAAATACTAGTGAAGGCACTGTTGCAAAAAAAACCTTTACTTTTTCCAAAAGACCAAAAATTTCTGAAGCCGATATAATAGAAAAAGAAAGTATGATAGAAAAAAAAGAAGGCAATATTAAATTTGAAGAAGGAGCCCTCAAAAAAGAAGAAGGCATCGTAGAAAAGGAAGTTGGCCTTAGCAAAGAAGAGGAAGGAGTTCACGAAAAAGAAGTGGAAGTTCTCATCAAAGAAGAAGGTGTCGTGGAAAAGGAAGTTGGCCTTAATAAAGAAGAGGAAGGAGTTCACGAAAAAGAAGAGGGAGTTCTCATCAAAGAAGAAGGATCCGTGGAAAAGGAAGTTGGCCTTAGTAAAGAAGAGGAAGGAGTTCACGAAAAAGAAGAAGGCATCGTAGAAAAAGAGGTGGGTAATAGAAAAGAGGGGGAAGGAACTGTTAACGAAGGAAAAGGGATCAACGAAAAAAAAGAGGGCAAAAGTGTTATAAAGTTAGGGGTAACAAATGTAGCGCAAAATATTACTTTAAAAAAAGAAGCGAAAGTAGAAGCTTCTATAAGCCAAAAGGATATTATTCAAACGAGTATAGAAAAAGTAGTCGTCATAAGCAATAAAGATAAGTGCGAAGAGAAACTAAAAAATACTTTTATCTTAAATGGTGATTTAGCATCAGGAACATTTACATCAATAGTCACTGAGTATAAGAATAGAGCTCATCCAAATTTATCGAAAGTAGTTATTTTAGGGCAAAAGAAGGATGATTCGGGGCGCTATAAAGCTACTATTTTCCAAAATAGTGGTCATAAAGCTGGTGTAGAATTTCAAAGAGAAGGAAAGACATATGTAACTGAATTTGCCACAGCCGAAGAAGAGAAAGAATTTCTTAGCTTGTGGGGTAATTATTTAACTGCTCTAAAAAATACTTCAAAGGATGAAAAGATCGAGGAGAAGAATGAGAAAGGGGTGTCACACTCAAAAGAGTCTGGTGTTGAAATACCCTTACAGTTTAACGTCCGCCCCTTAGATTTAGTAAAAAATCCCCAATTAAAAGATACCTACCGCATTATTAGTGAAGCAATCTTGCAGACGCGCATTAATTGGAAAACAAAAATACAGAAAGAGGATTTGAATAAAGAAGTCGAAAGCGGAGAGATTAAAAATAAAATACTTAATTATATTAGGAGGAAAAGCGAAATTAGTACAAATGAAATTTTCAATGAAACAATTCAGGAGAGGGATCTGGAGCAAAATCATTCTGTTGCTCTTAATAGGCAACACGAATTAGTACCTCACCGTCCCAAACAAGAAAAGATTGCTTAAAAGAAGTCTTATAGATAATTTACAAAAGAAATTGCACAAATAAAACCAGTTTATCGGCTTGGTTCAAATGAAGGTCACACTTTCTTTGCCGCTTTGCGGCAAAGAAAGTGTGACCTTCATTTGAACCAAT
>JACCRY010000122.1 GCA_013813265.1 Parachlamydiaceae bacterium
CACAAGTCATTCCAGAAGCCCCCTTAGCAAAACCAAGAATTGTTTCAGAAAGTATTAATGTAATCGGCTTATCCAATACACGCGTATCTTTTATAGTCACTTCTTCGCCTTCAATAAGTTGACTTTCCCTGTTCCCATAGTAAATGGAGGATTAAGTATTGAACAATCAAAATTAATTTTGAGTAAAAATTGTGATACTCTTACAAAATATGCAATAGCAACAAAAACTGTTTTTAGCAATGTTCATTTAAAAGACTCCGATAAATATTATGCAATTAAAGATAACTTTTTTGACAACTATTCTTCAGGATACTTTGCTTTACATATATTAAAAATTTACTATTACTCTCGTATACAGTATTCAATGTTTGTTACTTTAAAGACTGATCTTTTTGATGAACCAACAAGAGACGCTATAATGGTGAAACCTTTAGAATTGATTACACCTCTTTTTAGCCCGAGAAATCTTTCAGAAATACTTGGAATTGATTTCGAAAGCTGTTCAGATTGGGTCATCATCGAGGAATATATGAGCTTAGAAAAAGGAATTTAAAGAATAGGGGTTCACTTGGTAAAATTGCTGGCACTATTTTAGGGTTAATCGCTGGAAGTTTTGCTTTGGTGTATTGTTATGAGAGTAAGCTTTAAGCCTCTTCTTCAGATTTTTCGACCCCTATTCCTCGTTCATATGCTATAGCTAAATAATTCCAAGCAATAGGATTTTCAGAGTCTTTTGCTTTTTGTTACAGTCAAAAGCCTTTTCTTCTGATTTTTCAACGCCCCCCTTTCCCTCAAGAAGTGACGGTTTCAATAACAAAAAAGTAGCATTAAAATTTGTAAACCATTAAATGAAAAAATAAACGCTATTTAATAGGTTACCTTTTTGCTCGAAAGTTGTTTACCGACCCTTTATGCAGATGCCTTAATCCTTAATTAGGTTTGGAGGATAATATGAAGAAAAGGGGCTAGCCTGGATCGAAAGTAGAAAAACAGTAAGACTGTGAGATGCTCTGATCAAAACTGTTGGACATTCGAAGAATATTGTAACAACACCGACACTGTTTAGTGAGGGATGTTTTAATAGGAGGAAAGTCCTATCCAGACATAATGCATAAAGGGAAGTTGAAGTAAGTTTTTGTCACTTGGATTTCTGAAAATCCCTTCTATTTAAAGTGTCAGCAAATAGATCCCTTTGCGTATATCTTTGGAAAATGGCTCTACTGTTATAACTGCTTTCGAAAACAGAAGAAATCCCAGATTTTATAAACGTGACGGTTTGGCGGGTAAAGGTTATTATTAGACGTGGTTTTACTGGCACTCATAAAATCTCTAAAAAAAAGAAAATAAATTTGAAAAACGGGGGGCCTGCTTACAAAGAGATTGAAAGCAGCTATAATACATATTTTTTTCCTATGAGTTAGTGATATCTATAATTAAAATTCTAATTTAGAAAAACTAAAAGATAAAAGGCACGTTATTTTTCGAAGATTAAAATTAAGGCGTTTTTGGTTACCTTTGTGCGTTTTTTACTTAGGAGTATCTTGTAGCCTATTTTAAAGCTAATGATCTCCTTTTTCAGTTTGCTCTTTCTTTTCTTTCAAAGTTTTCCATAAAAAAATGAAACAGACCTACAGATTAAAAGAAAAGATCATTTTCCACTGCTGGGCAGTTGTTTAATGACCTTTTCTTTTCAACCGAGGAACACATCGAATAGACTTTATATCGTGTTGAAATGAATGTTAAGAACTTCACCAAAAGGGTTAGTATAATTTTTCGTAATAATGTCGGACTCGTCCACCGGTTCACTATGGTAAGTCATTATACCGCTTTGAATAGCTGAAGTTAAACACATTACGCGACAAATAAGATTTAGAAAATTACCTTGAACGCTCAAATCAATAGAGTCCTTGCTTTGAAGGTAAGCTATGACTTTGAATTTTTCTCCAATTGAATTTTTATCTTTTAACCGCTTATCTGTAGAGGGCTCTTCTAAATAACCTTGGGCCTCTTTCCAAGTAATTGGCTTAAACTGAAATTTTTTATCATTATCCCTTTCAAAAACATAGCCGATTTTGAAAGAAATAGCGTTTATGTTATGTACCTTATCCACAATATGATAAAGTGAAAGAGATGATTCTCCTAATCTCTTATCGGAAAATATAACTTTCGCAGAAAAATTGTTTTGTTCCTCTTCATATAAAAATAATTCTACAAAGTATTTTCGCTCTTTCACCTCGGCTGCTAGTTCTTTTAACGAAATCCGTCTCACATCAACTTCATCTGATGTTGGATTTGTTTTAGAACGTTCACTTAATAGTCTGTTTTCATTTGGAATTTCAGCTGAAAATCTTCCTTGATTTTCTTGTGAAAAAAGTGGATAGAGTTCTTGAAAACAAAGTTGTCGTTGAAAAAAATTAGCGATTTCAATAAAAAAATTAGCCATAGGGCTATGTATTTTTATATTTATTTCGCTATCATGGGATGTATTTTCTTGAGAAACGATAGTTTTGCGAATATAAGTTGCCTCAATAGTCATTAGATTTCCTTTTTTTAATTGTTAAAACAAGAGGTTATGCTATTATATTTAGGAATAATGTTGCAAGAAAAATAAATCTGCTTTATTTAATTTTAATGTAATGTTTGAAATTATTATTTTAACTTACACTTGATTGCTGTTACGTGGGATAAAAACGTGCAAGCAGGAAACGATATTCAGAATATAATTCGCCAAGTCCGCATTGAGTGAAAGCCAATTCGAAGATCGGTCAGAATTCAGACAAAACTAAATCAAATCCCGCCATTACCCCTCTTTCATTGATCCATCTTCGAGCAAAAGAAAGCTGCTTTTTTAGTATATTTATCTGAAAATGCAACTTTATTCGTGAAAAAACACAAGCAAGACTACAAGCAGCCAGAGCCAGGGGCAATGCAGGATAGAGTAATAGTCATATTTTAAAACACTTTCGGTTATAGGTATCATCTCTCAATTCGCATTTTCTATTTGGCCTGTTATAAAATATCCAGTGCTATTGTATATAGAGAGTGCGCTCTTAATTGCGTCGGAGTGTTTAGGGGCGCTTTTAAGCAATCTTGAAGGTCGCGTTTTAATCTTCCGCGAATGCTTAGCGTACCTTACATCCCTTTATGGAGTAGATTGCGAAGTATACTTCTCTTGGCCTGCTGAATAATTTTAGAATAAAGGGAAGTTCTTCTAGGTGTTTCGCAATCTTTTCCGCTTATGTATAGAGCTATTGCATATTAATCTCCCTTTTTTTACTCCCTGTCGTAATCCCAAAATAAATAAATCTCAAATCAAAGGTCTCACTTTAGCTCGATTCTTAAGATCTAAGACCTTGACCATATATGTTAAATGATTTTAGGTATTGTTCTTTTCTGCTTGCATATATGGGTCCATGCTTAAAATTGTGGTTAAAATACTTTTTCTAAATCACGCTTGTTACGCTTGTGCTATGTTATTTCAAAGAAATAGGTTTAGCTCTTTGACTACCTTTGTCAACAGACAATTATGTTACTACGAGAATATTTAGACAAAAAACTTATAATTCACCGTGAATGTGCTGAAAAGCTTGCAAATAATACGGCACATCCTCCAAGAAGATTCCAAAAAAGCGAAGTATCATTTTATTAAAAAAATAATTTATAAATTTTTACTGGCAAAACAAGCGAATAAAAATAATTCATAAATATGGTAACTCCTACAATCAGGGTCTTTATAGAAAATCTGTTTCCGCTTGGCGTGTTTTATCTTGCTATAGAATTTCTAATGTGCGTAAATACACAAGAATCAACTTTTAACCTTACCCTGGGTAGGCGTTGCTCCTTATGCTTTGTATAACTCATCAGTGAGTTTCAAAGCTTACTCGGGCGAATTTTACCTGATTAAAAAGAAAAATTGAAGTCAAAATTGATGAAATATGTTTTAAATATGATGAGAATGGAATGATTGAATGCTAATGTGAATGTCAACAATTTATTAAAATTTTACGGAGAAATGGTCTATGATTTCCTCAAGTTCCCCTGTGATGTCAATAGAAGAATTGACCAAAATAGTCATGCTCCAGCAGGAGCAACTAAATCAAGAATCTGCTAAATGGACCGGGCTTCAGAAAGAATCAGTTGAATTGAGCCAAGCGGTTAATGAGGTTTTAGGACTACAGATAATAAGCAATGGCAAGGCACAGCTAGCTTCCAAACAGCTAAACGAAATAACACAACAGCTGTATAATACAAATCAGCAATTAGCTGAGATTCAGGGACGGAAAATAGAAAAAATAGTAGGGGGAGTTAGCACAATTATTAAAATCGTCATGAAAATTGGCGGTAAAGAGATTGTCTTCCAAATCACCAAACTTTTTTCACTACAAGCCGCAAAAACAGCTTCAAAGATATGTGCAAAAGTAATTCCATTCATTAGCCTTGCTATAGGAATTGGCGCTTGCGGTTATCGTTGCTGGAATGGTCAATATTTGAAAGGGGGCGGTGAGCTTATTTCAGGAGCTATAGGTTGTATACCTGGAATTGGTACAATACTTGCGATTGCCCTTGATACCATAATGGCCGGGCATGACATTTATGAATGTTATCATTCTCATGATGAAGAGACCCCAGATATTTTTGAATACACTCTCTCTTTGGAGAATGCTTATGACGCGCTTAGCATCAAAAATAAAAATCCAACACAGAAGGAAGTCGATTACGCGTATCGATATGCGGTTAAGCGGGTCCATTCTGATTCTTTAGCATACGAAGAAGAAGAAGAAGACGGAGGCGGTCTGAATGTAAAAAAATCTGATGAGCTAGTCTCATTTCTCACTGATTGCAAAGAGTTTATTTATGAAGAGCATAAGTGGATTGATTTAAGTTAAATAGAGGGGTAGGCATTCTTCTTCTTAATTGTAAATCACACATAAAAAGCACAACCTTTCATTGAAAATGGAAAAGTTTATACATCAATTAAAATTTAAAAGGATAAATATATGAATATAATCCGCAGTGACCCTTATTCAAATTCAATGGATTTGCAGAACGAGCAATTAAACAGTTGTATTGATCAGCAGTCTGAGATTCAATTTCAAACAGGCGCTCTCGCTATGGTCTGTTCTTCTGTTCCTGTATGTATACCAGTCAGGGTATGGCCTAATCTCCACTCATTATTTACACTTGCAACTTTTGTGGCTAATATTGCTTGTTTGGTTTTTCCTAATCCAATAACAATTGGAATAAATGTTACAATTCGATGTGCTAGTATTGCCTTTGCAATTTATGCTTCTAATAAGACAAAAATAGGAACGGATATTTTTAGCATAGCGGTTATTTTAATTGTAAAAAATGCTGCAATATCTGCAATTGCTGCTGACCTTATTTTTGAAGGAATTAACTTAAGTCGCTGTGAGGTCTCATGTGATTTTTTGAAGACCAAATTTACTAGTTTTTTTAAACCTAAAAAGAAGCCGTTAGATATAAGTCGGTTTTTAAAGGTTGAACTTAGAGATACCACTATATTAGAAAATGCTCGTAAAGCACTGGGTGTGCCATTAGATAAGATAGACGACCAAAATTATATAGACATAAGATACAACGGTAGAAATCGTCAAACATTATTAAATAGAAAAAGGGACCTCGATGCTATCGAATCTCCTTTAGCTGCACAAGTTCAACTCCAAATTAATTATCGGGATACGGCATATAAAACTTTAACAGAGCGTAACAAAGCGAATTTAATATAAGAAAAATTGTCTAAAAATAATATGTATATTCACTGAATTAATTAGGAGCTAAAATGGAAACCCAAATTTTAAATACCCCTCAAAGCATTTATGAGGCAACAATCTCACATTTCCCATGGGCTTGTGTAAATGTCCAAGTGCATAAGACCAATAAAGTCTCTATAAAAATCCTCTTGGAATCTGATCTTCCCGAGTTAAGGGTTAATAGCTCTATTTACAAGCAAATGTATGAACTAAGATTAGAAAGAATTAAAATTCTGCAAATTTTGAACAAATCATTAGGGCCATTGGTTATGGATACTAGAGATTTCTCATTAACACAACCATTAACTGAATGGCTGCAATTTAATCGTACTGTCTTTGAAAGCAAGGGAGGTTGCTATATAAACCTAATTGCCGATTATTTAAAGAGGCCCTCTGAAGAGGCTGAACAAAAATTGCTTGATATTGGTTTAGCACCTCATCAAGTTTGCGGTGAGCATAAGATATCAAAACAAGACTTGGCATATTTTAGAGAGATTCTAGATAATAACCACAAATTTAGTGATATAATGCAAGTCGAATATCCTGGGATCTTTGAGCAAATACAGGACCAAGTTATTGAAGAAGAATTACAAAGTAGACCTCAATCAGATTTTGATAAATTCCTTGGACTTCTTCAAACGCGGGTATTAGGCCAAGAAATGGCGACAGCTGTTGTTGCAAGTGCACTTTCATCTCAGCAGAGCGGTGTTGAGAAAAACCACAACTTCTTATTCGTAGGACCGACCGGTACAGGTAAAACAGAGCTAGCCAAGGCCATTGGTACAATAAAAAAAGCATTTATCAGTTTTCAAATGAACCAATATACGAGCTCAAGTGATTCTGCGAGATTTTTTGGGTCCCCTATAGGATATGTCGGATCAGATAGCAAGCCTGATTTAGCACAAGAATTAGATCGTTGTAATCCTATTAAATCAAAATCCTCCAAAGGAAAAGAAATTTATACTGTTAAAAATATTGTAATTTTATTTGATGAGTTAGAAAAAGCACATTCAACTACTCGGCAGTCTTTTTTGACTTTGTTTGATGAAGGCGTTGTTGATATTAGTTATACAAAACGAGGAGAAAAGGGAGGGTCGGCAAACGTAAAAATTCAATATCAACTTAAACAGTCTGTAATTATTGCTACTTCCAATTTATTTCAAAGGGACATTGTTCACGCTTTTCAGCGAAATTGTAGTTCAAATGAAATTGTAAACATGTTTAAAGGATTAAATGTAAAAAGTTTCGAATCTACGAAATATTCACCAGAATTTTTGGGACGCGTTGCAATTACTCCTTTTGGTCCAGTTCCAAGAGGAATTCCCTATCAAAACATTTTAAAGAGTAAAATGAATATTTTTTTAGAAGAATACAAAAAAGAACTCGGATGTCATGATATTATTATCAAGGAAGATGCTAGAGATTTGTTTTACCAAAGCCTTGAAGATATTTTGTATGGTGAAGGCACTGATCTTCGCAAGGTTCAGCTATTTCTGGAAGAGATTAGACTAGCAGTTAATCAAAAGAAAAATCTCTGTGGCACCATTTCTAACAAAGAATTTACGCTTTACAGTGATAACGGAAGAATTTGGGCAAAGATAACAATCTTCCTATATGAGAAATACCGAGATTTTCCGTTGGAACCGATTCTCATTCGATAAAAAAAAACGAAAAATTTGGCTCTTTGACAGCACTATCTTGACCTATGATGGGTTAAATAGGGCTTGAGGGGTGTTCGAAAACAAAATGTAATTTTTTCTCGTTTGTGAGCAAGGGCTTTTTTTACTAACCTATTATTTTGGCAAACGTTAACGGGCAGGGAAGGGCACCCTTTGCGCTTGCCCGTCTTGCCTACTTTTCTTCTTAACTTTATCAAAGGGTAAAGAGTCGTGAGATAATTTTAATAAAAAAATAATCAAAGTACGGAGTTGACAAATTCTATTTCAAAATGTCATGATCGAGTAATGCTTTAAAATTAACCAAAATTTAAGTTTTATAAATATAAGGGAGAAAGTCAATACAAAAGTGGCTCGACATTTTATGTCCAATCCCTCTTTTTTAAAATTTATTTCGGGGTATAGGCAATCTTAATTTGCGGGTCAAAAGCACTCATCATAGCCGACATAACTTCTGCATCACTTATAGTTCTCCTTTTTGGATTTTCCATGGGGTCATATTCAGAGGCAAAACCTGTCCGAGAATCTGTTAAAAGGCTTTTACTATTAAATCCCATTCCACTATCTAAAATATCCTGAGAAGCTATTTCCGTAGGAAAATCTTTTTTTTCATTTATCCAGATTTTTATAGCCTCAATAATAGGCTCAGATTGACCTTCAATCCCCCCTCTTAGGTGAAGTTGGATTGGGGTAGTGATTTCTTCCTTAACTAATTTAGCAAAATTATAAATAATTGAACTGCCACATGTTCTTACTTCCATTGGGTTTGAAAAGTGAACAATAAAAGCTATTTTATTGGTTGAATCATATCCTCCTAAAGCAACACAAGGCCCACATCCATACGTTGCAACTACAGGTTTTTTATCTGTCGCTGTTGTAAATGAGATTTCTGATTGAAAGGTTTCTGCGATTTCTTCTCCAATAAGCTTTTGCCCAGATGACACATGGGACATGATAATTGGCGAGCGTATGTCTAAACAATTTAAACCATTTGTAAGCTTTAAGTCATCGTAAATTTTTGGAGAATAGATGCGGACAGGACCGTTGCTTTGAGTTGACTCATCGGATAAACCTAAAGGGTGAAATAAAATTTTGCGTCTTTGTGATTGTCTCTCAATTCTTAGGCTTCTTTTTGTTAATAAAAGATCACCCATTTCAGAACGTTGGTCAATTTTTGTTATGGAATTAAGATATAAACTGCTTATAGTATGATCTGTGGATGGAGAAAAAGGGATTGGACAAATCGTTTGTTCGAGGGATATGGAATTAAGATTTTTTTCTTCTTTAGATTTTATGAAGCCCATCGGACATTTGAGGGGGGTATATGAAATGAGAGCTGCGCTCATTGGACTTACAGACATAATAATGTCTACTTTCAAATCATAAAAACTATTTTGCAATTTCCCACTTTAGGGATATATTTACAGATAGGGTAAGTATTTGTACCTATAATGCGATACACAAGTATTTACACTCAATTACAAATATACCATTGCTATGTCCTTCATTGGATGCCCGATCTATCTAATTGTTAAATTAACTGAGGGGGAGATTTATAATTTTAAGATTGTACAAGACTTAGGCCCTCTGCCGCATGATAAATCTGTTACGCGGCTTTAAGAACTTAAAAAAGGGGGGATTCGGTCATAGGGGAGTATAATGGACTTTAGGGTGAAGCTTAAGTTTATTCATAACAGTTTCAATAGTTAGTTCTATTCCATCTTTTTCTTTAAGTAAATCATCTTGAATGACTTTTGCATTTTCTTTGTATTTTGGATTATCAAGTAATTGATTTAGCCTCTCTTCAAAGTCTTCTTTCGTAAAGGAAAAAGCAGATAATGGTTTTGGCCCGAGTGACCGATTTTGTATGAATTTCCCCCAGTAAGGTTGATCAACAATGAAAGGAATTATAATGTTGGCTTTCCTGCATACAGGCCCGCTGCTAAGGTACCTACTCCTCCATGATGAATTACGGCGGACACTTTTGAAAAAAGCCAGTCATGAGGGGCGTATTCGAGGGGATAAATCCACAGAGGGAGTTTCATTTTAAGAAGAGATGGGAATTGCGCGCTAATAATTGTTTTTATTTTTTTCTCGCTTAGAACTTCAATCATTTTTTCGACAATGGAGGGATGGCATGCTTCTGTCAAACTACCAAAACCGATGTATAGTATTTCTCCCGAAGAAAGAAAATTAGAAAGCGATTGAGCAGGAACCCATTCCTTTTCATCTAAGATTCTACAAAAAGAGGTCATATTTACATGCTTACCCCAATCATTAGGCTTAGGGATTAGTGTGGGGCTAAAAGTAATGAGAGTTGAAAGGTTTTTTGGCCCAAAAAAAGCTAATTTTTTCAATCCCAGATGATTTTGTCGCCATTTGTTAATTTCCTTTCTAATAGGCTGCCAAAGTAATTGCTTTGCTAAAAAATGACTGAATAAGCAACCTATTTTTCCTAATTTTCCAAGTCCCGAAAAAAGGCATGAAGGAAGCTGTTTAGTTGGAGCATCCGGTTGAAGTTGCATAAGAAAGCTCGGAATAGAAAAATACTCACCTAAATGTGGTCCTGCAAAAGCTGCAGGGCTGTAAATTAAGACATCGGCATCAGAAGTCGCTTCTATAGAAGCTGGAAGTTGTTTTTTTAGTGCAAGCTTGAATTCTTTCATAATATTAATAAGTTGTCGCCATCTCTTACCTTTGCTTCCCCAAAAAATTTCATATCCCCGTTTTTTACCAATCATTTCGGTAAGATCCCCCTCAACTAATTTAAACTTTAATCCATATTTTTTGCTTAAGTTCTGGGCTTTAGCATGAGAGGCGATAGTGACTTCATGCCCTTTCTTTTTAAGCCCACTTCCTAGGGCAATGTAGGGCCTAATATCACCATGGGAACCAATGCAAAGAAGGGTAAATTTCACTTTGTCCCTTGGGTGAGGGTTTCGCTTATCGCCCAAAGTTTTGACCTAAGATCTTTGTCATATGAATACTGACTTGATCGAGCTATCTTATTTTTTATAAAATACCCTGGTTCAGAAAAATAGGGGAGATTGAGGAGATCTATTAAAAATGTTGCTGCTTTTTCAGGTTTTTGCATGAAAGGGTTTAAAACTAGAGGAAGGTATTTACAAATTCCATTTAGATTTCTACCGAGTTTTGATTGGGTTAAACCTGGATGAAGAGCAAGCACTGAAACCCTATTTTTCTTCTCTCGTTCACAGAGTTCATAAGCAAAAAGGAGATTGGCAAGTTTTGATTGAGTATAAGAGCGAGCCCAGTTATACTTTTTTTCCCCTTGCAAATCATTAAAATTAATTCGACCGAGTTCTTCTGCTCGAGAAGTCACTAAGACAATTTTTGATTCTGGTGCGGCTTTTAAAACCGGCATTAGAAGAGATGTAAGTAAGAAAGGAGCTAAATGATTAACAGCAAAAGTGAGTTCGATACCATCAACGGTTAATTGCCTTATTGGGGAAATAAGTCCTGCATTATGTACAAGGGCATCAATTTTTTTATATTTCTGACATAAAGAGGTACTAAGAGAACGTATTGCACTCTGAGAAGAAAGATCACACACAAAAAGATCAATTTTTGCCGTGGGGCATGCGCTTAAGATAGTCTGCAAGGTTAGCTTACCGGACTTTTCACTCCGACAAATAATTCCTACTACCCACCCTTCCTTAGCAAGTCGCAGGGCAGTATATTTTCCAATGCCGGAGGTTGCTCCTGTTATAATACATATTTTTTCGATAGAATTCATATCACCTCGAAGTGCTGATTTGCATTTTATGTTTTCTGTAATAGACAACAATAGATTTAAGGAAGGTACGATAACACTATGTTTGAGAGCGAGAACGGCCTGAGCTTATTTTTCTCTAAAGTAACTTTGAGATACTAAGTATGTAATAATTTAATCCTTCACAAATTTGAGGAAAATGGTGGATGGGGGTCAAATCAGTTAAAAGCTTTCCTTAGACCTAATGAAATCCTTTCCGAATCCGGAAGGTTTCTCAACAAGAAACATTCCATTTATGGCCCTGTTTGCGAAGGAATCTCCAAACTTTGAAATAGTAAAACTGCTTGTTTCTCAAATTCCTTGGGGCCTAATAAATTATCAGACGAACGTCTAGAAAAAATACTACTCTTTGCTGGAAAGCGAAAATGCAACGATCGATTAAATCCTTTTAGATAACTAAAATTAAATTAATAATGAAAGATGGATCGGGTTTCGAAGTTGGGCAAGGATCTCCGCTGTCTTGCGCAGAAATTAATCCGTAGGTTTTATGAAAAAAAACCAAATTCTGAAATATGGAAAGAAAAAGAAGGGTAACTATATGGCGAGTGGCGGCTTCTTCGTGGGTGCTCGCTGAAGCAACAATCATGTTCTTAATCAATCGATGTGTCGCCTCCTCAGATTTACATTTGTTTCAAAAATCTTTACAACTGACTTACTAGCAAAGCTTTGTATAAGGCTTCCTCATTATGCTATCATCTTTTTACTATACTGCCATCATTTATAAATTCTTTAAGCTAAAGCATACAAATACTCTTCGCAGTTCTTGTTTTCTGAGATACACTCTTCCAATTTATCTTGTGAGTCTAACGCCAACAACCTATCAAATACTTTGCTTTAAATCAACAATTTCATGGAGGCCAAAACCCGGGCTTGCCTGGACAGAAGTGCAAGACAGAGTATTTGAAAGATATCTACAATTCGGTTACTAGTCAGTGGGTAAGAGCTGCAGAGATTGTACCTTATATCGACGCTAATCATTTTTCGGAAGGGACCAACCCAATACATGACTTGTTTGCTGCTGCTCCTGAGAGGTCCCTATTGATTTCCTAAAAAACCAAGGTCTTCAAGATCTTTGGCTTTGAGAATGAGCTCTTGCTTTGAATACACCCCAAGTTTAGTTTTGATCCTTTCGATGTAGTGTTCGATGGTGCGGATCGAGAGAAATAGAGCTTCAGCGCTTTGCCTTGCAGAGTATCCAAACAGAAGATGTTTTATGACTTTTTTTTCTTGGAGAGATAGATAGGGAACGGCAAAGCCAAGATCTTTAAGAAATTGTTCACGTGGAATTGAATTTTCTAGGATAGGAGTTTCGGCTGTAAGAAATTTTTGACCGAGAAGAGAGGCTATGTCAATTTGATATTCATCTAACAAATCAAGTAAAAAATTATTTTTTTGTTTGAATACAGAAACGAATTTATGGATTAAATTCATATTATTTAATAAGAGGGCATCGTGAGCAACGCTTGGTGTAAATGCATCTAACCCAATAATCTCAAGCCCATCTTCAACTTTAGTTATGATGCCTAGGCAAAAGGTAACGTTGAATTTAGTGCTTGCTAACCGTGAAAGCTGTTCATATTCCTCTCCCTGAATATTCTTCCCCAAAGAGATGCCGCTTGAAAAATTGCTTGGATGACGGAAATGAGGTTGATTAAGATAAAGCTTCTCGGCGCAATAAAATTCGAGCCAAGCAGGTTTACTGCTAAGAAGAGTAAGCTTCCCGCTATTTTTAATCTTGAGGTAGGAAAAATGGCTTACCCCAAAATAGTCTGTAAGAGGTTGGGTCGCTTTTTTAATCCTATCATGGTGCTGGATTGAGATTTTGCGTACTGCGTCATCTAATACGATCATTATATCACTTTTTAATTTACTTTCTCTATTTTACCATACACCTTTTTAAAATTGAAAGAGTTTATCACATATCTCATCATAAGATAAAAAAAGGGATAAGACTTCAGAGATATTTGTATGATTCGAATAGGATTTATACAACTATCTTAGCATGGAAAATGGCGGTATTCAACTTGAATAGTAAAACTTCCGGTCAGATGAACACTTTATTTATAGGAGGTGAGAATTATTTTTACTACCTTCACTTTCACATTTTTTTTTGCGGATTCCTTCCAAAGATATCATATTAGCAATTTAGATTTAGACAAGATTCAAGACATAGTAAGTAGTCAAGAAAACTGCATTAATAATCAAGATGCGATATCTGGCTGTTTGTTAGTGGGTCTGATAGCCGCTTCAATGCTTTTCTTTGGAATTAAATAAAGAGGGATTATCGAAATTTTTCCTAATAAAGCAATTGCCCTTGTGCAATGAATAATTCTACAGAAATGGTAGGAATTATTCCTAAGAAAATGTTCCATGAAGGATATTATTGGTCTTTAGAAAAAGGATATCTTAAGTTAACTCGACTTTGTACATTTTTTGCCATCGCCCTCGGAGAGAAGCTTCCTACAACTAAATAAATTTAGAAGGAAGGGGTGGAAATACCCTTCGAAATTCATTACGCCGTAGGTTACTTCTCTCTCCAGGGCGATGGCAAAAAAAGTACAAAGTCGAGGTTAAGTCCTTTCATTGCAAGGCCAATTAACGACGGCGAATGATGGTGATGTTTTCCTATATGGACAGGAAAAGAGGGGCCGGCATCGTAAACATTTGACTTTTGTGTATTTACATTAATTTTTAATGCCAATCAGACCCAGCTATAAAAATAATGCTCTTCACAGATTTCTTTACTGCAAAAGCAAAGCCATATATTGAAAGAGTTGTCATAAGATCTACCCTCTAAAAGGGAAAAGATGTATTTCTAGCACTAATTATCAATAGCTTGCATTAACTAAAGTTTTCGATTTCCCCTTAATGAGCGAATAATTTTAGGGACAAAAAAACAACAAATGCTGGAAATTTCCATTAATATCAAAGGCAATAGCTAGCTAATCCAAAAAAAAGGCTTAGCAGCCCAGCGATGCAAGCCAAGTTGTGAGAAAAGCCAATCGTGATGTAACTAAAGAACAAATACACGTTATTTCTTGCAAATAATTCTTAGGATTGGTTGAGAATTAAAAAAGCGTGGATTAATATGCATTCTATCAGAATTTAAGAATTTATAGAAAAATTCATTTCTCCCAATGATTTACAAATCGAAATGATATTTGTGAAGATGGATACTTGATGTGCAAATGAAGAGATTGCCATTTTTCGGGTCCATTAGTAAAAAAGCGCCTATCTAAAAAATATTTACCACAGGTGCAAAAAAGCAGGCGAAATCACTCACCATAATTTTTCTTTATTCTTTAAAACCTATCCAATAGATATAATTGGGCAGGTTTTGGAGATTTCAATGTATCTCATTCAGACTGTGATTATTATGTACCCATAATTCCTGTGTTAACTCGGAGCCAATTATTAATTTTCGCAATAACAATATCTATGTTTTCTGGCAGAGAGGCTAAATTTTCTGCCCGCAAATTTTTTAGATATTCGCTCCAAAAAATTTGCAACCGGTCTATTTCATTTACTTCATGGATTATCGGCAAAGTAAGCTGCGTTTCTCGATTTTCAAACACCATCCGGATGATCCCTTCGAGGTTATTAAAAGAGGGGATTGTAGTGGAAGAGATCATCGAATAAATGTCATGAAAATCTTTCATGCGACTGTTAAATGATCCTCGATAGATAATCGTCTCTAATTTTTCCGCAAAAATGAATTCTTTCGGATAGCAAGGCAAGCTGATACTTTCCTCAAAAAGATCTCCCTTCGTAGATTTTGTAAGAGGAATCTCATATTCAATAGGCTTGACAACGTCGCCAAAACCGATGTCAATTGCAACTTTAAACCTTGTTCGGCCGAAATAGGCAATTATTGAAGCCTCGACACCGGTGTATCCCATATGCGGATGAGCAAGTTTTCCTACTTTGACCTCCTGAAAGGAAAACCCATCTTGGAGGTCGATGCTTGCGATTTTCTCAATAATGATCTTTAGTTCGTTGACTTCATTGTTCATTTTTCGTGCAAGAAAATCTAAATCAGTTGTTTCTCTTCCGATTTCAATGTATTTGGAGAGCAAAGTGCCGCCTTTTAAGACAAAATCCTTCCGGAATTCTGATTTTGCCAAGCGGACGAGAAACCTCTCCAATGTAAGACTTTGCCAAAGGTCCGCAGGATCTCGATTTTTCTCTTTTGCAATATCACGGAGCTTGGCTTTAAAAGATTTTTCTGAATTTGATGTCATGTTGTGTACGCTAAAATGTAAGGAGTTATATTTACGCGCAATGCTTTAGCATACGCGCCGAGTTTTTTTAGATCAGGTCTATCTGCAGTGCCTTGGAGGTATCTTTGAAGCGCTTTTATAGAGATTTCTTTGCTAAGATATCGAAACGCATCAATGACGCAGCGCTCTTTATCGAAAATCTGTACATTATATTCGCCGATAGAAACCTTCATTTTTCCTAATTCAATATTGCGCATTCTAACGATCCTAGTGTTTGGCCGCTTAGGGGGATAGGATTCATGTGGTACGGCAATCCAAATTTCCCTCATCACTTGATCGGTCAAATCGTGATAATAAAGCGCAGAAATTAAACAGATGACGCCATCTGAAATGCTCGCAGCGACCAATGCTAAATTTTCCCATTGAAATTCAACTTCTGGCTCGTATATGGAAAAACGATAAGCCCCCGGATAAAGCCTTTCGAGGTCGCCTTTTTTTACTAAATAAGCGAGTGCATGTCTAGGGACATCAAGTTTTACTGCATCGTCGGCAGTAAAGAATGGAATGTGATGTAATGGCTCTAGTTGCTGTAGGTATTTTGATTGTCTCATACCCTAATTCTACAGATTCTACCCATTTAAGTCAATCGGGTAGGTTTTGAAGACTAATTAAACCGATAAGCGTGATGAATGATGGAACCAAAGAATGGCATGATCACGGAAGCTCGATGAGTATGCGTCTTCCGATGAAGCCCCAGGTTCTTACTTTGGCACGTATCGATAAAGGTGATTTTCATCCAGTTTATGATAGGGAAGTTTTATTTAAAAATGGAGTAGGAAGGAAAGATTTTTTAAATCTTTCCTTCCTGTCTCAAGACTTTAGGTCTGAAAAGTCATATTTATTGACGATCGCAATGAGTATTTGAGTTTGTAGATACTGCTTTAAAAGTTATAAATTCCTTTTGTGGGCATTCAATTTATTCAAGTGACTGAAAAAATGAAAGATCACGCCTTTCTCAATATCAACTTAATTATCTTTTAGAAATAGGATTTGGTTAGATGATAATAGTAAAAAAATGAGAAAAAAAGGTTGATAATAGAAGTCTCAATAAGCAAGGCTTACAAGTGTTTTTTGGCAACTATTAGCCACTCCTGTTTTCGCGCTTAAATGGGGATGTGCTATATGGACAGGAAAAGAGGGAGCCGGCATCGTAAACATTTGACTTTTGTATGTTTACATTAATTTTTAATGCCAATTAAACCCAGCCATAAGAATAATAATCTTCACGGGTTTCTTTACTGCAAAAGCAAAGACATAGATTGAAAGATTTGGCATAAGTTCTATCCTCTAAAAAGGAAAAGATGTATTTCTAGACTAATTATCAATAGCTTGCATCGTCATATCCCCTATCTTAGAGACGATTTCGCTATTTCGTTAGATACCTAGCTGCCCCTCCTATTGCCCCTTAGGGGTGTCTTCAGGGCAAGATTTCGGGGCAAGGCTCGCTATACCCTGACATTAGGTAATACCTAACCCGGTTTTCTCCATTGCTACCAATCCCCAAATAGGTGAATATCAAAGTGAAGCTAAGTGCAAGAAAGTGAAACTCATGAGCAAGAAATGTCAAGCAAGAAGAGTAGAAAATAACATAACTAGGATAATAGCCAACCTAATGAGCTTCGGTTTTAAGAAGCAAGTTTTCAAATCCTTGCACATACTTCTAACTGTTCCAGGGCTTTTCAAGCTGCCTTCATCCTCCAAAAGAGTTACATAGAGCAGCGCTATCAATAATGTCTGTCTTCCTTAAATGAAGAAATTTTTCTTCTAAAGTGGAGGCTAAGGATGATATAGAAGAACTTTATGAGTTCAAATTGAAATTTGCATGTAGCGTTCCCTATGCCAGGAGTGATATTAAAATTATACTCCTGGAGAACTCTTTTTTTGAACCAAGCCATTTTATAAGGAAAATATGAACATACATGCAGAATGGAAAGACGTTGGGATATGGGATTTAATCAATACGAATTTAGAAGGAAAGGTCAGGCTTTTTTATCAAGAAAATATTTTAACTAAATTCTCGCCTAGTTATTATAGCGGTATTCCTTTCATAGGTTCTTATTTACCTCCAATAGAAACTCAAGAAAAAAAGCTTATCTATCGAGCAGAACTCATTTTACTTCCTAAACAAATACGATGCTTTTTTCCTAACCACCAAAATTTAAAAACTTTGTTTTTAAAATACGGACTATTAAGAACAGGAGGAGGAGATAAAAATTCTTTAATATTTTCTACATGCAATGATGTCATACGAAAAATTATAAATTGTATAGAGACAATTATTCCTTTCAACGAAGAAAGACTTAAGCAACTTCCAAGAGGTATATCAGAATTTCCTGCTTTTTTAAAGCGTAGAGTTTTTCTTGATCTTTCAGATTCCAATCCTTCTATTATAGCATTTTGTTATTCTATGCCTATCTATGTAAAAACATTGACTGGAGCTACTCTTCTCGTCGATGCAAAACCCCAAGATAGTATTGATAATATTAAGCAAAAAATACAAGATATTTCTGGGGTTCCTCCTGACCAACAAAGTATGAAATTTAAAGGTAAATATATACAGGACGGAAAAACTCTTTCAAATTACAATATTGTGGCTTTCCAAGTTATTCATTTAGTGCCACTATTAAGGGGTGATTAAGTCTTGCAAAGCATTATTTTAAAAATAATAAGAAAAAAATGAGGATCTGAATTCAGAGTGAACTAGAAATCAAAAGTAAGGCATTCATTGAACAAAGTCAATCAAAACTGAACATTTCAAACCCGGAATGAGGGACATAAGGATGTTTTCATAACAGCTTGTTACAGACAGTTCTGTAATTTCAAAATGTAGTGGCGAATTCATCAAATGTTGCTTTGATCCTCACTTGCTAAGTCTGGGACTGGCATTAAAACTTTTGTTTGATGCTCAAATAGTTTAGAATTGACTTCTTAAGCTTTCTTACATTGAGCTCCTTGCAAAATAATCATACGAGATTAGTTCTTTGTGCTTTCCAACCGCTGAAGGGTAAACCTGATGCTATTTGTATTTTTTCAACAGTTGTCCACGCGTGTCCTATGTCGTTGCCCGTAGGAATTTCATTACGCATCCGGCATGCCAATGTTTTTATACCACCATTATGTCCATGAACAAATATGACTTTAAAAAGTTCTGTAGGAACAGCAATATTGTTTGCACCTATTACTTCATAAACTATGCGTTTTTTCCCATCATCGCATATTTCTGGTGTAAATAATGTCCCTGTAAATACTTCCACACATAGATTATTAGTGATCAAATCTCTAATTAAGTTTTCTAGTTGCTTCCAAGGTCCGTTGTTAAGCTCATGATTTTGAGGGAAAGCATTAGTCAATAAATAGGTTCCCTTTTTTGCTTCAGGGTTTCCATAATTGGCGGCAGCAGCTCCGTGCCCTTTGTCATAGCCGCTGTGAGCATAGTCTGTATTTGAGTATTTATGGAGTTTGTGTATTGCTTTATCTTGAGTAAATCCATATTTTTTCGTATCAACATGTTTAACTAAATCACTTCTTTTTAAACATTCATAAACATAGATAGGTATTCTATTCCTTATGTCAAAACAAATCGAATACAATTTTTTGTGTAACATAATAGTAGGTTGCGGTAAATGGCGAGGAAGTGGGGGGATATATGACAAAATCTTTTTTAGCCCCTTAATGTCTTTGAATTCAAGATTAATTTTTCTTTCACTCAATTCAACCATGCCCCAACCATCATCAACTTCAATAAAATAATTTAAAGGAGTGAGTCCATTAGTGTCTTGTGCGCCGCAATAAGCATTATGGCCTATCAAAAGCCCGCATGTCCCCTCGTCGGCAGTACGTGCAGCAATATGTAAAGGAGTGACGTTTGACACGCGCTGAATAATAATTTTTAAAGAAGGGGAAAAAGAAAATATACAATCATCTTCTGATTCTTCAGGCCATTCTAGTTTACAATAAGATATTTCTTTTTTTTGGGAGATTTTAAAACTATCGATTTCAAAAGAAATCAAATTTTTTCCAATGTAAGACGAGCATTGTGTATGGATTAAATCGGAATCTCGTAAGATTAGTTTTTGAATTGTTAATTTATCCCTAATTAGACAAGCATAATGGAGTAAGTTTGCACCTTCTAGTAAATGATTCAACGGCTTGTGTTTGTTAAGTCTATAGCTCTCAAGCGGGCCGTATGGCTCCATTTCAGATTCCCAATCTGAGAAACGAGTTCTGTAGTGTTCAGTAAATGTATCCCTAATATTCACTGTTGGGTTGACAATTAATTTTTCAAATAGCTCCTCAAGAATCGTATCATTTTTCTCATCCCATTCGTTCAATTTCCAATTAAGGTAGAGAACATGTAAACAACTTACATCGTTGAAAGTATCAAAAGGAAGCAAATTATCTTCCTCAAAAAAACTCAATGAATCTAATTTTTGGTTAGGGTCGACACCCTTAGCTAATAAGAGTTGAATTAATTTTGAGAAGAAGGGTAATTGATCATCATAAAAAGTCAAATCATGTAACAGGTTGAGGATAAGTGGAATACCAAATATTCGCACATTTGGATTTCCTCCCGATTCCACATATGTTATCCAAATTCTCAAATCAATTGGAGTCGCGTCATTTATTTCTGAGCAATTCAGTTCCCAAGGGATGTGATGAAAATTTGTTATCTGCATTCTAACCTTTATAATATTTAATAAACTCGGTCTAAATTAAGCCAACATAAACTTTACTTATGTTGAGATTCATTTTATATGTTAGATGATAAGTTCATCGAAAGAAGCTCTTTTAACAACCTGCACATGTAAAGATGGTCTACAAGAGTTCCAGTTTCTTTCATGGCGTGCATGCCCCAAATCGGCGCTCCGATATCTACTGTACGAATTCCTAATCTTGGCGCAGCAATATTTCCAATTGTACTACCGCATAGTGTATCGGATTTAATGCAAAATTCCTGAATAGGGATATTGCATTGAATACCGGCTTGTTTAATCCAGGCGGAAGTAGGAGACGTGGTTGCGTAGCTCTGGCTTGCGTGATGTTTTATTACAGGACCTTTGCCTAGAAGCGGGGCATTATTGGGCTCATGCTTTCCAAAATAGTTCGGATGTCTTCCATGAGCGACATCAATGGAAATCAATCCTGAATTCGCCTTAAGGATCGCCACTTCTTCCAAATTTAATCCAGAAGCGTTGCTCATCCTTGTGAGAACACTATCTAGAAAATTAGAGGATGCGCCATTTTGGCTATTCGATCCGACCTCTTCATGGTCCCAGCAGATCACTGCTTTAATTTGACCCTCTTCAGGAGTTTGAGAATCTAAAAGAGCACATAAAGATGCATGAGTTCCAAGAAGATTGTCTAATCTTTGAGAATGAAGAAGTTGTCCATTGATAATTTCAGGCTCACCTCTAGGGACGAAAAAAAGTTCATGACTTAACAATTTAGAAATAGGGACTAACTTTTTGAGTTCTACTTCTAAATTAAAGGGAGAATCTTCTTCGGTCTGCAGCCAGCAAACAGCTGGAAGGTGATCCTGGGCATTGATCTCAACTTTTTCTTTTTGAGTCCGTTCCAAGTGAATGGCTAAATAGGGGATAACCGCGATTGTTTTTTCAAAATCAATTAAGGAACACTCTTTTTCCTTTTTATTATTTAAATACGTAATGCGGCCTGCAAGACCTAGTCCTTGTCCTAACCATGAAGGCAGAATGGGGCCTCCATAAATTTCAGGGCAAAGCAACGATGCATTATCTACTTTCTTATTTGGCTCTGGCTTTAGCTTAAGGCCTGGACTATCCGTATGGGCTCCTAATATGCATGCACTTTCAGGTTTGTTAGTAGGCATGACAAAAGCGATGAAGGTGGAGATATCCCTTGAAACAAAATATTTTCCACCGCAGACAATTTTCCAAGGTTGATTTTCTTTAAGTTCTGTGAAGCCGTTTTGTTCAACGCATAAACGCCTTGAAGCTTCTCCTGCGTGGTAAGATGTAGGTGAAGCCTTGATAAATTGTATAAGGTCTTTAATTTCTTTACTTGCCTGAATATTACTTTGATCAATTGGAATTGCAAAAGAGCTTTTAGCGATATTTTTCACTTTCGAATTTTCCCCTTTTATAATTTTAAACTCAGAATTTGCTTTCGTTTCTTTGTTAAGCGCTTCCCCAAGGTTCTGTAGGGATTCTGTATAGGCATAATAAGCGTTTAAATTTGGCCCTTCAAATGATCTGTCTGGGGGACTATAAGATTCATTTTCAACTTTGTGAGTAGTTTCCATGTAGTTTTCCTCTTTAAATTTTAGATAATGAATGACAAAACTCAACAAACAGCCTTTGAGATATCTCTCAAAATTCTTTTTTTCAAGTATTGCAACTCCTTCTAAAGAGATTGTTTTGGACTTCTTTATCGCCTTTTGAGGAATATTTAAGAAGTTCAATTTTTATTTTTTCGGGGGCTGGAATGATTTCAAGTCCTAGAGCATTAGCAACAAGGGATCCTTTAGTTCGACGACCTATTAAAATGTTACGTTCGTCTTCGACTTGTAAAAAACGCCTCTACGAGGCTGTGAAAAAATTGGAAAGATGCTTCAGTTGGCTGAAAAGTTGCATCTGACGCACTTCTCTTCTCTGTCGTAGCTATAGCTAC
>JACCRY010000011.1 GCA_013813265.1 Parachlamydiaceae bacterium
TAGCTACGACCGAGAAGAGAAGTGCGTCAGATGCAACTTTTCAGCCAACTGAAGCATCTTTCCAATTTTTTCACAGCCTCGCAAGCGCGCATTCACGCTTGATGCATATAGGGACGTGAATAGTTACGATAAAACTTTCTCCTTATGTTAAAATTGGTGTAGTAAAATGAAATTGATTGCAAAAATGTTATTGTTAAGGTGCAAGTATCTCTGCTAGAAAAAAGGTTTGGTCAGAGTGGAATCGGGTTGGACCCTAAGGAGCTTGAGTCCTGCTGCTTTGTCATTAGACATTCCGAAGTCGATCTGGTTAAGTTTTAGTTTTTCTATCCGCGTTAACGATGAGGCTTTAGAAGACTTGTAAGGGCCATTTGAGGACCATTTTATGAATAACCAGGTGTATTTACATAATTTCCTGACATGTGTTTCTTAAAGTAAGATAAAAAGTCAAAGAACATACCAGGGCACGGCAGGTACCGCCGTATTAATCTGGACGGAATGTTGCCCGCAATAAATGACAAGGCCAGTATTGGCGGGATTTTCTTCTAATGCAAGCCACCGTTCAATTCCTTTTTTAAATTCAGAATGGAATGACTGGGATAATTTTAGCTCTATAGGAAAACTATGTAACCCGCTATGGATCAGCAGGTCAACTTCATGACCAGATTGATCTCTCCAAAAATAGAGGGGAGGGGTTTCTCCCAAATTATAGAATCGTTTATAGCACTCGCTGATCATGAAATTCTCAAAAATCCCTCCAAGGAGGGGGTGCGCCTTTAAATGCTCTACGTTGCGAATGGAAAGGAGGTGGCACAGCAAGCCGGTATCTACAAAATAGATTTTTGGAGTTTTAACGACACGTTTTGAAAAATTTTTAAAATAGGGTGGCAAAATAAATATCAGACCACTTGTTTCTAAAATCGAAATCCATTGCTTGACTGTGGGAAGGGATACGCCTATTGCGTTACTTATGTTTGCATAATTCATGAGTTGACCTGCTTGTGCAGCACAAGTTTTAAGAAACTGAGTAAATGTAAGTAGATCTTTAACTTTGAGTAAATTTCGAACATCTCGTTCTACGTATGTCAAAAGATAATTTTCGTACCATTTGTAACTATCGATCTTTTTATCATAAATTCGGGGATAAAATCCCTTCCATATCATTTGATAGAGGCTCTCTTGATCGATTTTATCCCTGTGATGGTGACGTACACGAAAGACTGATTCAAAATCAGGATCTCCCTGATATCGATATAGTTCTGAAAAGCTTAATGGATACAATTTAAATGTCACAACACGCCCTGCAAGTGATTGCGTAATGTTTTCAACTAGTAAAAATTGTGAAGATCCTGTAAGAATGTATTGCGCCGGATCCTGCACGGTATCAACGAGTTCCTGTAAGTAAGCAAACAATTCAGGAGCTCGCTGTACTTCATCGAGAATTAGATATCGTCCGTGATCTTGCAAAAAACCGCGAGGGTCTTCTATAGCCTGTTGTCTCAAATCTAAATTTTCGAGTGATATGTACTTGTAAGATGGGAATAATGCCTTTGCGAGTGTTGACTTGCCGCTTTGGCGAGGACCCACAAGTGCAAGAATGGGATATTCTTTTGAATACTTTAAAATATAAGGGGCGATGTGTCTTGGTATCATGTTGACAAATATAAGGTACAACTTTAGATTTGTCAAGAATTAACAATCGTTTATCGGTATTTATTGTTCCCAAATAGCAAACTTGGGAAGTTGTAGGGTAAATCCAATTCTGTTATGATTGCCATGACGCATGAGACCTAACAAGTTATTTGGGCCAGAATTTGCTTGCCAAGCTCAAAAGCAAGGGCTGTTTTCTTTTTCTGTTGTTCAACCTCTTTAGCGATTTTGGCTTTTAGGAGGGTAACTTGTTGATCAACGTGAAATTGCCTTCCTCCACTTCCTAAAAGCTTATTGATTAACTCTTGATCAGCTGAATTGAAAAAACCCCTTTCTTCGATTTTCTTGAGGAGGTAAACATTCTCGTACATATTAACAATGTCATTTGTCATAGCTGTTTTATTTGGAAAGGGATAACGGGGATCTCCCACAAACAAGGGAAGATAGTGATCTATTTCTTTGCATTCACCAAAATGAGATTTTAGGATCTTCCACAGCTTATCCACTCGATGCGTATGCATAAGTGGCCTTTCATTTTCCTTTCCTTCGATATCTAGAAAAAGAGGATGAGGTTGATTACCGGATGATTTGATAGTGCTTAAACCAAGTTGCAGCAATAAAGAGAGAAGGCTCACTTGAATTTCTGCAGAACGTACCACAAAATATAGAGGTATTTGATCTCCTTCAGTAGAAATCAAATTGTTTGTAAAATCTACCACTCTTGAAATAGCTTCTAAATGACCTCGAGCAAGCTGCTTGCATTGAGGGTCAATTGCGTGAGATTGAGCGACGTTAAGGCATTTATCCTTGAGATCTCTCATGGTGTTAGCTGTTAGCTTGGGGGGAGAGATACCTATTTTTTTTGGCCTGGATTGTTTATGTTTATACATTTCGGAGCGTTGATGCCGATAGTTATCAATGAGGGCAGAAAATTTGGATTTTGCTGATCTAGTAGCAAGTTCCTTCCATGCATTCTCACAACAGGTTACAATAGGAGTGACGTCTTCTGCTGAAGAATTTTCATTAAACCAGTATGTTTTTTTCAGTTCGCTTTCTTGTTTTTGAATCAAAAGTTCCATCTCATTGCTTTTGAACCATTTTTTGTTGGAATTTGTTAAAATCTGCACAAGAAATTTTCCATCATGTGTGCTTATTAAGGGGCGGCTTTGATAAGTCATATTGACAATATGACAGTGAGGTTGTTCTTTTATTGAAATTTTTAATGAAGAGAGGGCAATTTTTTCTGTCGCTTCTAAGAGCAGTTGATGATCAATCTTTCCTCTTGTTTTGAGAGAGACATGAAGTTTCTTTGATTCTTCAATTAAATGAAGATAAACGGCAGCATTTTGAATGAGATCTTCGCGAGAGATGGCCCGGGAAATGTAGGATTCAAGAGGTTCGTGGTTACTCAACCGAGGGGGCATTTGAGACTGAATTTCATTAAGCAATTCAAGATTTGCAAAGTGAGGGGTGGACTGATAAATCTCTTGAGAAAATGGAATTTCTTCCACTTTTTTTTCTTGTAGTTCTTTTAGGTCTTCTTTTTGAGTTTCTATTGGATAAAAGATAAGCGCTTCTTCTGGTGCTCGAAGTTTTTGTAAAGGATTGCAAATGGCAATCTCATGAAGGGTAGTGTCTATAATATGAAGTGCATTGAAATAGATGAAAATTCCTTGGATGTTTTTTTCAAGCGCTTTGAGATTTTTATCTGTTGTAGCTAATAAATTTAAAATATTTATGTTTTTAGTCCAATTTTCAATAGTCTCATCAAAAGGCGAAAGTTCTTCTCTCCATTGGTTGAGGATAAACAATATATCACTTGTTTGATTGCAAGCGTGAAGTTTTTGAGCAAATCCAAGATAAATCTCTTGGATTTTTTCGATCTCTTTTTGGAATAACTGGATAGATTTGAGATTGAGCTTCCAGAAGTGCTTCGTAGCAATCGATGATACATTGAGTTGATCCTCGATTTTTTTCTCTAATTCAATAAGAAGTTTACGACTACTGAAATCTTTTGTTAGAAGCGTTCTTACAACGGCATGTTGTTTGATCCATGGAATGTCCTGCTGAGAAATTTCATCGCGACGTGATAGGGGCTCAAGTAATGTAAATAAATAATGCTGTTTTATAATGCAAAAATTGGATGAGGAATCAGAGGGGATCATTTTCAAATATTTAATTAAGCACTTGATTATGGCATTAAAACCTTCGTTATTATTCGATTTTAATAATATGCAGACAAAATCCAATTGTTTTTTTGATTCCGAAAAAAGTTTAAGCTTATTGCTTAGCTTGTTGAGCACAGAATCATTCCCTATATTACTTAAGTTATTAGCTATGTTATAGAGTGCTGATTTTATGGTATCTATTTCTAAAGCGGAGTATTCGGGTGAATCTATAAAATTTGAAATATGGTGAAACAAAAGATCCAGGGAAGAGAAAGCGGAGCATGGAGAAGAAGCCCCTTGCAGCAGTGCATTTTGAAAATTTCTTGCTGCCTTATTTACAGAAATTATGGTTTGAGGAAAGCAGTCGATTTCCTGAATGATCAGTAAGGGAATCCGTAAGCTTTCAATAACAAAGGCATTATAAAGGTCATGTAATTGATTCCAAGAACAAACTTTTTCAATAAGATTTAACGTTGGAGCAAGATTTTTATTTTTCCTATCTTTTCTTAAATTTTTAACCTCTTCTTGAATTTCATTTTGGATTTTTATGGACTCGGTATTAGCTTCCTCTACCCTGGAATTAAAATTTACCTGAAAGGGCCTCCAGGGCTCCATGATTGAAGAAATGTTATTTTCTATTTGGTCTAAATCTTCTAGGGAATTTATTCGGTTAGGTTCAAGACGATTCTTAAGGGATGAATTGCATGAATTCGTTTTAGCTTGAATCATTAAATATTCTACTTGAAGGGGAAATGCGTTCAAAGTCGATCCTAGTTTATCTAGGTAACTTTGAAGCAAATTTATCAATTTTATCACCGTTAATTTGGGATGTTTTCCAGATAATGTTACAATAAAGCTTTTCAAATGATCGATTAAATTTTTATTGAGATTTTTTCTGTATAATGTCATAGATGACAAACAAAGTCCTAGGGAAACGATATAAAGTTCCATATCTTTATCAGTAGGAGGATGTTGCATCACATGATTTTCCATACTTTTTTCTTCGGAAAGTGAATCCGAGCATTGGAGGAGAAAATCTTTTTTTATGGAAAGATAATAGAGAATTTCGCAACATTTTTTTAGTTTAATGCTTAATTTTTTTGCTTCAGCAATTTTATCGCAATCGATTAAACCTTCTAGACATTGATATAAATACGTAATCTCAATGCAAAGCTCTTGTGCCTTTAAAATTTCTACGTTCTTTTTTTTACCTGATGTTTTTCCTTCAAGAAAACCGGAATAATTTCTAAAGGCTCTAAAGATAGTGTGAAGCTTTGTAGAAATATTGTCGAGCAACTCTTGACCTTTAATGTCTTTCCTTTGAAGTGGCCCATTGTTTCCAATATAGACACTTCCTTTAAATTGTCGAACCGCTCGGTTTTTCATCAATTCAGACATAACTTGCATTACTTCAATGTAGAGAATGTTAAGGGGGTTGAGTAAGTAAAAAAATTTCCCCTGAACCAAGTTTTGCATAAACACTTCAGCTTCTTGAAAGGTCATTTCTTTCTGATCATTATCATATGACTTTTCAATTGCAGCAGATGCAATTTGAATTAATTGCGAGATTGGTAGCCGCTCTTGGGTAGAAATTGTTAACGTATTGTGTTCTTCAGAGGAAGAAGTTGAAGAAGTTGAAGAAGTTGAAGAAGTTGAAGAAGTTGAAGAAGTATGAAAATAAGGAATTATGGAATTCATGTATATACCTTTTTAAAATAATTAAATCATACCTTAATTAATAATATTTAGCTATATTTTTCTATGTATCTTTTAAATTTTCTTGGATTGCTGGAATTGTGAAAGAAGTAAAATTTTGATAAACTGCGTAGTCCTAATCTTCGCGAAGCAATTATTTAGAAGGGCTGTGAAAAGGCCAGCAGCCAAGCAAAGTGTATAACAAACCGAATTATTTAATTGCGCACGATAAGAAAGTAAATCTAAAAAATCAGATTTAGTTAGGTGCTTGTTCTAGTTATTTCAAAGCTACTAGGCTTCAGAATTTTGACCTTTAGATTAAGATAATCGTTTTAACTTCTTTGAAAGTTGATTAGATTCTCTACAAAATAATACAACAGTTGTCACAATTTTCTTGGTCCGAGTATTCAATATAGTCTAAAGTAGGTTGTAGAGAGATATGTTGCGCAATAAATTCAGGGTATTGATGGGTATAGTTTTCTATTTCTGAGAACAACGCTTCGGATTGCATGGGCTCTTCACGCATCATACCTTGTTCATAAAAGCAAATGGTTTGAGCTTTATGAACGATAGCTATGTTTTCTTCAATACATTTAATAGTTATGGCCAGAGCATAAGTAGGTGGATCTTCTTGATAATAGGTTATAAGGGCACTTAAAGGGGTGGAAGCAAGAAGTGAAGCCTGATATTTGGCTTCATAAAAATCATGAAGTTTTTTAGGATTAGATTCTAAATAAGATTGATAGAGTAGATTAGGATAGATTCTTAAATAGCTTGCAAGATTATATTTTTTTAGCGCTTTGGTAATGTAAAATCTAGCATTCCAATAAGGGTTATCGGTTAAGGCATTAGCAAGCAAGGGAATAGCAACTTCTGGATTCCAAGGGGTTAATTCCTCAAGAATATGAATTGCTTCTCGTCTATTAAACCGCCTTGTGTTTTCGAGGTCTTTAATAAAAAAATTAAAAACGGTTTCTGGATCATTTTGACTCATCCGAGTAAGGATATTTCGAAAGGTAGGAAGCGTCCAAAATCCATGTAGATGATTTTTAGAAGCATTAAGGAACAAAGGAATAAAAAATAGAGGGAAGTTAAACTCAGGGTTGTCTACTGCGATATAGGAAATAATTTCGATTGAGGATAAGACAATTTGTTTATTCTCATCTTGAAGGGTCTCTCCAAGAACAGGAAAGACAATGTCAGGATGGGCTTGAGCTAGCTGACAAAGAGCCAAACTTACAGTATTATCTATATCTCGCGATTTGTTAAGCATTTTCAGCAATATAGAAAGGAGGAATTTGGGATCAAAGGAATCAAGCAGGGGGTTTTTTTCAGAAATTTGCATAAGGGCATTAACTATTTCTTCATCTCCGACTTTTACAGATCGAGATTCGTCGTCCGGTTCGAGGGTAGCCAAGCTCTTCTCATTTTTTTTAATTTTGCATACTATCTCTGTGAGAAGCTCAGAAAAAGATGGACGAATTCCTTGGGGATATATATCTGACAATGTAGCTAGTAATGGACTTTTTTTCTTTTTATTGTTGTCGACTTTCTGAGAATGGCGTATGGGAAGCTTCCATTGATTTTGATTTATCCTTTCAAAAGCATTTTTCGCCGCTTCTTTTACCCATTCATTTTCGTTATCTATGTTTTTTATTAGTAACGGAAGGACGATTTGAGGGTTGGTTTGACCTAATTTACAAAAAGCTTCTGTCACAGCTATTTGCAGCCACAGTTTTGAAGGGACGGGGCTAAACCGGTCCTGACGTTTTCTTTTGGTCAATAAAACTGATTTTTCCGAAATATCCGAAATATCCGAAATATCCGAAGTGCCATTTTTACTATAAGACTGTGAAGTAATGATTATTTCTATTTCTTTTTGATGTTGGATATAGCGATCGATAAGCGTATTAATCAATAAATCGATCACATATTCTGATTGAGCGTATCCCAATTCAACAAGTGCTTCGATGGCAGCTTCACATACAGGTATCTGGGTTTCGTCTTTGAGAGCAATAATAAGTAAAAGAAGAATTTCGCTTGATTTGGTATGCCCTAGCTGTCCTAAAACATTAATGGCATTCACTCTAACTTGCCAGTTTTCATGCTTCAGTAAATACTCTAATTGAGGGATTAGGAAGTCATGAACTCCTCGAGGGCTGATTTCCAAAGTTTCTATTAAGTGTCTTACCATCGAATCAAGCCATGATTTAAAATCCATTTTCTGACACCAAAATTTAATTTCTGGTGTGTATAGATTTTTTAATTTATTAGGCCAACCACATTCTTCTAAGCAGTGTATTTTAAGAAGCGAAGCGTAAAAACCTATCTGATCTTTAGGTGTGTCTATAATCTTAAAAAAAACGTTTAAGTTTTTTAAATCATTTCCTTCATTTTTCAAAAGACCAGCAGTAAACCACATCACCACCTTATAGCGAGGATTGAATTTGACTTCTTGAATGCGTTCTGCAGCCTCTTTAGAATTGACAAATAAAAGACGAACTAAATAGCGCGCAGCAAAGAACTCTTGAAAGGTTAAGTGGAGAAAAGAGTAATCATTTTCCAGGAATTGGTCATTTTCACCAGTGGATTGAAGGAAGCCGCTAGTGCAAGCGTGAGTGAAAAGTTCATTTCTTTTTTCATCAGGCGGATAAGCATAATAGATTTCCTTCATTTTTCCTTTCTTAAAAGAAAAAAACAGTTGATTTTGTTGCATTCCTGTCCACGCAATGGATTCTAGTAGGGTGAAAATTTGACTCACTTCAGGATCTCGTTCTAAATCACCTTTCTCGTATTCCCATGGTTTAGGCCGTTCTATTTTTTCTAAAAAACGTCTTTGCAGCTCGATTATGATCCTTTCATAGAGGCTTGTCATAGAATTGATAAGAGCAATATCTCCTTTAGATTTTTCGAGGATGGAACAAACAAGTTCAAGGTTGATAGGGATGTGGCAAAGACCAAAAATGATGGGGTTTTGACGGATCTTTTGAATGACTATTTGTGCATTTCCATTGAAAGACCTTTGAATGTAAAGATCGATGCTTTTTGAAGCTAATCCTACATTCTCGATAGTGCTATCTGCTTGAATCCAGCCAGCTGCATGCGGACGCGAAGTGAGGATCCAATAGGGAAATTTTAAAAGCTCATCGACAATCTCTTTTTGAAGGCTATTTTCTTCCAACGTAACTTCATCCAAGCCATCCAAAACAAAAAGAACACGCTCAGAGTTTTTGAGATAATTTGCTATATCATTTGCGTAAAGGTTTTCACTGTTTTCTTGGCAGCAGTGGCGAAAAAGGAAAGAATAAATGGTCTCACCCGAGTGCGCATATTGAAGTTTTCTAAGGGGGACCCAAAAAATGGCATCGAATTCCCCCTCCCAAAGCTTTCCCTGGGCCCACTGGTGCGCAATATACTGGCAAAGAGTGCTTTTTCCAATACCGGCTTTACCTAGAATGAGGAGTTTTTTTTTAGTAATGAGGAGTTTTTTTTTAGTATTGAAGAGCTCAAGCAGTTCAATTGGCTCTTTTGCTGCATGAATGACTTCCCAGCTATTTATGCGATGCTCTTTAAATGTCTTTTTCTCTTCATTTTTGCCAACTTCTTCCTCTTTTTTGTCATTTTCTTCGTCATTTTTGTTTAGGAGGACTAGCTCTGTATAGATTTCATCAACGGGAAGGGCTTTATGTAAAAGGCGGGGAATCGTGTTTCGGCTCTTGTAGTATTCTTTAAGAGAATGAATGATGAGCTCTTTTGCGTTCTTTTGTTGATCCACTTCTTTCATGCCTATAAGGTGAGCGTCTAAAAGAAAGCGGAGCATATTCAACCTTTGGCAGATTTCAAAACCGTACCGACCGCTTGTAATTTGACATGCTTGAATCCTTTTTTTCTTGGTTCCCCGATAGTTATCTGTAATGGCGTAATCTTCTCCTCCGCTACATAACATTCCTTCCACTTCAAGCGTCATTCTATTAAAGACAGGTGATCCTGAATTACCTCCAAATGCGTCTAGATTTGTTTCAAAAAAGTCCTTTTGTTGATTTCTTTGAATAGTGCCATTTCCTACAAATTTGACAGGCAGCCCACTAGGGTGTCCCAGCATATAAAGTTCAACTTTATTAGCGACTTTTTTAGTCATATTCATTATTAGAGGGGCGTAGGGGGTCACCCGATCCAGTTCAATGAGGGCCCAGTCTGTCCATTCGGTAAAATTCTGGTTTTTATCTTGAATTCTTGTGTATTGATGGCTGATTACTTTTTTGATTTGATAGACCTGCTTGTCAGCAAAGAGTTTCTTTCCGTTTTGAAAGCCAAAAACGATGTAAGTTGCACCGATCACTTTCTTATCAAGAATCTTAGTGTCTTTTTCGCATATACAATGAGCAGCTGTCATGGCAAGGTTCTTACCAACTAAAAAAGCCGTTCCAAAACCCGCAGCGTATTCATCATGAAATGGTTCTTGTTCACCAAAAACTTCTTGGGTTCCAAGCCTTTCTAGAAATTCATGTTCCACGACTTGAGTAAGAGTAGGGGTAGGTAAAGTAAGCTCCCAATCTCCTTCAGTTCTTTGTTTTAAAAAGTGATTTAAAACCAGGCAAGCGACACTTTCCGCTTGTTTTTTCACACAGCTGACAAAGGACTTATCGCTTTCATTGAGTGCAAAAGCATCTAGATTTTGACGCTTATCTTTGTTGTTATAAATGGCTTTGTTAATGGGAGAAGTTGTAGGGGAAAGTGGCGACTTAGTGCTAAATTGGCTGTTCATAGTATCTCGCTTTCATTGTTGAACGGATCATATCAAATTTCTATTATAATTAAATCCAGGATATTGGTGAGCGGATTCATTAATTTGGGCTTGGTTCAAATGAAGGTCACACTTTCTTTGCCGCTTTGCGGCAAAGAAAGTGTGACCTTCATTTGAACCAATTTAATTTTTA
>JACCRY010000020.1 GCA_013813265.1 Parachlamydiaceae bacterium
CCAGGGCACATGAAATCAGAACAATTTTTTGAAATTTAAGTTTTTCTTGAAATTTATAGAGTTAATTGTAAGTCGTAAGCATAGAATCCTTCATCGCCGCTGCGAGGGCATTAAGCTCAGAGATAACACTTCTTTGTAAAAACTTTATGTTCTATTAAAGCATGGGAGATCGATATATATATGGATAGGGATGGAATGGTCTTGACCAATGTTGAATTTCTACACCCCAATGCCCTCTAATTACTTCTGCGATCCTTTCTGCAATAGGTTTTAGACTTGCAATATAATAAGTCGTCTCACTGCTCGCAACTGCTCATAATGTTGAGGTAATCCTCCTTTCTAAAAAAATTCGATTTCACAAATTTCTCCAAAAAAATGATACTGCGTAAATTTTTTATGTAATTATTTGTAGATGTCTGCTAGCTTGTGTATTTACTCCGACATCCGAAATCATGGCTTATATAGATAACACAAATTCTCCCAAATTCATTCAACTTCCAATCGCTGAAGTAGATGCTGCAGTTCTCATCCGGCAGCTTTCTAATGACAATTTTCATCTTCGTCAAGTAGTTGATAAGATGGCCAATACGTTGGCAATACAACAGGTATTGATCCAACAGCTCAGGGACGAAATTGCCAACCTCAAAGGACAGAAGCCAAAACCTAAGATTCCCCCTAGCAAGCTAGAAGGTCAAAACCGCAAACCTGATTGGCACAAGAGAATTGGCCTACACGATAATCAAAGGAAAACAGTCTTATTTTCCATGTGGGTGAAAAGTGCTAAAAACCTTGATGCGCCATCTTTGCATAGTTGTAATTTACCTATTGCATTTAAAATTAGATTTGGTACAATCATTAGCGAATATAGCAGCTTACCTCGACTTTATGAGTAGTTGCAATTTACGGTTGTATAAATATCATTAAAATCCAATCTATTGGA
The DNA here is from genome assembly GCA_013813265.1 of Parachlamydiaceae bacterium. Classification (GTDB taxonomy): domain Bacteria; phylum Chlamydiota; class Chlamydiia; order Chlamydiales; family Parachlamydiaceae; genus JACCRY01. The sequence goes on from JACCRY010000020.1 coordinate 941, forward strand.
ACCATTATGGAAATTTCAAGTCAAGCCCAATACGGACTACCCTTATTCGTTGATTGGCTACCTTCAGTTAACAATAAAAATTCTGAACAAAAAAAATCGTTAGCCGAACGAATTTATGATTGTTTTTTAGAAACCGTGGCAACGAGTTTAATTGTTCTTGAGCTTGCGGGGATGACTTTAGCAACCCTTACCTTTTTACCACTTTTTTCTGAAGCCTTTACGGATGAATGGAGACGAATCTTTAATTATTTCTTCAACAATGATGAAAAAAGTGTGATAGTTACTAACACTCATTTTGAGGAAGCTGATAAAGACGATGATCTAACTGATATACACGAAGAAGATGATCTATCCTCCATCCCTCAACAAATACTTGTTGCGCGTCCATCACAAGAACCTTCCAATCTTCAATTTGATGAAGCAAACCAATTTGTCATTCTTCCTAAAGAACTTCTCCACGAAATTTTTATGCAGCTTTCCCGCACACAAGTCTCATCAGTCGGTCAAGTCCGAAAACTTTTTTTCGAAGTAACTTGCAACCCTCATTTCATTATGTCTTATCATATTGAAAACAACATACGATTCACCACAGAAAAAATTCTTAATTTGGTTGAAAGCAAAGGCCACACGCTTGAAATCTTAGATCTCTCTGGGCTTATTAGGTACACTTCACAAATTACATCACTTCAATTTAGCACGATTGTATCGAGATGTCCTAATATTCATACTCTTAATTTGGGACGAGTGGATTGGATCACAAGTGACCATGTAAAAGAAATTAAATCTCTCACAAAACTGACTAACCTTGATTTTTGGGAATTTTTAGATCTTAAAGATGAGGATCTCATTGATCTCCCATTTTCTCTTCAACAACTTAATCTACGGGACTGCAAAGGACTTTCGGGGAAGGCAATAGAAAATTTTAGGCCCTTGCACCAGCTTCGTATTTTAAACTTAACTGGATGCATTTCTGCAACGACGCATGGGCTAACCCAACTCGAAGACTTTCAAGAACTTGAAGAAATCTACCTTATAAGCACCAACATAAATGATGAGGCAATGAAATCTCTTTCTCAATTAAAAAAATTGAAAGTTATTTTTTTGACTAATTGTGCTGCAGTAACCGATGTAGGAATAAATATCCTCTTAGAAGAACTACCGAGTCTAAATTTATTAGCTCTGAAAGGTTGCACTGTTTCAGATGATTTAAAGCAAAGTATAAAAAATGAGACAAAAATACGGTTGTAGACGGTTCTTAATAAACTCTCATTCAAGCTGTTTACTGCCCTTTATCATCCCTAACACCATGCGAAAATCTGTATAGCTTCTTCAGGATTTTGCCCCTAATGTCCTCACAAGGCTTACCGTCGTACATGAAGGTATACATCTGCCCAGCCCCAAACAAAAGGGGCTTGAAATGTGTGAACCAACTCAAATAAGGCCCAATTCTGCAATTCCAAGTAATCGGTCAAGGGATAGCTGATCGTGATGATTTTTGATCCAGGAGCCATCTTTGCAAATTTTTTGATAAGATGCATGATCGTAGCCTCTTCCAAACACGTTCCATAAAGATAGATCACTGTTGCATCTTTGTAATTAAATTCCAGAAAATTACCAGAGGAAAATCGCACGTTTTCGACAGTATATTTTGTTTTGATTTGATTAGCTTTTACGACAAATATGTCAATTTGTTCGATTCCGGTGACCCGACAATTCACAAAGGCTCCAAGCCAAAAACAAGACCGCCCACGTCCACAACCCAGCTCATAAACAACATCTTGTGCATTTAATTTACACTCCTTTGCAATTTGCGCCAGAGTCGTCAGTGGAGTTTCTCCATACACATAGGGATCTTCCTCCCCTTGTCGAATCAAATACTCTTTGCAAATCCTATATGGATTCAAAAACAAATAGCTCCGCAGCAGACTAAGATCTTGTTGCCTGAATTTTTTGTTTGGATAAAAACGAAACACAACTTTGATGAACTCAAGTGCTTCATAAAAGAATGTGGTGGCACGGACCCAGAGCAGCTTCAAAAACTCGAGCATCTTATTGTCCCTATCCCTTATCCAAAAAAGCGATTGATTCCAAAAGCAACAAGAAAGAACATCAAAGTAGAAAGAACATCATTAAAAGCTGTCACTAACGGGCCTGAAGCGACAGCAGGATCAATATGAAAGCGAGCAAAAACAAAAGGTGAGAATGCTCCAAGCGTTGTTGCAGTCATGCAAGCGGTAAGAATACCGCAACTGACTGTAGCTCCAAGAATCAACGGAGTTTTACCTAGATGATGGAATCCTACGTCTCCAAGCATATAAACAAATGTCCCACAAGTAATACCAAAAATAATACCAATGAGAAGTCCTATCCTAAGTTCACTCAGAATGGCTTTCCTCCGCGATCCCGGAGGAAGCTCCCCGGTTGACATCCCACGCACCAAAATGGTACTACATTGAAGTCCTACATTTCCGGACATCATATTAATCAACGGAACAAAGAAAGGGACAACACCAAACCAGGTGCGATCATTAAAGTGGGTTAACGCAGTCGCAGTAACAAGACCTGCTAAAAGTGTCACAAATAGCCACGGAGCACGCCACATAAAACGCTTAAAGGTAGGCTCATGTTCGCTAATATCTTCTGCAGTTCCAGCAATTGTTGCGATAGTCTCCCCTGCGATATCTTCCATGGCTTCGACAACATCTTTATATGTGATCACTCCAATCAGATGATCTTGCTTATCGACCACCGGAAGAGCGGGAATTTCGTATCTTTCAACATAATCAATAACCTCTTCTCGGGGAGTTTCGACAGTCACCTTATGCAAAATTGGACGCATGACTTGTCTTAAAGGAATATCATGGGAATTGACGATAAGATTTCTTCCAGGGACAAAGCCTGCTAGCTCTGCATCGTCATCTAATACAAAAATACGCCTTGTAAGATCAATACCTGGGTTATCGCGGATTGAGGTGACGACTTCACCGATGGTTGTATTCATGTGGAACGCAAAGAACTCGTTTGTCATCAAACGGCCAGCACTATTTCGATCATGCTTTTGGAGATCACGAATGCGCGCAGCTTTTTTAACGTCTAATAGGTCCAAAACTCGTTTCATACGTCTGTCAGACATATTATCAAGCATAGACACGGCTTCATCGGGAGGCATATTTTCTAGAAGTGATTTAATCTCACGATCATCAATTTGCCGAAATATTGCAGTCCTTGTATTGCTCCCGGTGTGGATCATGAAAATAATCTTAGCATTGAGATCGGGAAGATTTTCATAGACAACTACCCGGGCATTCGGAGGCAACCGAGTTACAGCATAGGCTAAGTCAATCGGATCATGCTCACTTGCAATTTTGGCAATATCATGTAAAAGCAACTGCGATGTCTGCTTATGAAAAGCTGTTTCTAGCTTTTCATTTAGAACATCATCTAGTTGACTTGTCTTTGAATCCGTCGAATAGTAATTATAGGCACCCTCATCATCGTGGTTGCTATTCTCACCATTCTCCGGATGGTAATCTGCCTTCATATATACCCCTCCCCGAGAAACCACCACAAATCCATATTTTAAGGTTGAAACAATTGTTTCTTTAAAGTATTATTGTGCGTATAAACTATAAGACTCCAAAACTAAATTATTTACCAGAAGAAAGATGACCATGTCAGAAGAAAAAAAGGGAATTTATCCTCCAGAAAAGATCCGTAACATTGCCATTATCGCTCACATTGACCATGGCAAGACCACGATGCTTGACAGCATGCTTAAGCAGTCAAATGTATTTCATGATAAAGAGCTAGTGCCTGACCGAGTCATGGATTCTAACGATCAAGAGAAAGAACGTGGCATTACGATCCTCTCCAAAAATACAGCAGTTCTCTATAAAGACTTTAAAATCAACATCATTGATACTCCAGGCCACGCTGACTTCTCCGGAGAAGTAGAACGTGTTCTGGGAATGGTTAATTCAGTTCTTTTATTAGTAGATGCTCAAGAAGGGCCAATGCCGCAAACTCGGTTTGTTCTCTCTAAATCATTGAAGATGGGGCTTAGACCTATTGTTGTTTTAAACAAAATCGATAGACCACATGCAAATCCTGATCGTGTTCTTGATATGACTTTCGATCTCTTCTCAGAATTAGGCGCAACAGATGCACAACTCGATTTTAGATATTGCTACGCTTCAGGGTTAACAGGTTTTGCCGTTCAACACGTAACAGATCCGCATGTCGACATGAAACCACTTTTTGACTTGATCATTTCTGCTGTTGATGCTCCTAAAGGCTCCATTGAAAATCCATTCCTCATGCATGTGACAACTATCAGTTATGATGATTATGTCGGTCGACAGGCCTGTGGACGTATTTTAGAAGGAACAATTAAGAAAGGCCAACAAATCATTCATATTGATGAACACGGAAATCATAATAAATCCAGCATCACACGTATTGAAAATTACCTTGGACTACAAAAAATTGAAGTCGAAGAAGCAGGCGTGGGCGATATCGCCATTCTCTCCGGATTTCCAGAAGTCATGATCGGGGATACTCTATGCGACCCGTCGAATGTTGTCGTATTACCCCGCATTAAATTAGATCAGCCGACAGTTTCTGTGGGTTTCATGGTCAATAATAGCCCTTTCGTTGGACGCAGCGGTAAGCACGTTACGATGAATAAGCTAAGAGCTCGCCTAGAAAGAGAGAAACGTAGCAACATTTCCTTAAACATCGGACATCCGGATGATGGACAAGATAAAATTACTGTTGCTGGACGAGGGGAACTCCACCTAGCTGTTTTAATGGAAACGATGCGTCGTGAAGACTATGAATTTAGCGTTTCCAAACCTCAAGTTATTCTTCAAATGATCGATGGGGTCAAAAATGAACCTCTAGAAAGAATATTCATTGATGTTCCTGAAGAAAATTCTGGTATGGTCATTGAAGAGATTTCTAGACGGCGTGGAGAATTACAACATCTTGAAACTGACGAACATAACATTACGCACATGGAATTCTTAATTCCCACACGCGGTTTGATGGGATATCGCAATGAATTCTTAACACAAACGCGCGGACTCGGAATTTTAACTTCCCTATTTGAAAAATATACACCTTGGAAAGGCGCAATACCTGGAAGATCTCGTGGAGTTCTTATCTCTATCGGACCAGGCAAGACAAATGCTTACACCAGCTTCAGCTTGCAAATGCGTGGTACTCTTTTCGTGTCCCCAGGTGAAGATGTCTATGAGGGCATGATCGTCGGTGAAAATAGCCGTGATAATGATCTAATCGTCAACATCACAAAGGGAAAAGAGCTTACGAACGTTCGGGCTTCAGGCAGTGATGAAAAAATTATCCTGACGCCTCCGCGCAAGTTCACACTCGAACAATCAATCGACTACATTCAAGATGATGAACTCATTGAGGTTACACCAGACTGTATTCGGATGCGTAAACGCTATCTTACAGAAAATGAGCGTAAACGCCCACCTAAGTAGGAGTTTCTAGCTAGACCGAGAAATTTGAAGGATTTTTCAATATTATACAATCGTCTCCCCGAGTCATCGAGGAGACGGTTTCATTTCAAAGGGCCTTAGCCCCTTCGGCCCCAAAAGTTAGTAATCGTAAATATACCCATCCGTATCTTAAATGATCTCACGTCTTTGAGCCTTTGCTGCCTCTCCAAAATATCATGTTTTTGCACAAATTGTTTTTTGGAAACACAGAGGCACAGAGAACACAGAGAGGGCACAGAGGTGGGAAATGTTTAAAGTCTCTTCAGTTTTATTTTTGCCCTCTGTGCCTCTATGTTTCCGTTAAAAAGATATAAAACATATATACCATTGCTTTTAATTGTTAGACTAGCTATAATAGGTTTGAAACGAAGTCACCCATTTAAGGAACAGTTAATCTAAAAATTTTAAGGTTTAATTTTGATACGCACACAACTTTTTTCATCTTTTATTAATGAGTATCCCAATTGGGAAACAGATGCCGCTGTAACTCAACCAAATAATAGCACATACAAAAGTATTCCTCGCTCTAGATACAATAATACGCTAAATGTAAAAACTGGAGAAATTTTTTTAGGTGATGAAAGATACGTGATCTTTATTAAACATGTGGCCCTTTTAATTTTTCGCCCTATTCAACTCACGTTTAAGACATTGTGGCATGCTTCATTGATAGGTCCATTAATCGTTGAGTTACATAATTTTCTCAATGATAAACAAACGTTTGAGCAATTTAAAGAAAACAACTTAAATTCTCTCTGTGACATTATACGCACTCCTATCTATGGAGTTGCTATGCTCACTGTCCACCTAGCCGGAATCATTCTAGGAATCTTTTGCCCAGAAACTCTTTATTACACAAGAGATCTTGTAGGACAACTTGAAAGAGAATTACTCAGACTAGACTGCGTTCAAAACACAGTCGCAAGTCTCTCTCCTTATGAAAGTTTATCTCCCTGTTTCAGCCCAATTAGCCACCTTATGATATTCAGAGACGTTAACAAAGAAAGTTTACCTATCTATGTTGATATTAACGAATTTTTAGAAAATTCAGACATTTTTGAACCTAACTCTTGGGATTACTCCCCACAATTAAACTTAAAACAAGTTCAGCCCGAACAAAATTTGGATCCAAGTTTAGATGATCTTATCAAAAATGCAGTTCCCCGTTAAGTTTACGAAGCCAACATCTAAGAGACCCATAATTTCATTTTTGGGTTAGCAATCTGGCTGGACATTCGATCATGCTTCTTACGCAATCTAGTAAGCCTCAAGGCTACCCATCCGAGTTCTTAATGATCTTTGCGTTTTTTGCGCCTTTTGCTGCTCCTTTGCGTTAAAAAAAGCAATCTACTGACCTCATCGATAGAATTAAGGGTTCAAACTACGCTTAAAAAGCATTATTCAAAGCAGATCTGGCGGGTGAGCGCCGGGTTATATATAACTGCCGCGTTTAAAACTCTAAAAATGTCACGTGAGATAGAGGGGAACAACTAGTTCAAAATTCTGTCAACGTTGTCATTACTTATTTGCTCCTTCCACTGAACTGCTAGATTATCAAACCCTATGAAGAGTATTTCTTTCCCATTAATCAGATTATGTAGATCACAAGAAATCTATTGCTTATAAATCTCTAAGCGTATAGATTAATTACAACTACTGTTTGACCCCAAGAAAATACTAGTAAACATTAAAATTGAGACCATTACCTCCCTGAGTGAGCATTCACTTTTTTTTAAATGACCTTCTATGATGGACAAATGATAAACCATTAAGATAAATTATAATATCTAAATTAAGGAATTATTATGACTCGTATTGAACTTTTTTCTGAATTTATTCAGAAACATCCAAATTGGGAAAGTGAAGCCCTCATTACAGAAACTAATGACTGCATCTACAAAAATATGCCGCGCGATAATTATAATAATGTCATAAATGTAGAGACGGGGGAAATTTTTAAAGGTGATGAAAGATATTCGATTTACGCTAAACACATCGCATCCCTAATTGGCCGTCCAATTCACCTCTGTATTAAAACATTATGGCATGCTTCGATTATTGGCCCTGTTCTATATGAATTAAAGATGCTTTACACTGGAGAACAAACCCAAGACCAATTTGAAGAAAATATTAAAAATTCTTTTATAGATATCATACGTACCCCCCTATATGGAATTGCGATGCTCGCTACACAGATTGCAGGAATTATTCTTGGAATTTTTTGTCCCAATGTTCTTTATTATACTCGAGATTATGTAGGGAGAATGGAAAGATATCTCCTTAGAGTAGAAGAACTGGATCAAGAGTATTGCAGTTTTTCTCCTTATAAAAGCATAACTCCATGCTTCAGCCCGAATAGCCACTTCATGAGAGTCAGAGACGTTAGCAGAGAAAATTTCCCTATATATTCCGCCATTAACGACTTTTTAGAAAATTCAGATTCTTTTGAGCGAAATTTCTTGGATTTCCGGCTACAACCGTCTGATTTGCAAAACATAAATACTAACCCTATTGAATTCTCTATTGAAGAAAAGCGGGAGATTATAGCCAATCTCCCCCTCTGGTTTGTGGGACATTTTCCTGAGTTTGTAAGAAAATTCTTACTGATGAATAATTATAGTAGTCTAATCGTTCACGATTTGGATACAAAGACAGATGAAGAAATAGAACAGCTTTTTATGTCCCAGCAAGAGTCGCTATTCATGGACTTCGTTAACCCTCTTTCGCAAACGAGCACAACCTTAAGGGCCCTAACATTACCGAAAGACGATCCCAAATTGGCTTTTATTGTAAATCATATCCTTCATCAAGCTTGGAAGAACGTGCTTTTAGAGTCTTCTGAAAAGAGGGCTTATGCAGCATCTAATAGTGGGATAATGACACATGATTCAAATGCAATTCTTGTAGATGAATTACGCGAAAATGTAAATCAGATGACAGAAATCAATCGCAATTTCTGGGTTAATGAAGCTAAAAGCTGCGCACTTCACGAAAAACTCAAGATGTACGGCACTCAACCTTGGTTTACAATTGCGGTTAGCCTTCCAGATTCTTAATGGCTTGCCATTTTGTGCGTGTATAAGCCACTTGAAAATTGTTTTTCTCTGCATTTCTCTGAGATTGGCTTCCGGGAGCTGCACACATCATTGCAAGAGTACAACCTTGCGCTGCAGCATAGCGTAACCGCGCATCAAGTAATGCACTTTGAGCTCCACGGTTGCGCCCTTCAGGAATTGTACTAGCTCCGGCTAGAAGCGCAACATGATCATATATGTAGAGCATCCCAGTTGAAATGGGCTTACCATTATGTTCAGCAATAAATGGTCGCGCACCTGCACAATGCGCAGCAATTTGGCCGAACTGACACATGAAATCTGTTAATCCCCCCGTTTCAGTACTCCACCCTGCAGCAGAAGTAAGGGCCCAAATCTCTTCTTCTCCTTTTTTAAGAATTCGCGTATTCATTTCATGTTTGGAGTCAGCAACCACGAAATCTTCTTTTGAAAGAATCTTATACATGACTGTCGTAAGCTCCACAGGCTGATAGCCACGCTTATTCAATAGACCCATTAAAGAAGGACCCGACATCGGACTGACCTCATGAAAAACAGGCGCATTGTGTTGTTGGAAAAATGTTTCGATTAGCTCAAGTTCATTATCGGTGATTTCTTCAAATAAACCCAGCCCGAAAGTCTGTGTTAACGGAGAATCGACACCGTCGAACATCGCATATGTACCGGCGACATCAATCCATTTTGCGGAACTTTCCGGAAACATCTGTGCGCGAGAAGTCACAAAATCTGCATTTGAAAGAGCTTCTACACGTTCAAGCCTCTGAGAGAGGGCTTTATCACAATATAACTTCATGGAATCCTACTCTTGCAATCATAATTAAAATCATCCTAAACCTATTTTTCTTTTTCAGTGTCCAAGATTTATACACATCCATTCCTGCTCTCCCATAGGGTTGGTTTTAATATACTAATTATGCAAAATAAATCATTTAAATCTACCTTTAATGAATGAAGAAATTCTTGTCATTCCCTACATCAATAAGTATATTCTGAGTATACACAACTATAAGGAGGAATATCATAGGTCATAACCTTTTATGCATACCAGGAATCGATTTCTTTTACTTCTGCATTTGCTTTTTCTTTTTTGTTCACATAATTGTCGAGTGCCTTCAAGAATAGTTCTATGTTATTCATTCTCCGATTCGAAAATTCTGGAGTGGAAATCATTGTGCTCTTATTCATTATAGGAGGGAAAATTCCCGGAAATTTTCTCATATTTTCGGAAAGGTGGGCCACATTTAGATCGTTAAATTCTTCAATTAGCAACTTTATTTCGTCTACTCGTAACATTACTTCTTCCGTTGTAGCAAAAGCCGCATTTTGTCTAATATTCATACAAAGTTCTTCATAAATTTTTTCTTTTACAAATTTAGGCATGTTAAAAAATCTTGTTAATGTCATAGCTTGAGAATATTGACATTTCTGAGAAATGGAAGCTCCAAGCTTAGTGGAAAGAGCTTTTAGGACTTCATCATCTTTTGCTTTAAAATTTTGTATCACAACCGACGCACTCTTTTTTCCTCCTCTATCAGTGTTAGTATGAAAGTAAAGAAACTTTCCATCAGCTACAATAAAATCCTCAAGATAAGGTTCTCTTCTTAGGAAACTTTTGCTAATCTTCTTTTCCCAATTCCAAATTCCCCAGTCAGAACCATGGTCATATCCACAAATGAACTCCTTGTCATCTTTCATGCACAAGGATGAGGGAATTTTTTCACATTCAAGGGTAATAGAGCAATTGATTGTTTCTAAATTCCAGACCTTTATTGTCCGATCATAAGAACCTGAAAACAGTTTTTTATCGGCCATAATGAGGCAAGAAATTTTACCCGTATGTCCTTTCAAGGTTTTAGCAAAATTCGACGTCTTTAAATCATAAACCCAGATACTCCCATCATCCTTTCCTAAAAAAATTTTCTCGTCAGCAACGGTAAAGGCAGTAGTCACGCTTTTGATGTCTGAGGATTTAAGGTCTAAGGTATTTAAACGATTTCCCGTCTTTAAATCTAGAATTACGACGCTCGTAGAACCCGTATAACTTGCAACAGCAAGACAAAAAAGTTTATTATCATTAATGACAATAGATTGTACACTGTATGGTAATTTTGCAAGAGGGGGAAGGGTTTCACCCGTCTTTAAACTCAAGCGTCCTATCCACATTGGAGGTTCTTCATCATCAACGGGATCATTCAAATTAAAAAGGAAAAAAAGAGTTTCATCAGCAACAGCCAGCATTTGTCCGTAAACGGGATAAGGATCAGCAATATACTTCCTATCAATAATTTTTATCCAATTTTCAGTATAAACACCCTTTACAAGATTAGAGTTATAGATGCGGTTATCCTCATACATTTTTATAAATAAGTTTCGTTGAGCTGGCTCCATTTTAAAGTCGCGAAGATATAATTTCATCCACAGGTTGTCATTAGATACCATTCGATGGATACTCTTGGAGAGCAAACTACAATTGGAGATTTCCTTAAGGGGAAGTTCCAACAGAATTGTATGAATGATGTCCTCAGGGATTGTTAAAAGCCTATATTGGTATTCTGGGAGCTCTACAAATGGCAATTTTTCTGTGTTTATACTTGCAGCACTAATTCTTAACATAATTAAACCCTTGTAATAATTTTAACATTTATATAATCTTAAATATTATAATAAAATGGTATTTTAAACAACATAAAAGCAAGATAGCATTTTAAACTACTTACGTCAATCGGGATGGAATAGTTTATCAATTTCATCTCGAACAATGGCTTCATATTGCTTTTGTTCTTCTTGTGGAATAAGTGTATAGCGAAAAATTTTGACTTGCGGGTCATCAAAAAGTGAGCCTGCGATTATTCGGGCTTGAAAATTTCTAAAAGTTCTAAAGGATCCTCCCTTTCTATTATGTTGAAATTCACTATAACTTTCTTCAAAGTTAGAATCATAAATAGGGTGTCGCCATCCGCCTCCAAAAGAAAGATATAAAAAATTAACTATATTTTTCTTAGGAAGAAAAATTTGATTAATAATCCCCCTGCTTGTATGAGGAGCTCTTTTGATTAGGTTTTCTATACAAATCGAAAGCTTTTCCCGTGGAAAAGAAAGAAAGTCAAAAAGCTCGTAAAAAATTTTAGAAACCCTTTTTTCATAAGCTTCTTCATCATCTGATAAAGAAGATAAGCTTACAGAACAACCTGAAAGAAAGACTGCCATTGTGGAATCTTGTGGACAATATGTCTCCATTGTAAAATTTACCGAAAGAAGCTCTTTGCTAACTTCGGGAACAGTGTCATTAAGCAATTGAAATTTAGAAGGACTTTCTACATTTTCTAAGTCCTCCTCATCATCGTCATCATCGTCGTCAAAATCATCATGATCTTCAAAGTCATAACGCACCTCATCTTCTCCCATCGAAATCCTTAAGCAATTCTCCTCATGATGTATCTCATTCGCCTTTATAGCCTCGTTTAAGTTATCGGGTGTAGTCCTAAATTCTTTAGCAAGTTCCTCATGAGTGAGCGTCATCGGAAACCGAGAAAAAAACTCTTCTCTAGTTTTTATTAGGTTTTGGGATGGAAAGCGCAAAAATTCAAACTCTTCTTTCGTCTGGCCAAAAAGTTTTCGATAAAGCTCTTTAGCAATGACTTGGTAGGCATAGAAAAGAGAATCCTGAGCAGTTAAACATTGAATGTGGTCAGGATGAGCTTTTTCAACTCGATATATTTGAAGAAAAAGTTCTCTTATTTCTTCTCTTTGAGATGGTTCAACTTTACAGGCATTTAGTGTCTTTTCTATATTAGTTTGATAAAAATCTTTTTCATTAGAGAAAACTAAACAGCAATTTATTGAAAAAATCAAAAACAAGAGTGACGTCCATTTTTTCATAAGACCCATAATATTTATATGTTTTTTTTAACTAAAGGAATAACAAGACTAGTTTATCGAATGACCGTAATAGAATCAACGTTTCTCTTTCTTTTCTCTAAATTCAAAAGAAAGGTAAAGAAGCCACGCGAGGGATCACGAAACGTCAATAGGATTCGTAGGGTTAATGCCAGGCTCTACATTGAATGTCGAGCTACGTTTATTCCTTTGATTGTTTCTCACGCTCCAGAAGTAGCTTTAAACCCTCTTGTTTCATACGCAAATGAATGCTGTAAAGTCCGTTTGATCGACTGGGAGTGAGACTTGCACCGACGCCAAGTGCGTCCAAATAGGCGGGTGGACATGTAAGGATGACTTCAGGAGTTTCTCCATTATAGGCTTTGAAGAGAAGCATTGCGAGTCCGGCAGAAATTAGAGCGTTGGATTCCACTTCAAAAAAAACAGCTCCATCTTGTAGATATGCGTGAAGATAAACAAGGCTTTGACATCCCTGAACTATATTTTCGGGAATTTTATATTCAGGAGCTAGAGTAAATTGTTGCCTACCAAGTTCAATGAGCGCTTTATACTTATCTTCTTGAGTCTTATAGCTTTCGAAAATTTTCTTTATCTCTTCTTGTTTTCTATTGCATGATTCAAACATTACTATCCTTTTTCTAAAATAAAAAGCATTCCCTTTTGGATGCCATACTTCTCTTAATTACTTTTATCGTAACGTTGAAAGTCTATCACCGCTACCCGCGGCTAACTAACTTAAATTACATTACCCCCGTTCCGCTAACGCTTCACGCGGGGCTATTACGTTAAATCGCTACCGCGATCCATGACAAGTACTATATATGGCTTCTCGTCTATTTCGATCGCTATAGCGATTTACGTAAAACCTCCCGTGCAGCGAAAGGTCGGAAGGCCTGAGGCGGAATCTGGGCTATTATGTTAATCGCTGCGAGATCCATGAAAGGTAATATATGGCTTCTAGTCTGTTTTTTATCGCGGTAGCGATTTAACGTAATAGCCCCGCGTGCAGCGAAAGGCCGGGAGGCCTGAAGCGGAACGTGGGGTAAACGCAATTAAATTAGTTAGCCGCGGTAGCGGTGAAACAAGTTTAATTATAGCAAAACTATCTTAAAAGCAAAACTTAGCTGTCAAACTTTATGCCCATGAAGGCGGCTATAAGCTAGCTTTTGTAAGCCTTTCAAGTAGGGTGGCATACAGACCTTCACTAGGAAGGTCTATATCCACAAAAACTTTTTCAACAGAACTTATATCAAGATCTCTCAAAACTTTGTATAAATTTTCTGCAATCTCTTCAGGTTTCCCTGAATTCCCCATACAAATTACACCATTTCCTTCCGGGTAGGCCCTGTCGCTAAATCCAAGTATCGTTTCTCCGCGAAGTACTCCACACTCATTCGTCAAAATCAATTTTGCCTTCGGAGCATAATGTCGAAAGAGTTGTCCTGGGCAAAGTGGAGCTGCATTAGCCTCTACCCCTCGAATTATTGGCAGATACCCTAAAACCGACTTAAAAACCTCTGGTGGCAATGCTCCCTGACGAATAATCTGCCATTCATCATCTAAATAAATTAAAATTGTCGATTCAACTCCTAACGTAGGTCCAAAGCTTTTCAGAACAGGAAACTCTTGCCCAAAATCCTTTTCTACATGTTCAATTCGAGTTGCAGAAGGAGTTCCAGATAAATTTGCAGAAGGCATAACGAGCGGACCAGTCAATTTTAACAATTGAGCTGTTATGGGATGGTTGGGGACTCTAAAAGCAACAGTCGAAAGGCCAGCACGTACAATTTCAGGAACTTTTTCAATATTTGCCTGGAGCACAAGAGTCATTGGGCCTGGCCAAAAAGCATCCGCCAGTAAAGAAAAACCTTCCAGCATAAATTGAAGGTATTCATAAATCGTTTCTTTGTCGGCAACATGAATGATCAATGGATTACTGCTGGGCCTTCCTTTCAGCTGAAAAATTTCTTTTATAGCATCAGGATGTGATAGAGAGGCAGCAAGCCCATATACAGTTTCGGTAGGCACTGCGACTACAGATCCCTCTTTTAACAGCTCAATAGCTCTCTCAAGTGAAATTTCCATTTATCCCCTCAAAAGAGCAATGATCTCAAGAAGTATCTTTGCAAATGCATCTATTTCAGTTTTAGTATTATAAAATGCCAGTGAAGCTCTTGCTGTTGCGGGTATATTATAGAGCTCCAAGATTGGCTGTGCACAATGACGTCCTGTTCTGATAGCAACCCCTTTTAAGTCAAGCATTGTCCCAAGATCTAATGGATGAATACCTTCCATCGTAAAACTGATGATGGCTCCTTTTTTGGGAGCATTACCCACAACGGTAAGTCCCGGAATCGATTGAAGCTTTTCCGTCGCATGAAGCAAAAGTGAATGTTCATATCGCTCAATTTCTGACAACCCAATACCTGTCAAGTAATCTATAGCGGCTCCAAGCCCTAAAACTTCAGCAATCATCGGTGTTCCAGCTTCAAATTTCAAAGGGAGATCGTTGTACGTTGTTTTAATAAATGTAACCGTATCGATCATGTCTCCACCCCCTTGATAAGGCGGCATTATCTCTAAAAGATCCCTTTTACCATATAAAACACCAACACCGGTTGGACCGCATAACTTATGACCTGAAAAGGCGTAAAAATCGACATCGAGGTCACGAACATCTAAAGGCATATGTGGAGCACCTTGAGCTCCGTCAACCAAAATTTTGGCACCTGCATCATGAGCTAGTCGAGCAAGTTCCTTAATCGGATTTATTGTTCCAAGGGCATTTGAAACATGAGTAACAGCAACTATTTTCGTTTTGTCTGATAACAACTGCTTGTAATCGTCGATAAGCAGCTCGCCTTGCTCATTGACTGGAATCACTTTGAGAGTCGCTCCGAATTGATCACACACAAATTGCCAAGGCACAATATTTGCATGATGTTCCATGGCAGAAATGAGCACCTCATCCCCTGCCTTTATAAAAGCTCTTCCAAAACTATTGGCAACAAGATTAATTGCGTCCGTCGTTCCACGTGTAAAAATAATTTCTTCCGCATCTTCAGCATTTATAAACGCTTGTACCTTCGTGCGAGCTAGTTGATATTCATGCGTGGCATATGTCGCAAGTTCATACACAGCTCGATGAACAGTTCCATAGTGATTCGTGTAGAAATCTGTAATGACATCGATGACGCTTTGAGGCTTCTGAGCTGTAGCAGCTGAATCAAAATAGATGAGTGGATGACCATGCATTGTCTTTCGTAGCATTGGGAAATCGAGCCGTAATTTGGCAAAATCGGGTTTGTGGATATGCATAGAAAAATCCTATTATAACGTGACAGCGCCTTTGCATTGATTCATATCGGCTGCACGGTAGTTTCTTGCTTTATTATCTCAGGCCTTGCATAAAACCGCGTCCCGATCTGCTTACGCACTTCAGGCTGCCCAATGAGGTCCAAGACCTCTTGACAAAACCCATGAACAAGCAATCTTTTAGCATCTGCCACAGGAAAGCCTCTTGACTGCATATAGAAAAGCTCTTCCTTTTCAAGCTGCCCTATCGTGGCACCATGAGAAGCTTTGACACTATCTGCAAAAATTTCAAGGTTGGGTTTACTTTCGGCAGTGGCCCCATCACTCAATAACAAATTACGGTTTAGTTGAAAAGCGTTTGTTTCCTGAGCAGCTTGTCTTACCATAATTTTGCCCTCAAAACTCGAATGGCCGGCATCATTAAGAACACCTTTGAAGAGCTGTCTCGAAAGGCAATTTGGAGCCTGATGATCGATAAAAATATGTTGATGGGTTTCACGCCTCTCTTCGAGCATCCACACACCACTAAGTGACACCTCAGACTGCTCCCCTATCAAAGTGGCGCGGTAATCATTACGTACCGTCTTGCTACCAGTTGTCACTCCAATCGATTTCAAAGTTGCAGACTTTTTTAACGTTGCGCGTAGAGCATCGAAGTGCCACTGATCTGCACTCTCATGAAAATTAGCTTGCACGTAACGTACATGCGCATTTTCTTCTAAAGAAATGTCCGTCCTCTGATTAATAAAACCGTTTAAAGAAGAAAGAAAAGCATGACTCGAGAAAATTTCGATCTCTGTAGATGCTCCCGCAAAAACCTGCATTCTAGGCGCCACAAATGGATTCGGAATGCGACTATCGACAACATGTAAAATTTGTACAGGCACAGTGCAAACTGTTTTTGGAGGCAAATAAAGAAAAAGTCCTTCGCCATGTAGAGCCAAATTTAAAAGCGCAAAAGGATCTAATTCCTCTTTGATCGATTTTCCAATCTGATTGGTCAAAAGGGAGCCATATGTTCTCATAGCCTCACTTAACCGCAAGACGATCATTTTCTTCGGAAGAGCTAAAATACGTGAAAGCTCCGGAGTAAAATGCCCATTTACAAAAACCAATACTGATTCTTTGCATTCAGGATAGATATGAGTTTCTATGACTTCTTTTTCAAGACTTACTGGTTTTGCTTCTACATAAACTTGATTGTAGAGCTGCCCAAGTTTGACATAACGGAAAACTTCATTTTTGCGTGTTGGCAGTCCTACCTTACAAAACTGTTCCCATGCTGCAGCTTGCAATCCTGCAAGCGCAGTATCTTTTAAAGTCGAATTGTATAAAGTCTCTAACCGAGTGTGGAAGTCATCGATTTCCGAACGGATCTCCGTCATCATTTTATAACTTCCTCTTCAGAGGAGACTGTTAACCAGTCATATCCACGCTTTTCAAGCTCTAGAGCGAGTTCTGCTCCACCTGATTGAACAATCTTCCCATCCAACATGACATGAACATATGTAGGTTTAATATAATCCAAAAGGCGCTGATAGTGCGTGATTAACAAAAGGCCAATCGATTCATTCATGTAATTATTCACCCCATTAGCCACAATGCGCATTGCATCGATGTCCAAACCTGAATCAGTTTCATCTAAAATTGCCAATTCGGGAGCCAATAAAGCCATCTGCAAAATTTCATTGCGCTTCTTTTCGCCTCCTGAAAATCCCTCATTAAGATTACGCTCTTTAAATTCAGTCCTTATTTCCATAAGCTTCATTTTGGCATCCATCAGAGGCTCAAACTCTTCTGAAGAAACCTCAGTCTCTCCTGCCGCTTTTCGCTTAGCATTGTAAGCAGCTCGCAAGAATGACACATTACTCACACCTGGTATTTCGATTGGATACTGAAAGCTCATAAAAAGCCCAGCGTGAGCTCGTTGCTCAGGTTCCATTGTTAGGAGATCTTCGCCTTTAAATAAGATTGTTCCCTCTGTAACTTCATAGGACGGATGTCCTGCAAGTACCTTCGCCAGCGTGGATTTTCCTGCACCGTTTGGTCCCATGATTGCGTGGATTTCCCCAGCATTGATGACCAGGTTAACTCCTTTCAGGATTTCCTTCCCCTCAATAGACGTGCGCAAATTCTTTATTTCTAACATTTTATCCTACGGAATTTTCTAATTTTAGTGTCAGCAGCTTCTGCGCTTCTGCGGCAAATTCCAAAGGCAATTCTCTGATAACGTCTTTGCAAAATCCATTGACGATCATGTTGATAGCATCTTCTTTTGAGATACCGCGCACTTGAAAATAAAACAGCTGTTCTTCATTCATTTTGGAAGTCGAAGCTTCATGCTCCACTTGGCTGGTTGAATTGCCAACTTCAATGTAAGGAAACGTATTTGCGGAACAGTTAGCTCCAACCAGCATGGAATCACATTGCGTATAATTACGTGCATTAGATGCGCGTGGTACAACCTTGACAAGCCCACGATAGCTATTATGAGAAAAGTCAGCTGCAATGCCTTTAGAGATAATTGTCGATGTCGTATTTTTCCCAAGATGAATCATCTTTGTGCCGGTATCTGCTTGCATCTTTCCATTTGTCAGAGCGATAGAATAGAACTCGCCTGTCGAATTATCTCCTTGCAAAATGCAGCTCGGATATTTCCAGGTAATTGCAGCTCCAACTTCGACTTGTGTCCAGGAAATTTTTGAATTAACTCCTTGACAGCGCCCGCGTTTAGTCACAAAATTGTAAATTCCTCCTAGTCCGGTCTCTGGATTACCTGAATACCAGTTTTGCACTGTGGCGTACTTGATTTCCGCATTGTCTAATGCGATTAGCTCGACGACTGCGGCATGTAACTGATTATTATCGTAAGCCGGAGCCGTACAACCTTCTAAATAGCTGACAAATGATCCCTCTTCCGCGATGATCAACGTTCGCTCAAACTGACCTGATTCCTTGTCATTAATACGGAAGTAAGTGGAGAGTTCAAGAGGTGAACGTACACCTTTAGGTATGTAAACAAAAGAGCCATCACTAAAGACCGCCGAATTCAAAGCCGCATAAAAATTATCTCCAATCGGAACCACACTTCCTAAGTATTTTTCTACGAGTTCAGGATAAAGATGGATCGCTTCAGATATTGAACAAAGAACTACGCCCGCTTCGTCCAGTTTATGCTTAAAAGTTGTTCCTATTGAAACTGAATCAAACACCATATCAACGGCAACATTAGATAGACGCTTTTGCTCATCTAATGGGATCCCTAACCGCTCAAAAGTCTTAAGTATCTCAGGGTCAACATCTTCTAATCGATTGACTGTTGCTTTCGTTTTAGGAGCTGAATAATAGGAGATGTTTTGATAATCAATAGGGGGGTATTCTGCGTTTACCCAGTGGGGTTCTTCCATTTCCAGCCATTTTCGATAGGCTTTTAATCGAAATTGCAGAAGAAAATCAGGTTCTCCCTTCTTTTCCGAGATGGCACGAACAACATCTTCGCTTAGCCCTTTCGGGAAACTATCGCTCTCCACATCCGTGGTAAACCCATATTTATATTCAGGACTATTTTGAAATAGCGCATTACTCATAACTGATTTTCTCCATACATACCATTATCATTATTTTTCTCATTGATTTCAAATGGAATTAGAGTTATGATGACTTCTTTAGCGCCAGCTCAATCTCTGAGCAGGCAACACATCGGCTTTGAAAACCATTAAGCCGTGACAAAATTGAACGAAAATTTAATAGGGGATTTCATGTACGCCATTATCAAAACAGGTGGGAAACAATACAAAGTAGCGCTAGGTGACTTCATCGATGTCGAATTGTTAGAAGCAGATCTAGGCTCTGAAGTGCAATTTGAAGTACTTTTCGTTAGTGACGGAGAATCACAACAAGTAGGCGTGCCTCTTGTTGCCGGTGCTTCAGTTATTGGAGAAGTCATTGATTGGGTCGCAGGACCAAAAGTAACTAGCGTTAAATACAAACCTAGCCATCGCGATTACCGTAAGTTCGGTCACCGCCAAAAGTATTCACGTGTAAAAATCACCTCAATCAGCGGCGTTCATGCAGAGTCTAATCAACGACGCACTCACGCAAAGGTATAAAGGAGCTTTAGAATGGCACATAAGAAAGGTCAAGGATCTACGCGTAATGGACGCGATTCACATTCAAAACGCCTCGGCATCAAAGTTGGCAATGGCCAGCTAGTAAAAGCAGGCAGCATCCTTTGCAGACAACGCGGAACAAAATGGCATCAAGGTGCCAATGTTGGCCGTGGTAACGACGATACACTCTTTGCCCTCGCTGATGGCATTGTAGCTTTTAACAAAACAGATAAAACGAGGATTTCAGTCCAGGCTGAAGTGTAGCATGAAATTTACCGATCGCGTAACCATTCAATTGGCAGCAGGCAAAGGCGGCAATGGGGTCGTCTCCTGGCGCAAAGAAAAATTTGTTCCCAAAGGGGGGCCCAACGGAGGCAATGGCGGAAAAGGTGGTTCAATCATCCTTCAAGCTGACAACCAAGTTTATTCTTTAGAATGGTTCCGCAATCGGCGCATTTTAAAAGCTGAAAACGGAATGCCCGGAGCCTCCAGCGACCGTCAAGGTCGTGGCGGGGAAAATCTCATTCTTAAAGTCCCCTGTGGAACGCTTGTCAAAGATGCAGTGACCCATGAGATACTCTACGATTTAGTTGATAATAAGCAGAAAGTTATCCTCTGCGCCGGTGGTAAAGGCGGTAAAGGGAATGCTTGCTTTGCAACACCTACAAATCGCGCACCTAATATCTGGACGCCTGGTCTTGAAGGTGAGTCTGCTAACGTCGAGTTTGAACTCAAATTGATCGCGGATGTCGGGTTAGTCGGTTTTCCAAATGCGGGTAAATCGACTTTGATTTCTGCCATTGCCGATGTAAAAGTCAAAATTGCACCGTACCCTTTTACGACTTTGCAACCGAATTTAGGATTCATCCAACGTGAAAACTACACGCGTGTTTTTATTGCGGATATACCAGGAATTATCGAAGGGGCCCATCGCAACCGAGGTTTAGGCTTCGAATTCTTGCGCCACATCGAACGCACTAAGCTTCTTATCTATATGCTCGATGCATCTGGAATTGATGGTCGCTCTCCTACCGAAGACTTTAAAGTTCTGCGTGCAGAGTTGCTTGCTTACAATCCTGAGATGCTTGACCGCCCCAGCTTAGTTGTTCTCAATAAAATTGACTCAGATGAAGCAGCTGCAAACATCTATGAATTCAGGGAAACATTTGCGAATGAGCCCTTTATGAAACAGCATCTTTTTGAAATTTCAGCCGAACGGGGTGATGGACTTGAACAGCTAACCAACGCTATCAAAGATCTTGCTTAACAGCATAGAAGTAGAGGCTTCCACGCAAATTGTACTAGCATGGAGGCCTATTCTTTCCTATTCTTTTATACCTATTGCCTAATCTCTCCTCAAAAATAGTGAATTCAAGTACACTTAATTTAAAGCAACAAAACGTCTGTTTCGCACTCTCCGCGCTTAGCTCCTAAGGCAATTTTTATTCTTTATGTTAAGAGTTTAAGCAAAAAAATTAACAAAAGGCTTAATATGAATGTCAAACCTACAGTTGATAACTATTCTGATCCATATGCACAACAACTGTTAGAGCCATTGACTCCAACTCCCCCTCCTGAACCTATTGAGGAAGAAGTAATTTGCTCTCCCCTAATGTTTGAGGCAACAACTTTAGCACTTGTGGTAGGTCTAAGTTTTGTTGTAGGTTGTGTTGCAACTGCAATTTTTAGCGGACCTATTTTAGCAACAGGTCTATGGCTTGCCGCTACTGTCACAACTATTGTTTTGATAAAGCTATCTATCACATGTATTGGAAAAAAACTCAATTGGCGCCCTTCCAATATCTTGCTACTACAGAGCATTGCGACCATTGCACTTGTGATTCTTGCACGATTTGCCGCAATTTACTTAAGTATTCTCGGTAATTAAGGAACAAATATTTACTTTGAAAAATCAAGCTAGTAGATATAGTATTTAAGACTTGAAAAATTAAGAAGAGTGGAAGAAAGTGTGATACACAGTATCAATAACCCAACTAACAAGTGAAATTCAAATGATCGGTAGTACCTTGATAAGTGGCCCCAATTTTTTTCCTGGGATAGCAGATTATCTGAAATCTAATCATGAATCTGTAAAAGGAGAACCTCCTTCATTATGGGAAACTATAGCAGAAGTTCGAAAGACAGTTGACCTGTTTAGAGAAGAACATCTAAAACCATTAAAGAAGTCAATAGATGAAAATTTATTAAAGCCAATCAAAAACACGATAAAACCGATCCAAGATGTGCTTACAGAGTATCCTGCATTAAAAGTGTCTATTGGATTTGTTGTGGGTTGTGCTTATGGTTTACTTACGAGGGAGCCGGCTTTAATTAGAGGTGTGTATGGCGCTGGCTGTGTTGTGGGGGCGATAGCAGTGCGTTATGTAATTGATCAAATTGGAGTCAAACTAGAGCTGAAACCATCCACCATTTCTTTAATGCATGCGTTTGGCTCCGCTTTAAGGTCAGCGGTTGGGTTGATTGCTGGAGTTGCCTTGGACATTTTTAAATCGATTAGTGGTTGGACCCTTATTGGCCCATCTATAATGTTCATTTTGTCTTTAGTAGAGGTATATGATTTGAGATGCGAGGAAGAGCAAGCCGAGGCAGAATTGGCCGGCGTAAAATTAAATTCATGAATCGCGCAAGACATCGAATAAAATCCGTATTTTGTATTTAGATAAATTAAGGCGCCCTCTCATACCGCTACAGCGCGGTAACAGTGTTAATTAATAAAAAGCCCGGCATTTTAATGCCGAGCTCCAGGAATTTACTCAGTACTACTCAGCTTCAGGCTCTTTAGGCAACAAAAATGATAGAACCTGCTGGTCTTTAAAAACAGCGGCCGCTCTAGGCCCCACGAACCATTGAAGATTATCAAGAAGATTCAGATCCTCCATTACTTTCTTAACTTTAGTCGTAAGATCTTTATTAAGCTCATTTGAATCCACCTCTTTAGGATGATAAGCTTTTGTAAAGGACAGGAATTTCCAAATCATACGGCGAAGCTTTTCGTCGCTCTCAGCACTCGACACAAAATCCCAAGCTTGCTGGCTCACTCCAAAGTAGAGAATCATAGAAACTACAATCTTCGTAAACATACGCGCAAGCCATGTAATAGGGGCAAGCCAAGGACTCCAAGTAGCGAAATAAGCATCAATCTCCTTCATAACTTTAGTTTTCAACCTTTTCTTAAAGAGGCCTTCTGCAATAGTTTCTTTACCTACTAAATTTTTGTTATCAATAAGATGCTCTTCTAAGTCTTTATAAGCCGCTATATCTTCCAGATCAACCTCTTCATCTTCCTGACCACCTCCTAACAGATTGATAGCCAACAGGATACGGCTATCTTTATTTGTTACTCGTCCTACTTGATTGCCCAAAGCTTCAACCACATTATTCCAAGTGATCTCTTGAGCAATTTCCGGAACAAGCAAGAAGCTTGCACCTTTGCCTGGAAACATGATCTCAGCAAGCATCTCGCCGGATTTCACTTCAAAATGCCATTTCCTAATTCTTGCTTTGAAGGCTTCATCGTTTTCGTCCTCATTTTGTAGCAACGTAATGCCTAATTTCTTAAGTGTCGTCGGAGTTAAATCCTCTAGCTGATCGTCAGTTAATTCAACATAGCCCTCAGCGTCGTCCATAGATCCAAGCATGGGCAAAGCTGCTGCTAAAGCTTCAGATAAAAATGTTTCGGAATCAAGAATGCCTACAACATTTGGTTGTGTCATGATCTGGGTAATATTCGCATTAAGGATCTTGATAAGGAAAGGGCCTAAGTCTTTTAACTTCCCATCCGAATTATAATCCCCGCCCAGCACCTCAAGGAAAACTTTCTCTAAATCATTTACAAATCCGCCATATCCGGACAATCCATCTCTTGAATTCACATTTTTTAGAGCAACTAGCTTCTCTTTAACATAGTTTTGCATCTTGAGGACATTACTGTCATCAATGTCAACAAGTGGTTGAATCTTAGTAGCAACATCATCGATTTGGACCATGTACTCCTTAAATATAGCTTCAGCAAGGAATTCATGCGTGATGACATCATGAAGAAATTCAGGCAATAGTGCTTTACGAAGCTTTTCAGGAACGACCTCTTTTAGCCAACTTGCAGCTGTTTTCGTTAAATCTTGAGCGTCATAGGCTTCTATCATTCTTGCTAAAACTTCGAGGAGCTTCTTCTCAGGAGATTCCCCTTTTTTAACAAGGAACAACTGTGCTACGCATATATTTACTAAGGCATGTGCACTTTCTTTGATGATACCTGAGGTCGTTTCATCTCTAAGAAGGTCTTTGGCAATTTCATTAAACAGAAGCGGCTGATCAAAAATCTTCCCTTTTTTCTCAGAATACTCGTCAATGGTGGAATCAATAGAGGCACAAATAGTGCCTACCACTTTTGCTAAACCACCGAACTTTCCTTCTTGTAAGCCTGAAGCCTTGTCTAATTTTTCGATTATTGTGATTGCTTTGATGTGCTTACTTTGTAAATCGATTATCTTTTTGCAGGTATCATTTACAAAGGATTCTTCAACCATCTTAATAATACTTTCACGAGTAACGAATTCTTCGTCCTTATTTGTAAAAATTGTTTCCCAAGTTTCTTTTGGCAGGATTTCATCGACGATTTTTTGCGCAATGTCATGTTGATTTCCAGATACTTTAGGATGATATTCATTGAGAATCGATATCAATTTTTGTCTAATGTTTACAACAGAACTTTTCGTTGCAGAAAGGATCACGTTCCCATTTTCATCTTTTTCGGCAGGTTTTAAAAACTCACTGATTATAAGGTAAACCGCACGTTTGACCAAAGTCTCGCGAATCTGTTTGATATTTACATTCACTTTCGTCGTCAAAAATTCTCTAAGTAAGGAATTAATAAAATCTGGAAAACCAGCAATTAAAGGTTTTTGACGTTTTAAAGTAAGCTTTTTGAGATCGTCACAATGAGCTTTAAAATGATCGGATGCTTCTTCATATTGGGCAAGATCTTCAATACAAGCCTCTACATCAAAATGTTCAAAGTTCACATTTGCTTTAAGTTTTTTTATCAATAAGTCGAGGTCTAATCCCTTTTTTTCTGAAAAAACCTCCCTAATTGCTTCAAAAATAGCTTTATAGGTAGGATCAAAAAAATCTTCCTCTTTAAGCAATTTCAGGCCAATTAAGGCATTTTCTGGACTACTGAGGATAGATCCCAAAACTTGTACTTCACATTTTTTTGATGAAGATTTATCTTCATTAGCTAGGTCAGTAATGAATTCATTTATTTTATCAAGGACCATAACATCGATAAATGCAACTAAATCTGTAGAGGCTTTCTCAATATTTTCTAAGCGCTTTTCATGCTCTTTTGAATCAATTAGTCCAAGACCTTCAAGTTTATGATGCTTGTTGACTGGACCGCGTGGCTCAGCTCTAATTAAAGGACGAATTGGCCGTTCAAGTGGATCGCGTTTACGATGGAGTGAACCTAGAGGAAGAACGTGAGTTTCCAAGTCTAAAGCTTGAAGAGACCGCTTTTTCGATCGTTCTTCAGCAATGACCTCATCCACTAAAAGTTCCCCTTTCTCTGAGTTCCCTTGAAGAGGTGCTTGCAACTTATGTGCTAATTCAACATAAGGAACTGCAAATGTAGCCAAAAATCCCTTTGTGATGACCTTTCGTAAAAACTTAGGCATCAGCTCCTTCCAGCCTTCTTTTGGAATAAATAAGTCGATCGATCTATAGGCTAATTCCCAATATATAAAGTTATAAAGATCTAGACTGACTTCTCGCATTTTCAGGCTTTCAGAATCCTGAATCTGTACCTTCAAGACAATTCGATCTTTTTCAATTATAAATGAATTCGAATACCCTATAATGGTCTCTTTCTCCAACAATGCAGGATCTTGAACTGCTGACAAGTATATCGCCAAATTAATATCTGAGATCTGTGAAAAATCTCTGCAAGTCAAAGATTTTATATTATTTACCAGGGCATTCAACTTATGGTAACTTTCTTGCACAGCTGGAAGGAGTTTATTCGATTTAAGCGCCAATGGAGAACTGTTTTCAGAGCTATATGCAGATTCCTCAAGAAGGTCTGATTCAGTCAAAGACTTTATCAAAATTTCGGAATCAGAAAGATCCGAAATACGCCCTGATAATAGTTTCCCGAGGATCGCATAGGCATACTTAATAGCTAAGTTTGTGACAGGCTTAACGCTGGAAGATTTCTCTTTTATCAACAAATCATTGAGAATCTCTTTCATCCAAAGTTCATCAGGTTTATCCTTAGCTTTAGGTTTGCAAAAATCTGCTAAAGCATCTTTTACTTTATTTTCTATGAAACCAGCAGTATCATCCAAGTCATCACCTTTACCGACCTGCTCTTTTCCTGAATGCATGAGTTCTTTCATTTCAGCGGAAAACTCATTCCAATCTTTAAGGTAATCGAACAAAAGGCTTCCAACTTGTGCTCTTGTGAGGAATTTTCTAAATTGTTCCGGCACACGCTCGTTCCATAGTTCTTCAGGAACCAGTTGATCCATCAAAACAATTACAGTTTCATTAAGGATCTGATTTGTTTGGACCCAAATGTAACACTGTTTGAAACTTACTTCCACTAATGGATCGCTCTTTTTTTCTTTTCGATAAGCAGCTAGATCATCTTCTGTAACAGTTTCTTCAAAAAATGTATCGTTTTCCAATTTAGCTTCAGCATCCTCTTCACCTATTAAATCCCAAGCCCTCTTAACGGCATCGATAGTTCCACAGCAGGTATTAGCAGCGTTTAAAAGGCTCCACAAAAGATCTGTTGCACGCTCCTCTGATGTCTTTTCGTCTTTAGGGTTAAGATGGAATGCAAAGATTGATTCAATAACATGAGGAACCGCATCCTTAATTAAATGAGCTATTTGACCATTTTTTTCTAATGCTTTGCCAAAAAACTTATCTAAGATTGAGAAATCAATCTGCCCTTTTTCTTTGTTTTCTGATTGTAATAATTTGCCAAACTTGATACTCGATAAACCCTTTTTCATTTTTTTGACAACCGCTTTAATGATAGGAAAAACTTTCTCTTTAATTCCCTCATCCAGCTTATATTGTTTAGCAGCCTCAGATTTATGATCAGCTGCAGATTTGAAAATGACTACTTTTTCAAAAATGTCAGAAATGTAAGGAACAATCAAGTTATCCCCCATCATTTCCCATAATTTAGACTTTCTGAACATAGGAGGAAGTAAAGAATTAAATAATTCTTGAGGTAAAAGTATAGAGGTGAGATCTCGAACAAGTGATTTAATCAAGAGTTCTTTGGCTTGTTCGATGAGTTGGTCTTTTGAATTTTGTAATTTAACTTTAACGTTCAGATCTTTTGCAAATTTTCCAATTGCCCTCTGTAGGAACTCAATGTCATACTCGTCATTCCTCAAAAACTCAACAGTCTCCTTGATGTCGTCAAAACCCTCTATAGCCTTTTCAATCATTTTGCCAATTAAAAAAGGAAAGACGTCAACTGCTCCACGTTCTACATTGCAATGCTTTTGTATAGTCTTTGAGAGTACGGTCATCAAAATATCTTCTACTACATTTATAACCTTAGCCTTAGCCAATTCCTTACCAATCCCAACATTTTCACCATCTTTCGGTTTTTGTAGCAGATGAGATATCATCTCGTTAAGAAACGGATAGCCCAAATCAATAACTTCTTCGCCCTTGGATGCTTTCTCTTCAATCGTCGTGATGAATCCTATGAGTAGCCCGTTAATAAAGTCGATCAACTCTGTAACATTCGCATCGATAAGATAAACGCGAGCCTTATCACCTTTTCCTTCCAGACGATTTAAATGTTCATGCAACTCTAAGCTTTTTTCTCCAATTAACTTATAAAGTGGGTGGAAGACATTATTGGCAGGAAAAAAGGATGGGAAAAATGCAGAAAATTTATCGGTATTTAATTCTTCGTCGAGCACCTTTCGAGCTATTCGGTCATAAATAATAACTTTTAGAAAATTTCGTGCTTCATCTTCCCAAGTTAGCGACTCTCTAGCAAGAAGCGCTTTAATTTCTATGGAATTTGAATCTATCCACAGCTCATCAGTCTTCGAATATTCCTTCCATGTATTTAACACAGCCAATAACTCATCACGAGTCTGCAGTTCTTCATTAGTATGCCAAGCCATTTTGTAAAATCTTTGAGCCTCGATGAGCCAGTCTATACTCTGCCGGTCAAATAGTTTTTTAGCTTCTAACTGGTAGGGATTCTCATCCTTGGAGAAGTGGAGGAGATGCGTACATAAGCCCCCTCTTTGCATCTGATTGAATCGTTCTAAATAACTAATCAGAAGCTCCTGTGACTCCCCGCTTAGTTTATTTAATATCCCATCTAAAAGATTATTCCGACGTTCTTCGGCTGTTTCATTCTCCTTTGGAGTTAAGACAACCGCTAAAATTGCTTTAATAGCCATTTTTATCTGGTTCGATATCACATCCCAAGCCCAAGAAATGCTTCCTTCATCCTCAATCCCCTCTCCTTTCAAAAGAACCTGATTGATGTTAGATGTTAAGAATTCTTTGTTTCTTTTATGCGTCAGAAAAGGAAATTCTAGAGAAAGTCCATCTTCCTGTAAGGACTCAATTTGTTTTTCAACAAGATAATCTGCGAATTCTGACACGCCCTCGTTCTGAACTAAAATGTCTTCGCTACTTTTTAGCTCAAGTCTCTTTTGAACTTTACAAAGCTCAACGCCATACTCGATAAATAATGCTTCTAAATCATCTTTACCAGGAATACCTGTTATTGTCTGAAATGCTTTAGAATAAAGTGCCCATTGAAGCAGATCAGATCTATTTTTACTATGTTCTTCATCAAAACCGATGTTTAGAAGAAAATTATTAAATAATTTCTTTAACTCAGTTTTAAGCTCTTCTACACCACCGGCATATGGCCTTTGAGAGAGAACAATCATTTGGCCATTTTGAGAAGAAATCAAGTCTAGTTCTTGTGAGTCGCCATCCACAGATTCAATTAGCGCTGAACCATCATTATCCACATTTTCATCCACGATAATTTTGGATTGGATATCTTCAGATTCAATTCCAAGGTCATATTTTAATAAATCATGCGTATACAATTCATCTAAAAGATTGGTAATTAAAAGTTTTGCAAAATCCTCGCTTTCTACAACTTGATTTTCTTCTCCCAGAATGGATCCCATAGCAAGAAGGACTTCCGCCATCAACACAGAAATGTTTTGAATATTTTCTTGATTTTGACAATTATCTTTACTTTTTAACTTTTTCTCGACAGCAAAACTAGCCAGATCCATTAAAAGATTTCCCCACGAAGCGT
Organism: Parachlamydiaceae bacterium; assembly: GCA_013813265.1. Lineage (GTDB taxonomy): Bacteria > Chlamydiota > Chlamydiia > Chlamydiales > Parachlamydiaceae > JACCRY01. Next base: position 30,210 of record JACCRY010000020.1, read on the forward strand.
CAATCTTTTTTATCCTCTCTAAATAAACGGGATTGTTTGGCTTAGTGGCCCAAGTAGCTACACTAGCCACAGGATTAGCAATCCAAGTCGCAGCAGTCGCAATCCAACCTTTCTCTTCAACTTTCGGAAGAGAAGTGACGGATGAAACAAGAGGACCTGTCGTACTCGTAGTAGAGGTCGTGTTAAGATTGCTTTGCATGGCCACTCCAAAATTTAAAAATATTCATATCACATTATCTGCAAGAAATAAATCTACAACCTATATTATATACTTTCAGAGGAATTAATTCAATCCCTATTATCTTTTAAATGTTAAATGCAAAGCAAAATATTTTTATATAACTTGAATGAAAAAAACTCATATTTTGGCTTGTTTGAATTATAATGTCTCTACAGGATTAAAGGAAAAGATACGTGCACCATTGATCTTTGTCTGACCACAAAAGGCTAAAAATAGCTTCTTTTTGATCGGGGTGTGCAAGAGAGACTACTAAATAAAGAGGTTCGAAAGAAGATTATCCATAGCTGAATAAAATTGGGATGAGAAACGAATCCCCTATTGTCATTTTGGACGCTCCTACCTGACGAACTCCTCTTAATACAAGTGGCCCCTTGAGTCAATCATTTAAAAAAACTAATTCTTGCCTTTTTAATCGAAATTTATGTATCATTATAATAATAAAATTTTAATATTAAATTGAGGTTCACATGTTGTCAACAAGTATAAGTTCTTTACCACCCCATTTTACTGGAATAAATCCAGATACAAATTTAATGAAACTTCAACTGGAACCCTCGCATATGTTTGATGCTTCAACCGTTTTGGCTAAGATTCCTCCTCATGAAAGAGCGGATATAGTCGACCAGGTATTAACTTTGAAAGGGATCCAAGTGAAGAACGATCTTGGAGAATTTTTATCTCCATTGGCTCTTCTTGCAGGTTGTTTCTGCCATTTTTGAAATATTTAAAGAAGGAGTCCCAGGAGCTAATTACATAGAAGTTATAGATTTACTAGCCTTAGCCTCTGAAAAAAATGAATTAGATCGTTTGATCAAGATCGCAAAAGAATGGTTTTTTTCATTCGATCTAAAGGAAAAGCATAAGCTAATTTTATCGGGGAATGAATCAGATTCAACGAACGGTGTTTATTTGTGTTGTATTTACGGCCTCAAAGCCGCCTCTGAAGAAATTAACACAGAGGGCATTCAAAACCTAGTGAATCCTCTTTCTGAAAAAGAAAAAACGGATCTTGTAGAAGTGATTCACAAACTTCATTTGAAAGCTTTTGAATTTCAGACAACTCTTCAGATCTTATTAGGAATTCCCCATGAAGAAAGATGGATGGTCGTGGATCAGGTATGTTCTTTGACCAAGATTCGAATGAGTGATGAAGATGGAATTCGGTTTACTTCTTTGAATGCTTTAAAAAAAATGGCCATAATAAGTCCTGCAAAAAGAAAAAGAGCTATGGAAATGCTCATGGATTTATTTGTTGCAGGAGTATCAAGGGCAAATTATACAAGTGTATTAGATTTTTTGATTGAAAAGCCTGAAAATCAATTAATTCCTATCATTCGAATAGCTAAGGCAGTGTTTTTTAATGCAGATTCTTCCTGTATTAAAGTGTTAAAGTGTCTTGCTGAAATACGCGGCATTGAAAATTTCTCCGAAGATAGACTCATCGCTTTTGAAAGCCTGAAAAATTTTGAAGGAATAAAAGGCTGTGATGATGGGAAGAAAATCATCTATAAAATTTTATTTGGCCACGAGAGAACCATACCACAGTGCGCGTTTGATGTGCCGGGACAAGATCCTGAGCTTTTCTGTTGGATGGCGAAACTTATCAAAGAAAGTAATGATCAAGATCTTCAAATGTGCTTTCAAACGTGGATGAAAGAAAATGCAGCCCTTGTAAAATTCTATCATGCCTGCAACATACTTCTTACATCTCATCAGAACATAAAAAAACTATCTTCGCAAAAAATCTTTGTGGGTTATGTTACACGACAAGAAAAGCCATTTCCAAAAAATTTGCCAGGTAAGCATATTCCTCAAAACAAAACTTCTATTAAAAACATTAAATCAGCGATTAAATACTTCCTTGATTTTAAATTTAATTCTGATAATGGGGAAAATGTCACGATTTTTCAATGCACAACTACAGCTTTTTTTATTTAAAGAATCCTGATCGCACTTATGATGAATACAAAATATCAGATGATATTCCTTTTATAATTAAAAATAACAGTAAACGAATTAATTTACGATGGCCAGAATCAGAACTGATTAGTTCGATGATTAAATACCTCTTGAATGGAAATAATTATGAAACAATACAGGAAGACAAACGTCCTATAATGGATCAAGACTACACTCCCGTTCTACCAAATGAATATTGGGACTTTTGGCATGTCGAATCTAATTTTGATGTTTATCAAAATCAAATTTATCCGATGATCTCCAATGCGGTTTTAACTATTTTAGAGGCGCGGAAAGACAACAGCACACTTCCTACTATCCTTGATATAGGAGGGGGCGCTGGACATCTGGCTTGCTCTATCTTTAAAGCGTATCAAAGATCCTTGAATTATATTTTGCTTGAAAAGAACGATGTAGAGATCGGACATGCCCGGCAATGTCTCAATAATTTAAGCGCTGTCGTCAAGACGGACATTGTCAAAGACCCGATCTTTTATCAAGATGAAGCAAATTCTAAGCCTTTGGAATTTAACTCCATTGATATTGCCATCGCTTCAGGGGTGCTAACACGACAGGTTTTAAAAGATAAAGAAGAGTCGTTAAGCACTTTAAATAAAATTTATCTGTATATCAAACAAGGCGGTTTCATCATTTTGTCAGGAAGAACGGCTTCATATATTGCTGCCAGTGATTTACTGAACGCGGGTTTCGAGGTGCTTAATAGGAGCCTCCCCCGATCCTCAACACAATTTTACATAGCCAGAAAAATTTAACGAACAGAGTTCCCCATTAGTGGAGAACTTATCATAAAGCTCTTTCAGGTGCTGCCCTGAAAGGGCACACCACCAATGTCTAGCCCTTTCTAGGCATTCGCATCTAGCTAAGCAATTTCTAGAAAAATTGTCCCTGAATTTGGGCTACAGCCATTGGTTGTCTGGCCTATGGTGTTGATTTGAACCATAATTGAAACATTTTCCCAATGTCAAATTTTGTCCCATTTTTGAAATCGCGAAAGCGATGGCAGCATGTAGCCATGGGCGTGCGATTAAAAAGAAGGACAAAATTTGATATTGCATATGGCTAGCAATTATGGCTCAAATCAACACCCTATGTCAGGCCTGACATCAATGCCTAAGTTAAGGAACATTTGAGCCAGGGCCTGCCTAAGGAAGGTTTTGAGCTAAGGAACCCACCATTTTCGCCTAAACTGAAATCTCATCTCACAGGCCTTGGTGTCAGGCCTGACATTCTGACATTTGGCGCGATGCCTCTAAAAGTATCACTAGAGGCAAATATCAGAATGTCAGGCCAGACACCAATGGCTTAGCCGCTTTTCAAAAATCTATTCGCGAAGCAATTTTCTATCAGTCTCTTTAGTTGGCCATTA
>JACCRY010000035.1 GCA_013813265.1 Parachlamydiaceae bacterium
AGAGGCTGTGAAAAAATTCGAAATAATGCAGCAGTTAGGCGAAAGTTGCAGCTGATGCAATTCTTGACGACGTCGTAGCCATAGCTACGACCGAGGAGAGAAGTGCGTCAGATGCAACTTTTCAGCCGACTGAAGCATCTTTCCAATTTTTTCACAGCCTCGCAAAGACGCAAAGGCACAAGAAGCAAAGAGAGGGCAGTAAAAAAAACAAAATGGCCACCGGCGTCATAAAAGTGATGGTTTAACTATTTTTTTGAGAAAATGATTAATCGTATAGCGTAAAAAAATAGTGAACCATCATTTGTATGACGCCATAGCTTACAGGGTCCCTCCTGCCTTTTTTTGCGTCTTTGCGTCTTTGCGTTGAATAAAAGCCAATTACAAGCTAAGCAATTGGGCCTAGCTTCTTGCCACCTATTAGATGAAAATGCAGATGAAAGACCATCTGACCTGCATTTGCCCCATTATTCGTCAGCAATCTATATCCATCAGCAATGTTAAAGCGTTCAGCCAGTTCCTGAGCCACTGTAATCATTTCTGTTATCAATGGAAGGTCTTCCTGCTGCAGCGACTGCAAATCTTTAATCTCCTTCTTTGGAATTATCAAAAGATGGACAGGTGCTGAAGGATGAATATCTTTAAAGGCAAGAATACGTTCATTTTCAAAAACTTTTTCAGCAGGAAGTTCTCCAGCAATAATTTTTCCAAAAATAGTCATGATGCACCTTCTTTCTTAAGAATATGTTCTAAAGCACTAAATGCGTCATCTTTGGTTTCCCAAACAGAAATGAACCGACCTTTATGGCAGAAAATGGATCCGGGAATATTTGAGGCTTCCCTTAATTCGCTATTGAGCAAACCCGCCCACTCAAGAGGCAACATGGTCCTAACTTGCATACTCTGACGGAGTGTAGGAGGAATTCCCCTTAGTTTCCAATGTTTTCCTGAAGGCATAATTACAAACCGCGCTGAATGTGTAGCTCCTCCAAGATCAAAAAAACTTTCCATCCAGGGAATCGAATGGTCAAAAAAAAGGCACTCTTTCCCCTCTTGCATGGCTTTCCGGACAATTTCTTTACAAGATAACACATATTCGTGGCGCTTTCTGAGGCGGTCTAAGTGGTTGAGAGCAAATTGGAATGCCTCAAAAAATGATTGGTTTTGAACTTCAGGAGAGACCTCATGCTGAATGGGAGTAAAGTTAGAAATCAATTGTGAATATGTACAAACCCCTTGCATAATCATCCCAGTGCCATTATCATGTGCGTCAACTCCCATAACTAGAGCATTATTATAGAATTGATAATCCTGCTCATTGAGAATCCCTTGTTCTTTCAAATAAAGAAGGATCATTCCTGCGCTGCTTAGAGTTCCTTCGTACTCCAATTGATGGTGATCAAAAAGTTTTTTATCCGGCGCATAGATTCCTCCGACATCACAAACATACTCACATTTGTTCAGCAAACCTGAATCACGAGTTCTATGGATTTTGTCCTTGTCAACCAGACCAAAGAGGCACAAGAGGGCACAAGCTGTCACCTCATCTGCATGAAAAGTACCGTCATGTGTCCCGACACTGCGAGGAAAAGAAGGCATATCTAGATCCTAAATAATCAAAAGTGGAAGAACATTAAAGAGGCCATTGTGTCACACTTTTATGTTTAACTGAAAGGAGATTTTATGTGGAAAATTAACAAGTTGTGAACAAGATTTCCTGACGAAACTTTTTCGTAGCGCATCATTTCTCATATATGGTAGCTCTTAGAGATTAACACCCCCAAAATCACACATAAATGGCTAATAATCAACAGCTTGAAGATCGCATAACCTCTTTTTAAAAACTGTTGGTCCACATAGTAACTCTTCTAGAAAGAATGCAAATAAAAAATTTTACAAACAAGTTATCGACAAGGGTTCCACACCTTTCATGTTTAAAACTACTATGTTTTTTGGTTTTGAAAAAACTTGTTAAAGAGACTTAAAACAAATGCACTTCAAAATTTTCAAGGTTTTTATTGATGGTTTTTTGGCCAGAAAAAATTCACAATTTTTCCCATTCCAAATCGACTTAATAATCCCTTTTGTTAATCTTTTAGGTACACTGCCATATCTTAACGTGATATAAACTGAAGTTCTAAAGAAAATCAACTCAAGGGTGGTCGCTAATGGAAAGTTACCTGGATTCAAAAAATTATGATTTAACTTCTCCCGACGGAAGAATTACGCATCTAGCACGTATTAATGAAACAACAGCTGAAGCAATCGTCTTTATAGAGAACATTTCGCCAAGATTTGTAGGGTTTCAAATTCCTCTTGAGTGTGTATTCTTTAATGTTAAAAGCACTCTAGCTCAAATCGGAATAGATGGAACTGGAATGGATTACCAAATTGATGCTAAAAATCTTTGTGCACAAGTCAAAGTTCATCTTAAATGCTTAGGAGCTCTAGCAGTCGAACTTCTTAATCTTATACAAGTCGGAGCTACGATTGGTCGTCTTTTTGCTGCCGATGACCGACGCCGAGTACGTAATCCAGACTACTTATCGCGCATGTTTGGAAGGTCAGATCGCAATGGAAGACCGCTGCTATCATTAGGTGGACTTCATGGCAGTAACGACTTAATTCTAGATAAAGTCGATGGCAGGACAATTGCATATCTAACCTTACAAAATGGTCGCTTTTTATATGAGCCTTCAATTCATGGTTTTATCCCAACTTTAGCAAAATCATTAATGACAAAAATGCGCGTTCGCGATTTTCTACGTTTACATCAGCACTGGGAGCCATCCGCAACTCGCAACATTTCCGGTGATGATGTTCTTCTAGTCCGAACACTTCCCCTTCACATTAGAACTGTATTCGGTAGAGTTGTTAATAATTTGCTTTCTCCTGGCTATCAACATACAACAGCATCAATATTACAACCTGATACTGAAGCGTCAGGTGATATTTATGAATTATATGGACAAAGTAAACGTGAACTTACAGACATACCCTTGGAGTTTTATACTTTAGAACCTTATAGAGAACACGTTTTTTTTACGGATAGAGATCAGTTACAAGCTTCTTTGGAAAATGTTGAAAGCTTATTTAAAGCTTTTAAGACTGCACCAGAACCAATTGATTTATTAACTGCTGTTTTTATTGTGAAAGGTGAACAGATGCTTAATTTACAACCTGATGCATGGATATCCCGAGAAAAAAGAATGCATGATTTTCCTGGTCTGGGTCATGGAGATCGTCAAGCGTTAATGGTAGAACGTTATATAGAACATCAGCCTTGTTACCCTTTTTTAAAGGCAATTGAAGATGGAGATATTACTAGCCAAGGAATTTTATTAACCCGCTATTTTCCTTCACCTTTAACAAAACGCATGCTGTTAAGTGATCAAGTACAACGTTTGCTTAAAGGAATTTATTTCCAATATCCTTCACAAGGATATCAAAACTATTTCTCTTCCGAAGATCAAGCTTTATTACATGACCTTGAAAAGTTTGCCATCCCCGTTTTCTGGGTAGACTCTCAAAGTGGAAAGGTTCTGCAATATGTTCAAAAACCAGATCGAGATTCAGGTCTTTTTGTTCCATTAAATCAGGTCGACAAATTTTTACGTTCTACATTATTTGGCATTTATGGGTCTAATTTATTAGCTGGAAATTTTGAAACCGAGCTTAGAAGTCTTTTGACCGGGATTTTAGAAATGCGGAAGCTTATGTCTCATCCACTATTAAGTAAAGACACTCCCATTGCGATGGTAACCGGGGGTGGCCCTGGAGCCATGGAAGTTGGCAACAGAGTTGCTAAAGAACTCAACATTCTATCCTGCGCAAACATTGTCGATTTTGGTCAGCGCAAAGAATCTGTAGTCAACGAACAAAAACAGAATCCTTATATCGAAGCTAAAATGACTTACCGCTTAGATAAACTTGTTGAAAGGCAAGCAGAATTCCATCTGGATTTCCCTATTTTCTTAACTGGTGGAATCGGTACCGATTTCGAATATTGCCTTGAAGAAGTACGTCGTAAAGTTGGATCCGTACCTTCTAACCCAATCATGCTGTTTGGAGAGCTAGAATACTGGCACGAAAAAATTACTTCTCGTTATCACTGCAACTTAAAAGCGGGAACAATTAGAGGCTCTGAATGGATCAGCAACTGCTTTTACTGTGTTCAAACTGCAGAACAAGCATTGCTTATTTATAAAGCATTTTTTGAAGGCACATTGCCTATAGGCAAAAATGGGCCCATTTATGAAGACGGTTTTTGTGCCTCTTTACCGCCATTGTAGTATTTTGTGAAGCGTATACCAAGCTCTTTTTTAAACACGAAGTGAACAGCAGAACCCTTTTTTAGCTTTACAACGGTAGTGTAGCTTCAATTATACCCATCTTTTTTTGCATTTTCTTTGCGCCTTTGCGTCTTTTGCTGCTTCTTTGTTTTAAAAAGATAAAACTAGTTTACGTCCGATTTATGTGTCTGAATAAAGCTTGTCAGCGCAATTTACTACTCTATTCTATCTTTGTAGTATATTCAACTGTTTTTTTAACACACAGCGAGACAGTTCCTATAACACCCTTATGGAGACCAAACGAGCAGGATCAACCCGATAGGGATTTTGATCGCCTCCACCCTCATAAAACCCATACTTTAGCCCAGGTCGTAGTCGCGAGCGTCAGCGAGACACGGAGGCCTGGGTTAAATCAGTGCCTTTTAGAGTCCTGTAAGGACGGCACCCTTAACTGTGTAACGCTTAGTTTATCGCGTATGCGACTATTCGACACGTAATCTTCCCCGTGCACATACGGCAGGGGCTACACTGCTCCTCATTTAACTAACGAGAAAGAAAATTATAAATAGACGCACGTAAAAAAGAAGAAAGCTCTCCACTTTCATTTTGAAGATAAGAATTGCCTACAATATTGCACCAATAGGATCGCCCGAAATGGGGATTTTTCTTAATAAATTCTGCAATTTCATCGCCTGTCGGTTGCATAGCATTGATTTGAGCGCCTTCAAAGAAGTAGTTTTTCCATCCAATAAATGCTTGACGTACTTCTTTCGGCAATGTTTCTACATCTAATGTTGCCATGTCAAATGTAGAAATCTCTGAAAATGAACTTATAAGATTTTGATATTTTAGAGGAGCGTCTCTCCAAAAACGAGGATCCCATTCAGGAACTGCTACCAAGAACATGCTGAATTCTTTTTTAGAGATTATTCTAGGAAAAACTAGATCCCCGATAAGTCGTTTCCAAGTGTGATAGAGAAAAAGCAACTCTGGCGGGGCAATGACGTAATCATCTGCATACTCAGGATTTAGTCCGATTCTTTCTGCATAATTAAAAGCCGGAAGGTAGCCACTTTTATTTTTTACATGAACACGCATGTACTGGGGATTTTGCCACAAAAAAATGGAGATTTGTCGATTTGTCACTTGCAAGAATGGGCTGTGAGTATACTGATCAGATAACATTGAAAAGTAAAGACTGCAAGCTCCCAAAAGGAGCATTGTAACAACAATGACAGCACTTAGCCATTTCCAGAAAGGAAAAGGATTTTTCCGATATTCTTCATGGATAAAATCCTTTTCCTCTAAGGGTGTGAGTTGAACCACTAGAATCCGTAGCTCAAACGTACACTAAAATAGTTTGTGTGCTTGCGGTAAAACTGTCCTTCTACAGAGTAACCATCATGGTACTCAATAAAGGCACGGAAGATACGTTGTAGCCCACAAAGTTTTCCCCATTCATATCCAAGTACATACGTTTGATTAACGTGGTTAGTATGCTCTGTCTGATAATGAAAATGCATTCCATAGAATGGACGGCCATAAATTTGGTCGCAGACATCAACAAACCCAAGCTGAGACATATGCAATTCTGCGCCGGCTTCTGCATAGAGTCTACCGATACGAAAGGACTCATCCATGCCAACGACGAAACCCACGCCGCCATAAAGACGGATTTCATCTGTTGGATAATAGGATGCAAAAAAGTCAATATATTCAGCGCTAGGATTTTTTCGTTTAAAACGAGGGTGATCTAAAAGATACTCATCTCCAATATGCGATGAGATATGATACCCTCTTAAACGGAACGACCACGGCCCAAATGCATATGAAATGGGAATTCCCACATAATAGTCAGCATTCATAAGGGGAGACGAGTAATGCAACGGATCAAAAACTGCCCATAAAGCGCCTTCAAGTCCAAATTCCAATTGCCCCTTCCAAGGACCGACATTTATCCAACGATAAAAAGTTATAATGTCTCCAAAGGAAACATCGATCACATTTTTTACTAGCATATTGTCATTTAATCTCCAGCCCACAGAGTAGTCAACTTTTCGAGGATTTGCGACAAAGGGTTTAAATAAAAGAGGATCTTCAGGCAACCACACTCCAGTTCGACGAGAATCACTAGCGTCAGTGATTGTTTCAATTGGAGCCTCAGGGGCAATTGGAAAAGTCCCCTCATAGCCAGCATTTCCGATGGCAGAAAACCCCAATAAAAAATTTAAAAAAACTAAAGATAACTTATAACGAGCCTGCATAGCGATCTTTCCTTTCTGTTGTTTAACACAATATCTGTATACACAATTTTAGACCTAAAAAAAAATGTGGAAACTTTTCTTCACATTTTAAATACCTGTCTTTTCATTTTCTTTCACTACAGGAAGTCCTCTTTTATTCCACTCAGACATGCCCCCTGCAACATTGTAAAGAGAAGGAAAACCTGCATTTTGCAGCAAAGATGCTGCAATCGAAGCTCTATAGCCACTTCCGCAGATCACGGCATAAGTACCTGTGTGCGGAAGTGTCCCAATTTGTTCATTTAATGAACTAAGATCGCAATGAATTGCATTTTTGATGTGCCCTGAATCCCATTCTTCTGCTGAACGAACATCAAGTATCTTAAATATCGATGAGGAGTTGTTATTTGCAGTTTTCTCCATCACTTCACTAGGATCCACAAAAGGTGCTGCAGAAACTGTCCCATCAAAGGCTCTTGAAAGCGCAGGATCCCAAATATAAAAAGCTTGAATGTTATCCAATCCCACCAATCGCATCTGAAGTAAGGCCTGGTCTAAACTTACGAGGTCATTTACTATTAAAGCAATCGGTTGACCAAAAGGAGCAACAAAGGAAACCCAATTTACAAAAGATCCTTGTAGTGGAATACTTAGAGCACCTGTAATATGAACAGACGCAAATTCTTCTTTGCTTCGTAGATCTAAAATAACACCCTTAGCATGGCTCCATTCTACAATTGCTTTGGCTGAAAGCTCTTTAGGAGCAATAAGGGTTTTTAAATAAGGAATACCGCTTATATTAAGATGTTTCATTCGAGCGAAATAAGCAGGTGGCTTTGGCATGCCCTTCAATAGGTTTATGATCCATTCATTTTGCGACATATAGACTAAAAATGGATTAGTTTGTCTTTCAATTTCAAGTGTTGAGCTCGATTGCTTGCTGATTGATTTTCCACAAAGTGAGCCAGCTCCATGTGCCGGATAGACAACTGTGGAGTCAGGAAGTTGAGAAAGAACTGAAAAAACACTTTCATAAAGGAATTCGGAGAGCTGTCTTGTTTCTTTTTCTCCTAGTAAATCAGGCCTGCCCAAGCTCCCAAATAAGAGAAAATCGCCTGTAAATGCCAATTGGGCTTTTTGAGGATTTATATCCTCACCAAAGACAACCCACATTAAATGCTCCGGAGTGTGTCCTGGAGTATGCCAGGCTTGAATCTTCAAAGATCCTAAGGATATAACTTGCCGGTCTACAACTTCTTGATCAGCATAATCAGAAACCCATTCTTTGCCTCCGAGAGACGAACAAAAAATTTGAGTTTTCTCATTAAGATGAGATTTTAATTCTTTTGAACCAGAGATGAAATCAGCATGAACATGAGTCTCTAAAATTGCAGTAACAGAGCATCCCTCTCTTTCAATTAACGTTATGAGTGGTTTAATATCACGCGTGGCATCAATTACTGCACCATTTCTAGTTTCAGGATCTATCAATAGGTAAGTATTGATTGCCAAACCGGGAGTCGTGATTTTGTGAACAGTCATGAAAAAATTCCCTTTGAATAAGCCATAAAAAATGTGTATCAAAATTTGAAGTTCATCCGCAAGAAATAAAAAAAATATGTGTCTTTTTTTGGATAAGGGGTTGCAAATCATATTTAATCTTTCTTGCTTTTTTCCTCTGCGTAATCTCAGCGTCCTCTGCTGCTCTGCGAGGCTGTGAAAAAATTGGAAAGATGCTTCAGTTGGCTGAAAAGTTGCATCTGACGCACTTCTCTCCTCGGTCGTAGCTATAGCTACGACGTCGTCAAGAATTGCATCAGCTGCAACTTTCGC
>JACCRY010000044.1 GCA_013813265.1 Parachlamydiaceae bacterium
GGTCACACTTTCTTTGCCGCAAAGCGGCAAAGAAAGTGTGACCTTCATTTGAACCAACCCGAAATCCATCACATTATTTACGGCATTTTTTTCTAAATCCGTCATTTTTATTTTTGTACCGGAAGGCACTGTCATTGTCCCTGTGGCTTCAGCAGTAGTAGCCGCTTTTAAAGGTGAGGTAGTATTGGCTGCATTAGATGGTGAATTAGCCGTTGCTGTTGAATTAAGTTTCGGTGGAGGAGTGGGCTTGGGTGGAGAATTCGGGATGGGCTTAGTTTCTGCTTCAAGAGTTTGCTTCATCCCCCTAAGTGCCCCAAGAAACTGCTTTAATTTTTCTGTGTCAGCATTACCAATTGGATTATTATCAAATTTCATTTCATTTCCCCCTCCGATTGGGAAAGGTATAAAAAGCCCATTTTTCTCCCGTTTATTAAAACTAACAGTTGATTGAAATACCAACCCATCGTCAACGTTTACCAATGTATTACCATTTAGATCCGCCTTTCCTCCTGGCAATTTTAATTCTTTCAGAATTTGTATTGCCTCTCCGCCTAGTCGGTTATTAACTTGAGCCTTTAATTGAGATGGAGCAAGAGTCTTAACTTCGGTTGGTCCTTGTCGCACCTGATTTAGCTGATTCTGCACACTAGTATTAGTAGTGGAGGTGTTACTTGGAATTTGTTGGGGTACATTCACAGGTTTATAACCATGTATTTTCATATTGTTTGCAATTGTAACCAGGAATGAGAAAGCGTCACACGCCTTGTGAAACTCCCTTTTATTAAAAAAACCAACTGCAATTTTTTGAAAGGCTAATAAATCATCGGATGAAAATCCTAGTATTTCATAGATCTGATCACCAGCCTCTAATGCTTCGGAAAATGCTGTTGGGTTATTGAAAATTTTGAGTCGCTCAGAATCTACCTTAGGCATTTCCAAACCTTCAGCTGCAATTGCATCTGAAATGATTTTATATCCTTCCCCAAAACTGCGAGCAAATTCCCTAACGCTTTCTCTGACTTCTTGTTTAATTTTGTCGCTAGTTTGCTGACTTGAAAGGAGACCGGGTTGAATGTTTTCACTTTCTTGTTTTGCTACTGCACTAGCATAGACGTTTAGATTTTTTTTTTTTCAAATTCAGTATCTTCTGATGCTTTGTTTAAAGTGATTGATGACGCCATCTTAGATGGCATTCCAGTCAAACCATGTAATCTTGCGTAAAGATCCATGTCCATATTTCCTCCACGAAAATTACAACAATTCTATTTACATCAAGGCACCGCATTAATTTCATCATAACACAATATTAATAATTATTTAAACAACTTACTTTGACACAAAATTACTAGATACTGACAACTCTTGCTTACACTTATCACTACCCTTCATTCAAAGAACTCCAAATTTACATGCGTTAGCACATTACAAAAACACCAAAAAAAATTTAAATTAATTTTCTAAACTAACCATTTATTCATTAACATTGTACTTAATCTCGATGAAGTCTTATATTTATATCTTGTGCCCTTAAACAATACTTAGAAAAGGAAAGTTATGAAAAAATACATGTTTGCGCTAATTGCAATGACATCTGCGCTCTTTAGCTCAGTCGCTGCCAATGAATGCTTGGAAGAAGGTCTTTATGTAGGAGGCTTCGGAGGTGTAAATTTTTTACATATTGATAAAGCTTCCGGAATTAAACCTGGCTTCATGGGGGGTGTTTCTATCGGATATAAGTTTGAAAATTCTGTTCGACTAGAAGGTGAATTTGCCTACAGAAGAAATCGTATGAAAGTCCCTTCATATTATGATGGTCATTGTGCTTTAACGACACATTCAGTCATGGCAAACGTTTATTATGACCATGATTTAGGTTATGAATGGACTCCTTACATTGGAGCTGGTATAGGGTATGCTCATAACACTACAATGATACATACAAAAGGTGATGGCGTATTTTCGAGCCAAAATAAATTTGCCTATCAAGTAATGGCTGGGGTTAATTACAAAATTTGTGATAAAACATACGCTGGTCTTGAGTACAAGTATTTCAAACCCCAAAAACATGCGCATGATCATGCAGTTGCTGTTACTTTGAAGCGATATTTCTAATCTCGTCTATCTCTCTATAGTGATAAATCCCTAGGGACATTCTCTAGGGGTTTAGTCTCAACTTTTTAGATCATTTCTAGTTAATATGACGTCCTCGAACAAGTCGCATACGCGTTAAGGTAAACGTAATAGGACCCAGACCTCAGTCGCGAGCGCAAGCGAGTCACGGAGGAAGCCTGGGGCTGGGTAACTATAAATTCATTTGAGAGTCCCTATAAGATCCTATGCCTTTTATTTTAGTGTATGAGACAAGTCGAGGGCTATCTAACAGTAAGGATGAGTTTTCGTACTCCGAAGACTACTATCCTTTATTCATAAATGTTTAATTTTCAGGAAGTTCTTCCCAAACTTTACTTTCTTGCAAAAATTCAACAAGCTCTTCTCTAGTAAATCGCTTGATCACTTCATGATCGTCAATTCCCACAATATTTTCCATGAGCTCACCTTTTTTAGAGATAAGAGCGTCAATTCTCTCTTCAAAGGTGTCTTTGGTCACGAGCTTGAAAACTTGAACTCCGCGTTTTTGCCCGATTCGATGCACTCGGTCTGTAGCCTGATTTTCTCGCGCCGCATTCCACCAGCGATCGTAATGGATCACAACTGAGGCCGCAGTCAGATCAATACCAAGCCCAGCAGCTTGTAAGGAGGCCACAAAGACTTCACAGGATGGATCACTATGAAAACGTTGTAGTTGTTCGCCTCGATTGATCGTTGCACCGCGAATCGAAGCGAAGCCCACACCCTTTTCAATTAAGTAAGCTTCGATAATGTCCAGCATCATCAGGTATTGAGAATAAACCACGATTTTTTGCTGACTCTCACGCGCCTCATTGAGCAACTCAACAAAAAGCTCCCATTTTCCTGAAGCAAATTCTTTGTATCTATGCGGGCACTTCAAATAGACGGCAGGGTGATCGCAAATTTGTTTTAAGCCAGATAACAATGAGAAAATGTGAATATATGAAACAGGAGTTTTATCGTCCTGCAGCTCATCAAGAATGCGCGCTCGACCATTCCTTAATACTTCGTTATAAAGGCGCGCTTGTGATGTGATTAAATCGCAATGGGATATCTCTTCTACTTTATCAGGCAAATCGACTAAAACATCCTCTTTCTTTCGTCTCATTACAAACGGTTTGATCATACGAGACAAAAGCTTTTTACGTCCTGGATCAACTTCTTTTTCTATCGGCTTAACGAAAAATTCACGGTAGTCTGTCTCACTTGGCATGTAAAGTGGTAAGACAATATCAAAAAGAGCTTTGAGCTCTCGCAAATGATTTTCAATCGGCGTTCCGGTTAGACCAAGGCGCATTTTTGCATTAATAGCCACAAGAGTTGCATAGAGACGGCTATTATGATTTTTCGCAAGTTGTATCTCATCATAGACGGCAAGTTCGAAAGGAATCTGGCTTAATGCTTTGTTTTCAAGGCGGCAAATGCCATAAGAAGTGAGTAAAATGTCATAATCTTGATGGAATCCTTCTAACGTTCTACCTGCTCCATAAAAAGTATGGATGCGTAAACCTGGTAAATGCTCTTTCAACTTTTCTTGCCAGTGGTAGATCACGGATGTAGGACAAACAACCAAGATATGGACGGGCGTAGTTCTGCCCTCCTTCACTTTGTCATTCATAAGTGCTGCAATGAGAGCCATGGTCTGATGCGTTTTTCCCAATCCCATATCATCACAAAGGAGTCCCGAAAGGCCATAATGACATAAAAACCAAAGCCATTGGACTCCAATCTTCTGATAGGGCCTTAAAGGACTTTTAAGGCCAGTAATGTCTGGGTCTTCGGGAGGTTTAAGCTCAATTAATGCTTGCAAAAGTTGGAAAGAACGTTTTTGCTGTTCAGTTTGTACTTCTTTTATCAAAATCTCTTCAAGCGCATAAAGGCGAATAAGTTCGATTGTGGACAACTTAAAAACTTTGTCAGGCTGATTAACTTGTCCTTTATGGATCCATCGAATCCAATCAAAACGTTTATCATGAAGATTGATAAGACCGGCTGAAGAAAAAAGATATTTTTTTTTGCGCTTAATTCCTGCCCATAGATCCGTAGCAGGTACAAAACCTATATCTGTCATATAGTTTAAATTAACAATGTACTCAAAAAGGCTCCCAGTTTCCAACGGTTTATCAATATTGACTGCAACAAGCTCCATTTTTTCCGGTTTAACAAGCCGGTTGTCAATTTTTTCGATATAAGGCTGAAGTGAAGGGAGCTCTTGAGTTAAGAAAAACTCAATATTTTCAGATTCAATTTCTACATAATGACTATAGCGGTCCGGTGGGCGCAATCCTGACGGCAGCTCATGAAATCCTTCACCGGGAACATAGGTAAAATCATCAAAAAAACTGACTTTTTTCTTGGAATATTCTTTTTTCAGCGTATGCCTGGGAGAAATACTGATATTATCTTTCCCATCCATCTGAACATCAAGCCGCACATGTTCAACCGGAGAAATCACACTAAAAAACTTAGGCACTTGTTCTAATTCATCACGATTAACTTTTATAAATAAAGGAATTTGATTTGCTGTGATGTTCATACCCGCTCGCAACATCATTCCGGCAGACTGGCTTATCTTAGAATAGAATCCTTGGGAGGCCACGTAGACCCATGAGCCGAAATCGCAACTTTCAGTGGAACCTTCTTTGAGTTCATGCTGTCCAATAAAAACAAGGCGTCCTTCAGCATTCACTTCATAAAGAAGCTGCGCTTCAATACTTGTTGAGTGGACATGGAATCCTTCTTGAGTATTAAGCCAAGACTTATTTCTAGCTATAAAATCAGGTAAAAAATCAGGTGAAATCGTCGTTTCCATGTCTGGAAAAATCAAGCCTTCAAGCTTATAAAATCCATCATCATCGAGATAGGCCCACTCACCCAAAAAACGGGAATAGGGAAAACTCAGATCACCCGGAGAAAAAACATAACTTGTGATGTGGAGATTCCATTCTCTATCGAATGCGAGATTATAAGACACTTCAACAGGCTCTTCATGAAGAGTTGTTTCCTCAAGAAATTTACTAATTAAGGAATAATGCTCTTGCAACGCTGATGAGATCTCTTCTCTACAGATTTTTTTAGCAGAGAGCAGCCAATGAGGGTCCTTAGCATAAAAGCCTTCAGAAGGCACAAAAATCCAGCGATCAAGAGCAATTCCTCCGCCTTTACGTTTGGAGCGCAACGATTGAATAGGAGATTTTTTTGTTAGCGGGAAGGCTTCAACTATCAAACAACCTTCCTTTTTATCGTAAAGGATACGCTTAATTTCCTCTTCGGGGGCATCAAAAATCTTTAAAGCGCTTTCAATTGTTGCTAATGAAGGAATAATAAGAGAAAGATTGGCTTCGGATATATAAAATTTCATCGACAATTTTTTAAAATCGATGTTTATTTCATTAGGGATTCCTTTATTAGAATATCCGTAAGTAACTTCATAGGTCTCATTGTCGTCTTGCATTTTCATCAGAAGCCTTGCCAAATCATTCCAAAATGAAAGTTCATACTTCAATTGGAGACTTGGGCGACCCTCGCGCCATAATTTTAGTTCTTCTTGCGAAAGATTAGAGAACTTTAGAGATGTTTCTTCAGAGTCAGATGGCCGTTTTTCTAAAATATCTTTTAGGAGGGAAATACTTTTGGCTGTCTTAGCCTTTACTTCGAAAAGAAGTTTTCCACCTCCAGAATAATGCGTATATGCGCCACGCCCTTCCTTTTTTAAAAGAGAAGGCTCATCACCCAAACGATCGGCAAAAAGGCGGCTTAATTGATTCCATAGGGAATGTTCAAAACGCTCACCTAGTGGAGTGTCATGCTGATTATATATACGTAGATATGCAGCGCAAAGATGACCACAAACAGAGAGTTCCTCCCCTTCTTCATCGTCGCAAAAAAAGTCTTTTAAACCTCCATCTTTGTCCAACTGCAAAAAAGTCCAAATAGGTCTTCCTGTATCAAGATCCTTCACGAGAACTTGATATGTTCCGGCAGAAAACTCTATTTCACTTACCAATCCTTTGGCAAGATAGAGTTCTGCCTCCTCTTGAAATGGTTTTAAGCTATCAGGGAGTTCCATTTTTTTATTGTACCATAAGAGGAAATTTAAATGCGATGACGTACTAAACCGCTGGGGCGATTTAGATAATAGCCTAAAACTCATCTGGAAAGCACCGTCTAGCTA
Source organism: Parachlamydiaceae bacterium (assembly GCA_013813265.1). Classification (GTDB taxonomy): domain Bacteria; phylum Chlamydiota; class Chlamydiia; order Chlamydiales; family Parachlamydiaceae; genus JACCRY01. The sequence goes on from JACCRY010000044.1 coordinate 6,305, forward strand.
TAAAATTATACGGTGTCACCACGAGACCTGTGATAGTTTTTCCAATGCACAAAATGGAATGCGCTAAATAATCAATTAGATTGTTCTTGGCAACAGACATAAAAGATCGGTCGTTAAATGACGATTTCAAAAGACTTCTGAGTGTGATCCAAATCTTGCCAAATAAAGACTATTAGATTCTTTGTCGACTTGGTAGATCAAAAGAACATCATTTTTAACATGGCATTCTCTATAATTAACATAATTTCCAACTAAATTATGATCTTTATTTTTTGGATCTAAAGGCTTTTCTTGAGTCAAAATAGAAATTACATCGTATAGCTCTTTTACCATATCTTTTTTATACTGGTATTTTTTTAAATCTTTTTTAAAAGATTTAGTTGGCACGACTTCAAGCATTCGGATCTAACCCCATATCAGTCCAAAAATCATCAACGTTTTTATAGCGTGTAAGATTCTTGTTTTCTTCGATATCCCTCATTGCCTTTTTTGTCTCAGCGTTGGGTTCGGAATGAGGGATATTAGGTCTAACAAAAGACATAATAAACTCACTAATAGTCATCTTTTTCTTGGCAGCAATCATTTTAATATAAATTCTTTCTTCTTCAGAAACATCAACACTAATTTTTATTCTATGTGCGTGAGATTGTGTTCCCATAACTCCTCCTTAGTTTTATACCTTCATTGTAGACAAATTGGCTTTATTTCGTCAAGGAGACATGTGTACAAGTGGGCATATTATTCATTATAGGAACATGGTGACTAAAGGACGTAAGGGACCTAAGGGACTGAAATTAATGAGGCCAGTATTGTGAGCGGACGTTCTTAGGTCCAATTTCCTTTAGGTCCCTTCTTCTTGAACTTAGCTTAAGCCTTTTATGTCCTTTTATGTTGCAGCTTAACCAAAATTACTATAGACTATATCTATGGAATTAAACGGAAATAAAAAAATGTCAAAAAACAGATTAAGTAAACATCTCATGTCCGCAGGGATAGCCTCACGAAGGGCATGTGAAGTACTCATTGCCGCAGGACGCGTCAAGGTTAACGGAGTTGTTGAACTCCTACCGCAAACAATGGTTGATTGGAATGATCAGCTCACTGTCGATGACAAACCAGTCGTAGAGCCGCAAAATAAAGTATATTATATGCTTCATAAACCTGAAGGATATATTTGCACCGCACGCAGCAATAATACGACAAAAATTGTGTTAGATCTGTTCCAAGGCATTGAAGAACGTTTATTTACTGTGGGAAGATTGGATAAAGACACTAAGGGTCTCATCATCGTCACAAACGATGGGCATTTTGCCAATAGCGTCATCCACCCTTCTGCGAACATTGCAAAGGAATACCTTGCTAAAACGAATGCAGAGATCAGCGCAGAGCACTTAAAGGCCATTGCTTCTGGGACACTTGTTGAAGGAGTTTTTGTCAAGCCTTCACAGGTTTCGAAAGTTCGCAAGGGAACAATAAAAATTACTGTCCATGAAGGAAAAAAACGCGAAGTGCGCCTGCTGATCGAAAATGCAGGAATCCAAGTCTTAGAACTCACACGAATTCGCCTAGGGGGTCTTCACTTGGGGACACTAGCTGAAGGGACGTGGAGAGCTATGACTGAACGAGATCGCGAAGTCATTTTTGAATAACAAGATAAAGGAAATTGCATAAAACAAAAAAAGAATTTTGCAACTCCTCAACAACTTAAGAAGATGCTATGAAATCGAACCGATCCCCTGCAAATGATTTAGAAACCATTCTACCGCTCCTTATTAATGTGTGGCGCCGTTTTCATAAGCAATCAGGCCCTGGTGACCGTCTGCAAACACGTGAATTCCGTCGTCTTGTTGGATGTCTTCAACAGCTCCGGGGAGAAGACAGCGAAAATAAAAAAGAAGCAAACAAGCATCTTCCCGAACAAGAAAATATTACAGAACGGGAGCGTGTTGCCGCGAATCTGCTCTATCCTTGGATTATCCATTATCAAGAAGCTCTATCTCTTCTAGGCGAACTTCCTGGAGCCCCAAAACGCGTTCTTGATGTGTGCAGCGGGACAGCTCCTTTTGCGTTTGCTGCACTACGACATGGCGCTAGCGAAGTCTTCGCGACTGATCGCAATGTGGCGGCTTTGGAGTTAGGAGCGGAAGTGGCAGGTCGCTATGGCATGCCTTTAACACTTAGAAAATGGGACTGTCTTAAAGAGGCAATGCCGATCGAAGGTGATTTTGACCTTATTACGGTTGGACATGCTTTAGGAGATCTTTTTCCGATTAATGAGCCAGGCTGGAAAGAAAGACAGTCTCGCTTTATCACCTATCTACTGAGTCGCTTGAAAAAAACGGGGTTTTTGCTTTTAGTCGAAAGTTCCTACCTGGAAGATAATCGACGTATCCTTGAAATTCGTGATGAATTGTCGTTGAAAAACATCGTGATCCAAGCTCCTTGCGTTTGGCAAGGCGATTGTCCGACGCTCAAAACACCTAATAGCCCTTGCTACGCTCAACGTGAGATGGCAAAACCATATCATCTGAAAGAAATCCAACGCGCCATGGGCATCAAGCTCAGCTCATTGAAAATGACATACTTGCTTATTAAAAGTCCGAAGGCTGAAAAACTCATACCGAATGAACATAAACTCTACCGCGTCATCAGTCCTCCTTCAGAATCCTACCAGGGAAAACGTTTTTATCTTTGCGGAACTGATGGAAAAAAGACACTTAGCTCACATCTTGACGAGCATCCTAGTGAATCCCGTGCGTTTGAACATCTGCGTCGTGGCGAACTGATTGAAATAGTCGACCCTCTTGAACAAGGGCAAGCTTTTGATATCGTGCAAGGCACAGAGATAATTGTCAGGGCCCCTTGCGGTAAGCCTGTGCCAACCTTTGAGAACTTTGATGATTCCTTTTAGTACGTCGTGTCATTTAAATTGTCCATTTGGACAAAGCCAAAGCCCCAGGGATGAAGGCTCAAAATTGATCCCATTTGTACATATTAGGTCACTTTTGAGACTTCAACCGCCCTGCCTAAATAGGCGATCTAAATGACATGGCCTACTAGTGGCGAACAGTCCAAACTGGACTTACAACAGGCTCTAGCAAACCTAGAAACTTTTTCTCAGCAAATTGAAAGAGAACTTGTCCCCAACTTTTCAAATTTAGCTGTCCATGCGGGCAAACTTGTAGCTGTTCAAACGCCTTCTTTAACAAAAACAATCGCTCAGGCATATAGCAATCTAATTTCTCCTACGCAAAAGGAATCTTCTGAGGTTGTTGCAGCACTTCTTCAGAGCAGTGATACAATCAAAAGCTATTTCCCCTTAATTCAAGTTATGTCTGAAGGCTCCCCTGAACAAAAAAAATTCGCTAACTATGCCAAAACGGCCATCGAGCGATTTAATCGGACAGTGGATAAGGCTACCTCTTCAACTTCAACTTGGACCCAGCGAATTATTTGCTTTCTTTACCAAAAAAACATGTTAGTTGTGGGCAACCGTTTAGTGAAAATTGAGCTCCCCCGAAATGCTTTTCTACCTATCAATTCTTTGAAATTCTCGATTGAAAAGTATGATCAAAAAAAAATGACTTCTACTTTGCAATCTCCTCCAGAATCAACGGCTGCTTTGCAAAAGATTTCAACTCTAGGTCAAGCAGTTCTTCCTAGTTATCAAATAGAACAAAAGACGTTTGAGCTTTATCAAATAAAAATCTTTAAATTACTTGAAAAAGACAAATTGCTTTCTCCATTGGAAGCTAGAGAACTTGTTTTAAAAACGCCTAGAGAATTCATTGTAGATCAACAAGCAGAACTTGCGACCATTTCACAAAAACTTCAACCGCTTCCAGGTCAATGTTTTCACGTTTCTGCCTCTTTCCAAATCGACCGTAGAACGTGCAGTTTTAGCATTTTTCAATCTGATGACCTTGTCATAGAGTCAACGCAAACTGGATATCCACACCCTTTACAACATAATGGATGGGCATTATCCGATATGTTGATCCCAAAATGTCTTCATAGACCGGAACGTCTTAAGCATTTCCCTGAACTCTATGAAAAACAACTAAAAATTGCTCAGGAGCTTGATCCAAAGGGGCCCCTAGTTGAAAAAGCGCGGTATCTTCTTGCGATGAAACGTCAAGTTTTTGAAGAGAATAAAATGGAATTTTTGAAAGCTCACAAAGCACTGTGCTTTGCCATCTCTGATGCAGCGTTTCAGAATACAGTACCTCACGACTTTTCGGAAAGCATCTCTAGTTTTTTTACTCACCTATCCTTTAGCAGTTCTTCTTATGATCTACTTGTAAGAGCTCAAGAACAGCTCATGGATGGAATTGTTAATTACCCCTTCATAGCCCTTGACAAGGAGTGGCTGAACGGCACGGTTAGCACTTGTAATAGCGCAAGTCTATTGCTTTCAACCAAAATGGAAGAAGTATTCGATAAGTGGAGTGAGAAGGCACTGGAAGCTGAAAAACTGAACAATCCAGAAAAAAAGCTTCTTCACTATTGTAGCGCAATGGGTCGAGTTCTTGCTCATCCAGTGCAACAATTAATCCTCCAACAACATTCTGAAAAAATGAAAACTGCGCCTCCTGAACTTGATGTTTTTACCAAAAAAATTCAGGTGGCCCTGTATCTACAGCTATGGGAATTTCTTCATGAACTTTCGCTCAATCCCAAAGAAATTGACCCCTATCGACATTTAAGCCGGCTTCTTGAAGATGATCTTATGCTTTTCAAAGCAACAGATTTGAACAAACTTCCATGGAAGTCCGTAGCCATAGTAAATGAACTTGAAACTTATTATAAAGAACGCGCGTTAGAGGCATAATACTGGAACTTTGACCTGGCTTTGCTTTCTACGACTCGCAAATAATAGTTTTTAATTAATGCTATTTAATGTAATTTGAGTTTATTAATTTATTTGATTGAAATAAATCAATCAATTTTTTACACTTTGTAGACTCTCTCGATTAGTAAGAATTAGGGGCTATGTTGAGCATGGAAAAAATTATCTAATACTTTGGAGAAACTTATGACCACAGCAGTATCTTATGCTTATTCATTAACCGACCGTCTATTTGACCCTTTAACACTGATTCAAAATGATAATGGGACTTCTGAAAATAAATTTACTGAAGACACTTTAACAAAAGAAGTATATGTTGCTTTATCAATTCTTTTAGGTTGTTGTCTTATGGGTACAGGCCATCTGATTTATTTTATAGCAACTAAAATAACTGAGAACATGGATTTTACAACAACAAAAACAGCGAACATCGTTTTGTCCTATCTAAGCGATCCACTAAGTGCAGTTGGTTTAAAAACTGTTGATGAAACAACTCGCTACTTGAAAAACGTTCTAGGCAGATCATTAAAATTTGAATCAAAAAATTTAGAATCTTTTAAAGATGGAACAAAAAGAGTTTTAGTTTTGGAAACTTATAGTCGCGTCGATCTTCTCGTACCAAAGATAAGTAATTGTTTAAAGGAAAAAGATTTAGAAGAAGAAACGATTATAATATTAGTTTTGCCTTCAGATCAGATTATCAAGGAACAAGACGTTATTGATCTACTTAAAATAGCACTTGGTGATGACACTGTTTGTCCTTCACTTATAATTTTACATAGAGATCCAACAGGTTTCTACAATGACTATAACAAAAAAAAGATAGAATATCTCCATGATTGTTTGCATTGATGGATGAGGATCTACGCGCGTTAACCTTTTAACATTTTAGAAGACTGTTGCACGCCAATCTCAATCGCAGTGATTGGTAAGAACATTTTAACAACTTTCTCATAAGGAGTAGTATGGTCAAAAAAATTATTTATCAGAGAAAACTGACCCATTCCTAGGAGACGACGCCTAAGTCGGTGAGTCTAAAATTACACATATCAGCGGAAGGTGGCTTCGAAGCCGCCTTACAGTGGCCATATAAAGATACCAACTGGGTAAGTAAAATTGGCAGAGGTACGGATTTACCTTACAGTGTACTAGGAACAGCGGTGAATTTGTCCCTAGTTTAGATAAGCCCGGTGGCTGTTTTCACGCTAACAATATGTTAGCCCCTACAGTAAGAAGAAACGGAATCCTACTTTCTTGAAGTTTTGTTTAAAAAACACAAACCAAGAAGGTATGGAATGGGTAAAAAAGAAGAAATACAAATTTTGCATGTGCTGTCTGTCAAAAGCATGTTTTGCCGTTACGGAATGGAAGCTATCGCAATCATTGTCCCTTTTGTTTATCATCTCTACATGTAGATGATATTTGCTTGTAGCAATACCTTAAAAGGCATTTGTGGCAAATGTCAGAATGTCAGGCCTGACAATAAGGCACGCGTAATAGTTCTTCAAGTTAGGGTAAAATTTGGATTTAATCATTCTTTTCCATACAAAATGTTTCAGCGTTGGCCATTGCATTAGTGCTTTAGGAATTTTGAACCAGCATAATAAGGAAAAATATGAATGAAATACGACTAGAACTACCTCAAATTCTTGAAGGAGAAGATAAAAGCTCTCCTTTTGCTAATTCGATCAGGAAGAACTATCGACACATCCGAAAGTGGGCCAAAAGATCTCTGACAAATGCGTTCCGTATCTACGACCGCGAAGTGGTGCATTACCCCCTCGCTATTGATTTCTATGCGGGTCGTTATTGCGTACATTATTTTTCTCCCACTCGCCAAAGCGATGAACCCCCTCAAGAGCTAATTGAAGAAACGGCTAAAATTCTTAACACACTCTTAGGAGCTACAGAAAAAGACATTTATTGGCGCATTCGCTCCAAGAATAAATCCACAAGGCAGTATGAAAAGCTCGGAGCTACCAATGAATTTTTCCCAGTTTTAGAATATGGTGTAAAATTAAAAGTGAATCTGGTGGATTATTTGGATACAGGACTCTTCCTTGACCATCGCGAAATGAGACATCTTGTAGCATTGCAATCAGCAGGAAAGCGCGTTCTCAACCTTTTTGCCTATACCTGTTCATTTAGTGTACAAGCAGCAATGGCGGGAGCTATCTTCACAAAAAGTGTCGACATGTCGAACACGTACACAGAGTGGGGTAAAGAGAATTTTACGTTAAACGAAATTTCCTTATATAATCACCCGGTTATCAGGGCTGATTGTTTAAAATTTTTAAATGATGAAATACGCTCGGGTGATAAGTACGACATCATCATTATTGATCCACCGACAATCTCACGTTCCAAAAAAATGGAGCAGCTATTTGACATCCAAGAAGATTACATCTCTTTACTCACCAAAGGATTAAAGCTCCTGGCTGAGAAAGGTATTATTTATTTTAGTACAAACTCACGTAAATTTGTTCTCGATGAAAGTGAGTTTCCCGAATGTCGCTTTACTGAAATTTCTGATAAGACAATCCCAATTGATTTTCGGGATGCAAAAATCCATAGGGTCTGGAAAATTAGCGTTAGCAACCTGTAACTGCGACAATCTGATGCCGACATCGGAATGTCCAGTTACAGATTCTTACACATTACTGAATTTGGCAACTACTATCCTGTTCTTTCGATTTTTCAGTAAGTGCTATCGCATCACTTTCTTCAGAAATTTCACTCATTTCAGATTCTGAATCGCTAAATATACCCAATTCATGACTGCAATAAACTTCACCTGAAAGTCCACTCTCATTTTCGAAATCCTGATTTTTGCAGATTACATCCAAGGTTTCCACTTTAAGGCGACTAACAGATAATTCTAGTTCATTATTTATTTCATTCATAAGTGCGTTCTTCTTAAGAGAAAGTAGTGTAGTATCAAATGTTTCAGAAAAATTAAGGAATTTTGGTATAAAACAACCTAAATTTTTTTCCATTTTTTTTAAAAAAATTTTGTTATTAACTGCTTGTTTCACTTCCAAAATTACAAACACAAGTTCTTTTGGTAGCTTACTCACTAATGAATTGACGTCATATCGTGCACACAAAAAAAGGCTATCGTCACTGAAATCTTTTTTGTCTTCTTTACAACAAAATAATTCCATGATATTTTTACTTTCTATTTCTTCCATTATTTTACTCATTGAATTTTTTAAACCCGATTCATTTTTTATGAATGAATTGCTAAGACAACCAAAATCTGTGTTAAAATTAATCTGTGGGGGCTTAGGCGGGCTTTGGCTAGTGCTGTGAACTTGATACATATTATTTCCTTTTTTTTAAAATTATTTATTTTCATATTTTTATAAATTAATCTACTGAATTAAGCAATTGTTTTCCTCTTCTTTGTCTTTAAGTGAAGGCTTTGGTTCTAGGCAAAAAATTTCAGTTTTCTCTTCAACTATAACGCGTTTTTCCGTAGCAACTAGTCTCAAAGGAGAAAATTGGGACGCTTCCTCATTAATTAGTTTATCTATTGGAGCAAAAGTTTTGGGAGTGGGATCTTCACGGGGAGCTATTAACACTGATTTCAAAAATAACTCGTCCATAAGCGCCTTACAACTTTTTTCCAACAATTCGGCAATCTGTTTTCCATTTCCTTTTTTAACTAAATTCAATTCTTTTTCTTCCAAGGATTCTTTTAAAATCAAAATGCTAAATAAAAGTTCTACTGGCAAAACTTTTAAAGTAGATCCAAAATCATATTTTGAAGATAAAAATAGGATTGTATTTTGAGTACAACTTTGCTTTATATTGATTTCTTCTAGCATCTTTCTTTGCATCATTTCAGCAATCGATTGCTTCATGCTTTCTCCGACGCTCAATTCTTTTGGCTCAGCAGTAAAGATAAGAGCATTTGTTGAGGCCGGATTAAATTGAATGTTTCCATGGTTTTGGTCAATACTGTACATAATTTTTTACCTTATGATCTTCAATTAATAAATTTTGATTAGATTTTAATTCTAGTATACCAAAAAAAATAATTATGCGCAACATTAATACAATTAATTTAAATATCAAGTATTTAACGAGAAGTCTTCTAACGAAAGTAGCTTCGAGAATACATTAAATGATCGATGATCGAACTCCATGGTCGAGCTAGTACTAGTAATAGATTTAGTGCTTTATGTTATTTAATGACCGTTTATTACATGTAATAGTAATCCATTTCCTCGTTTTTTGAAGGTCCAATGACTCGCCAATTTAACCGAAGGCCCTGTTGATCAAAATGTATCTGACCAAAATAAGTGTCCCCTGCACATAAATGTGAATCCAAAGGAGATAATGAGTTTTTCCCCGTAGGTGTTAAATTAAAGAGAAAGACAGGGTGATCAGGCCCTCGACGCAAATGCTCTAAAGAGATCAACCCTGCTTTGCGATCTAAAGTCCATCGAAACACATTGCTAAATGCCATCTGGGTACCTTCATTGCTCTGCCAAGTTCCCCTCTCATTGAAAATCAAGACATTGCTGTCTACCTTAACACTTTCTACTTCGCCTTTACCTCTGCCATTTCGCCCTGAAGGTTGCTCTTCCGACTTAGCCTTTGAATTAAAGGTGAGCTGAGTTATCCCCACCAGTTTTTTCCAAAACGCCAAAACCACCTGGGTTTTACTTTCTAGCTTCAGCGATTGGGCTCCATACTCTATCTTTGTTACGTAATATTCTTTCTTATCGTGGGCTGAAAGTAATGTGTAAGCTTTTTTAAGCAACAATTCTAGCTCTGTCATGAAAGGGTATGCGGGGTTAAATTGATACAAACGTGTTTTGCCTTCGTAGTAGCTAGTGATAATGTTACCGACTTCAAGCCGATTCAAGGCTTTTTGCAAAGGTGTAAGTGGCACTTTTAGCAGGCGATGAAGCTGAGTTCCATAACATTTTCCATTCACAAAAAGAAAAATGAGAATTCTTTCCACATTTTTGTTTCCAAAAAGAGATGTCAGCATAAAATAATCAAACCTCATTAAGGACTTTATAAACCAAATGATAGGTTATCAGAAATGGCGTGGGCTTTCTAGCAGAAAGTCGAAAAAAACAAAAAAGGAACTCGTTTTTGAGGTTATATAAACTACATTCTAGGCTACATTCAGTACCAAAAGCGTGTTTTAGGCTGGAAATGCCAGAAATGATTGTTTAAACTGAGAATTGAGCATAAAATAACTTGAATCACGTGCTTCTGTCGCCGACTACCGCGGCTCTGCTACTGTATTCAACCCCGCGTCCCGCTATCGCTACACACGAGACGATTGCAAAAGTCTTTTGAGTTCAATTTAGCAATTCTTTGCAAAAAAATTACAAAAAAATTATGAAAATTCAATTCTAGCGATCTAAAAAGCTGTGGTTATTTTTTTGAAAAGCAAAGTGT
>JACCRY010000045.1 GCA_013813265.1 Parachlamydiaceae bacterium
ACACTTTGCTTTTCAAAAAAATAACCACAGCTTTTTAGATCGCTAGAATTGAATTTTCATAATTTTTTTGTAATTTTTTTGCAAAGAATTGCTAAATTGAACTCAAAAGACTTTTGCAATCGTCTCGCGTGCAGCGATAGCGGAACGTGGGGGAAGGACAAATAAGATGACAGAGCTGCGGCAGCAGTGAAAGAAGCACGCGATTCATTTCAAAAAAACGTTTACATGAATAGCATGATCATAATGTCCAGTTACAGGTTCGTTAACGCTAACTTGTTGAGGAATAGCCTCGCTTTTTTATTCATAACGAATAAAATTACGCTGTGTCCACCCTTTAGAACTATTTATTTTCGTTCTGTTTGCTTTGTTATCTTTGTATAAGGACTTGTGCTTAGTCATTACTTAAACGAAAGCTTTGGAAAACGTAAAAAGCGATAGCTAGATTCATGTATGAATGTTACAAATCACGTCGTTTTTTCTCTCAAGAAGCATCACTCCCGATTCAAAGCTGGGAGGGTTAAAGTTCCGAACGCTTGACAATCAAGCGCAACTAGATTACAAGCATCGAACCCTTTTGAAGCTATTTCTTTAAAAGATTGGCCCACTTGAGCTGTTTGAGCTGAGGTAACTCCAACATGATTATTAGTAGCGTCCATGTAAAAACCTCCTAATTTAGGATGCCTTTAAAATCGTATCATAAGTTGAAAGCATTTTTTTCAACTCATCCGTAATTTCATTTTTTTCTCCAATTTTCATTGCTTCGGCATAAGCGGTTAATGCCTCAGGCTTCATATCTCAATCAATAGAAAAAATTAAAGATTCTAATAGCGATGGATTAAATGCTATTGCGGCACGAAATAGTCTTAGTGCTAAATCATACTTTTCACACTTCTGTGCTAAGATGCCAGAACGATGCCAAAAATCGGAATTTTCAGGATTAAATATAGTAAGTAGAATAAATAATGATAAACTGTCGGAATATTGAAGTTGATTAAATTTTAGTACTGCTATTTCGAAAATTGAGTCAATAGAGGATTTCCTAAAATGATGAAAAGATTGAAAATTTTCGGTAGGAATGACGGTTAAATCGATTTCTAAGAGCGCGTCATGGGCGGAGGAAAAATCTTCATTTCATAATTCAAATTTTTCTTCACTTAGGTAGCTTTCTCCTTCAGAGTTTAAAATTTTAAGGCGTGTGTGATATATTGCGATAGTTCGGATGCTTTGGCCTGTTCTTTAATTCGTTTAGTTTTAAGTGATATCAATGCCTTTATTTAAGTGAATAATATGGAAATTTGAGTGAAAGTTTAGGTCTACAAGTAAAATATTATTTGTAGCAGCAGCATTAATAAATGATAAAAGCAAAAATTGTAGAGAATAGAGTGAAAGTTTATGTTTTAACAAAAAAATAAAATTGAATGAAACATTTTTCATGAATTACTGAGGAACCTCCCAAGTTTCCCCGATGGTTAATGCTCTAAAACGCCCAACTTGATGCTTCTGTTTAGCAAGCTCTAAATCATGAATAGGATCTCTATAACCTTCATCTGAAAGTCGAAAAGTGCCAAAATGAATTCCCATCGTATAAGGCTTACCTAGGTCACAATGAGCTAAGACTGCGTCTTCAGGATTCATGTGGGCATAGTTCATAAACCAACGTGGTTCGTAAGCTCCGATGGGCAACATTGCAAATCTAAAAGAACCAAATTTTTGAAAAATTTTGCGAAAATGTTCTCCTTTTCCATATCCTGAATCACCAGCAAAAAAGATTTTTCCTGATGGAGTATCAATTACAAACGACCCCCAAAGTGCTTTATCACGATCTGTGATAAACCGAGAAGACCAATGTTGAGCAGGTTCTAAGTGAATTGAAATGTTTCCAACATGCTTACTTTCGTGCCAGTCTAATGTGTAAACAATAATTTCAGGAAAAGCGGATTGTATGATTGTGTCATTGCCAAGTGGGGCTATGACAATAGGCTGATCTCGATCCCAGAGCTTTTTTAGAGTAGGAGTATCAAGATGATCATAATGGTTATGTGAAATGAGAACTAAGTCAATTTTAGGTAAATCCTCAAAACGAATGCCCGGTTCTACAATGCGTTTGGGGCCAATACGCTTGAACATACTTGCTCTTTTAGACCAAATTGGATCGGTTAAAATGTTCATGCCTTGAGTTTGAATAAGAACTGTTGCATGCCCTACAAACGAAATGCGAAGCTTAGAACCTTTGACACAAATTGGTGGGGTATCCAGAAAGCTGGTGATATGCCTAGGCCAAGGCTTGGGATTTGCATGAAGTCGCCAACGCAAAAAAGACCAAAATGAATGAGAGCGTTTTTGCCACGGGTTAAAAAACCGTTCTCCATCAAAATGGTCGCTGATAGGGCCTAAATAGTAGGGTTTCATCTTGTCAGAATACAAAGATCCAAAATTTGAGACAAGAGAGTATCGAAAAATATATTCTTGTCGCTTAGCTTCAATTACGATTCATTCAACTTCTCACTATCAGTAAATATCGCTCTTTAACCCACAAATTCTATTTCTAGTTATCTACTTTCATTGGGCAAAATATTCTATAATGTTTTCATGGTTATTCAACGTCGCTAATGAAAGAGGTGTTGAACCGTCCTTCGCTTTTGTGCTAAAATCGACCCCATGCCCCGCTAGGGCTTGACAAATTTTTAAATACCCTCTTTCAGCGGCGTAATGGAGTGCAGACTGTCCCTTATAATCTACAAGATTTACATCCGCCCCTTTTTGCAATAAGAAATCTATCATTTCACCTTGATTTCTTCCAGCAGCCGAGATCAAAGGTGTTATGAGATCAGCAGATGTTCGTGAATCTACATGTACTCCATGATCCAACAAACATTTTGCGATTTCTCTTTTCCCTAAACCAGCTGCATAGTGTATTGGAGCCCATCCTATTGCATCTTTAACATGGGGATCAGCCCCTTGCTCCAGCAAAAAAATAACCAGATCATCGGCATCTTGGAGCACAGCGCGGCGCAGAAGGCTCCCATTGGATACAGTGCTATAGGCGTTAATGAGATGAGGTTTTCTTTCCAGAATCTTCCTACACGCGTATTCTTTAGTTCGCTTTGCACATGCAAATACTAGGTCATGGTTGAGATCATCCCAGGAAAGGAGCTCTTGAAATAAGGGTTCCTTTTCCAGATATTCAATACTTTGGACTGACAAATAACGATCAAAGTCTAAAATTTCTTTGCTCATATGAATGTTTCCATAAAGAAAAAAATCTATAGATTTTAAAGTCATTTTGGCGCCTTTCCAACCACAATTTCCGGTTTTTTGCTTTGGTAATTTTATGAAATGCACTTGATCTAATTTCAACAACTCGTGAATTCCTTTTTCAAAAAAAAGCATTTGTTTATCTTGAAGTCCTGCTACTTGTTCCTTAACTGTTTTTTGATTTAAAGGATCAAGAACAATAAAGTGATCTCTTTTCGCTTGAACAAGTAAAGTTATTGCTTCTTGTACAGATTCCATTGCATGGATTTTGTAAAATCTGATACCTGGTTCTAGCGTTTGATTTAGTTGAAGTCCTTGATTCCCAAGTGCAATCTTGTCTTTGTAGAGAACTGCACTGCAAGCATGATTAATGCAGCCGACTTGTAAAGCAACTAATTCTCCCTTTTGAAGTCTTTCAGTATATTTTTGGGGTGTCACGGTTTGATCGACTGCGTTGGCTAGTGCTGGAACTGTTTGGTCTGTTATTAAGGGTCTGCTCTCTGGATATGTTTCAATAAACCGCTCTATGGTGGAGATCAATGCAGGGAAGGTGATAGATGTATGGAAACTGCTGAAAATTTCATTTTTTAAAGAAAATCGATGCCCCAGCATGCGTAATTCAACGAGTTTTGGAGTCAGCCCATCGTCTTTAATCAGTATTTTGGCGGGCTCATACAATTGAGTGTTAAAAAGCCAAAAATTGAGAAGGGGAGTTACACCCTCTTGCGATACCACTCGAACATCCGCTCCACTAGAAATCAATAGCTCAGTGATTTCGGAGAAATTTCTTCCTGTGGACATGAGGAGAGCGGTTTCTTTTTTACTATCTTTCGCATTAACATCTGCACCCGCAGCAAAGAGCAATTTTACGATTTCTAGATTTCCGCCATAAGTGGCTTCATGAAGAGGCGTGGAATCTTTAAGGTTTTTTACATTAACATCAGCGTTGGCAGCGATCAGCAATTTGATTTCACTAATTTTCTTTAATAATATTGCTATATAAAGAGCGGTTTCTCCATTATCATCTTTAATATTTACATCCACCCCAAAATTGATGAGGAGTTTCACCTTTTCAAGACCATTTTTCATTGTTGTGAAGGTGTGAAGAAGTGTCTTTCCTTTTTCATCTTTTAAGTTAATATTTGCACCTATATCGATAAGAAATTTTGTTTCTGAAGAGTTTACTGAATTTATTGCACTGAAGAGTAAAATGTTCTCTATATCGAGAGGATTTTTTGAGAGTTCCAATTCTTTTCTTCCGCGCAGTAATCTGCAAATGCGTACATTTTTATTTGCGAATGCTGTATCAAAAGCTTCCCCTGCAAGATTGCTGACAACTTCTATTTTTGCCTGATGTTTAATCAGTAATTCAGCCAGATCAAAATTGTTAGTTGAGCAAGCTAGATATAGAGCTGTTGCTCCGGTTCCCTGTGATGCTACTTTCGGGGTTATTATCTCTTCCAAAGGGATTCCTTGGATTTCTGCTGCTCGGGCAAATAATTTTTTTAGATGTGGTGAGAGCGGCCCGATATCTATTGCATCGACATCAGCTTTATATTCTAAAAGTAGTTCACATGCTGCTAAGTTTGGGATAAGGGCAGCTATAAATAAAGGAGGTAAGTTGAGGGATGCCTTGTTTGGGTTGGCTCCGGCTTCTAAAAGTAACGGAATTGCATCCTGAAAGCCTGTCAGAATAGCATGTGAAAGAGGTGTAAGACCGTTGGAATCGTGAGTTTCAAAATCTGCACCTAAAGCGAGGAGCGAGCGGCAAAGTTCTGCATTTTTATAACCAATGGCGACCATTATGGGAAAGGTCATACTGCGATCTATATCTAGCGATATTTTCTCTGAAGCACAATATTCTTCGAGTAGGAGCCATTGTTTTTCCAAGGGCGATATTTCTAAATTTAATAAATTACAATTTATCTTTAAATAAGGATTTGAAACTATCATGGAAAATACCTTGTGTATTTATTTTAATACACAATATTATAACAAGAAATCGAATTAATATGCTATCGTTTTTTTAATCGATGCGTAATAGACTGGTTTGAAGGAAATGCAAATTACAGTTCCTTTAGACGAAGCCTGCAGTTATGGGCGAAAAGTTATTTAATACCATTTATCTGATGATACTCAGGGCAGAAGTAAGCGAGCAAGTACATTTTTGTTGCTTATGCGGCTTATAGAAGTTCTATCGGAATTGGCCTATTTGCTTTATCCTCCAATAAAATAAATTATTTTAATTAAAAAATCCTTTGACTAGAAATTTATTTTTATTTCGCGTACTCAAAAGTAGAGTAATGCAATGATCTATCAGTAATGCCGAAATTAAGGAAACAAAAGATAAAGGAATCACTATGAATACAAAAATACCGTCGATGGCTGTCGGTTTGTTTTTAGCTTGCATCCCTTACTTAAATTTATTCAGCGTAGAATTATCAAACCAAAATATTGAGCGACGGGCTGCTTTCAAATTTGAATCTCAGAAAATAGAATTGCATATCGCCGATGTTGATATTACAAACAACAAGTTTGTGAATTCTGTATTTACCGATGTTGAAATTCTTCCTTATACCATCGATCTGGACTCTCAAATGATTAAAGCTGTAGAAAAATTGTTTAAAGAAGCCAAGAAATATTCACTCGATATTATTAGAGGATTTGTCAGAGAATCAAGGGGGGGGGAATTCAAGAAACAAAAAAACTCCTGCACAAATTACATGATAAAGGGGAGCTACAGGTTCTTGTGCTTACAGAAGAACAAGAAAGCATTGTGGAATTTATTTCCGCAGTTAATATTAAGCAAGTGGATCCAAATAGTGTGGTTACCGTGGATTTAAATTTTGGTGACCTCAAGCTGACAGCTCAATGTGACAATGAATACTTTGTATGGATGAAAAAATTTGACTTGTTTAGCCGCATTCTTCAATTAATGGAGAACAAAGACGATAAACAATTTCCGCCAATTCCTCTTTCCAAAAATGAGGCTCAAACAGAAGTGCTTTACGTTAAGAACTCTTTAAAAGACTTTCCTAAATGTATTTTAAGCAAGATTGCTAATCCAAAAACTATTTTTTTAGACATTGAAAAAGTACCCCATTTTTCAATAGGAAGTGGTAAGGAATACAATAAAATTCAACTCCTAGAAGCTATCTAACGTCGAACTGAAGCCTATAAAGATGTTATTGTAGAAGATGGGAGAATATACCCTGCAGCAGCAGTTAAAAATGTTTATGGATTCGCTTTGGCTGATTTAATTTTAGCTTTTGGTGTAATGGATGAGCTGGATATTAAGGAAATGGAAATCATCACTTTAAAGGACCTAACAGTGGGACTTTTGCTATATCCAAAATTTTGGTTAAAATGAAAAATGTTAAAACCTATGCCGTAAAAAAATAGAATAAAAAGGCGAGTTTTTTGTTTCTCATGTTTGATCCCAGAAACAGTGGCTGTTTCTGGGGGTTTTGCTTTACACCAGATTGGCGCATTATAAATTTAAGCAGAAAAAATCGAAACTTTTAGATTATTTGATTATAGGGTTCAATTATCTCTTTCAGGTTTTTGCAAGCATTAATGAGTGTCTCATCATTGCCATTAAGAAGCTTGGTAAGAATCTCTTTTTCGGCACTTTTTAAATTTGGATGTTTTAAGTGAGAAAGTTTTCGCATCAAATAATCGACAAGAATTTCATTAGAACTATATTGTTTTTGAATTTTTGCACAAAATAGTTTACTTTCATCAATCAATAAAGGATTTTGGCAGTCACGTCCTATTTCTAAGCTTTTTCTAGAAAAAACATCAATTTTTTCAAGATCCTTTTTTGGAAGAGAAAAGAGAGAATGTGTATTTTCAAAAAATTGATGTAAATGTGGAAATTTTTCCGGATGCAAAACACCTGTGATGTAAGTGATATCCTTAAAAAAAGACTCTTTATGTCCCATTGTTTGATATAAAGGAAGCTTGTCATGTGAAATGACTTCAGAAAAAGAAAGATCTCCAGTACATCCAATTAGTGAATTGCTTTCCTTCATTAGTAACATTAGATCTGCATTGATTAGGGGAAAAGGATCAAAAATACGAACTATTTTCCCTTCTTTTTCATTCAGTATCAGCTCTTCATGCAGAATAAGTTTATTATTTTCTTTATCCATTTTAAATAATTGTATTTTTCCAACATTTAACTCATTTAGCACATCCGGATCAAAAAGTTTTCTCTCAAGTTTGCTGAAGGTGGTAATAATATCTACTTTTGAAATGCCTTCAGGACATGATGCTAAGGCCATTATAATAAATGCAACTCGATGAGCTTCTCCAATAAAACCATAGCGATTTTTGTCTTTCAAATAGCTAACAAAAAATGGATTGTTTATTTCGAGGAGATGTTCACGTAATGAAGTATGAGCTATATTAGCAAGATTTGAATTACGAAGAGGTTGCTTAATGGCAATGCCCATGTCAGTGCCATGGATGAGGCCAAGACCTAATTTTCGACTAGCCCCTTCCATTCCATATTCATCAATAAATAAGTGCTTTTGGCTCGAATGGCTTGGAAGTTTTCCATGAGGGATTGAAAGAACAAAGTCGGCGCTTTTTAAATGGGATTCAACTTTTTTCTGCTCATAATCTTCTTCATTTATACAAATTAAATCGATCCCACATTCATCAGGTTTCGTTAAATTTATCCCTCTTTGTCCAAGATTAGTATGAACCATTGTAACAAGTGAGGGGACTTTTTCTTTTAGAAGAGACGATATAAAAAGCATCTGAAAATAGTCACCAAGTCCATCTGAGGAAACATTTCCACCAATTGCAACTTTCATTTCACCTAAATCAACTTTTCTGTAAAGATGAGCTACCGTCATCTTAAAAATTGTTTTAACTTTATTTTCAATAATATCAAGTGGATTGTCTAAGGTTTTTTCAAAATTATCATTCTTTTTTTGTATCTGTTCAAAAGAATAAAAACCCCTTGATTCTGCATAGATGATAAAGTTTTTATGAATTCGTAGTTTCAATTCTTTATTTCCTAATTGTGAAACACAATAGTTAAAGCTGAATCGTTCATTAACGTATTCAGGTATTTCCAAAGGTAAATCTTTTACTTTGTTAAAATTCATATTTGTTAACCTCTAAATCATATTTTTTTCCCTATTATATTTTTTTTATCTATTAAATTCAAACATAATATTCAAAAGGAAAAAATTTGGATTTGGCCTTGTGTTTTTAATAAATGTATGTTAAAATTCTTTTTATAAATCTAAATAAGGCACTATATGTCGATATCTTTAAATGCATCCTTTTGTTCACAACAAACGATGACGCATGCTGAATGGGTAAATTTCAAATCAAAAATCGGTAACGATGAAAGCGGAGAATGGACACTCTTAAACAAACAAATAAGAAGAATCCCTAATATAGGAGCAGCAAATAATTACCTTTGATGTTTATCAATACAACCCTACTCTATGGGGTTGTATTTTAGCTATTGTTGAGACTGTTAAATCATTTTTTTTTCAGTGTTGTTCAGAGCAAGATGGAATCGAAGCAGAGATCGATGCGTTATGGACTGGCTTAAAGGAAATGCAAATTACAGTGCCTTTAGACGATGCAAGTTTAAAGACTGCTGTTATGGCCGAAAGGTTATTTCATATCAATTTAGCTGATGATTCTCAGGGTCAAAATTTAGCTGATGTATTGGATTTACTTGAGCAATTTTCTGACGAATCACGCTCTGGACTTCTTCAGGCTACCAAACTTCTACTATCGTCTAAGCATTCTAAAGAAATACAATACCTACCACATGAGATAATTTTAAATTTAGAATGCTGCATTAAAGTTCACTCCTTGTTAGATGATAATGACACAGAGTTGACTGCAGATGAGGAAAAAGCTTTGATTGCATTAGAAAAGTCAGGTCTAGGGATAAATAAAGAAAATGAGTTGTCAGTGCCGTTAGAGGAGATCCGTACCATCACTGATGACTTACTGTTTAAAGATAAAGTACGTCCAAGTTATTTTTGTATTAAAGAGATTAAAGCTGAGGATTTGTTAAAGAAATTTCCAAAAAATCAGCGAATGGGGATGGTTAAGGCAGTTAACAAGCCTATCCAAACGTAGTAGGAAACGAAGAAATTAAGGAAAATTTTCGTCGAGACTGCCTACCTTATCTGGTTGATATGAATTCTGACGAGATAACGGAATTCGCCATGCTTGTAGCTGAACTTGGATGGCCAATCCATAACTATATGCCAAGCACAAACCTTATTCCAGCAAATCAAAGGCTTGAATTTCTGAAAACCATCGCTCCCATTTTAAGTTCCATCGATACCACCGAGGGCTTTCCTAATATTGAACGGCCATTAAGAGCTATCTTAGGGATGGGATCCGTTGCAACAAAAAAAATATTGGATTGTGGGTCAAAATTGGGTCAGTGTTATGGTGTTGATGGTGTGAACTTTAGGATGGATTGGAGAGATTCTTTTACTGAAATTATTAATTTTTTTGATGTAATTTATCCTGCTAGCCGCAATTCATTTACATTTACGGAAGAAAAGCTTTTTGATATTGACGAGCGTGTAAATGTAATATTGAAATTAATTATACAAAAATCGATTCCTTCTAATTTAATAGAAGAAATGGATAATTTTCTTCAAACTATTACTCCTGGAAAACGACAAGAAGCTGCCACACACTTCGTTAAAATGACAAATAATGAGCTTTCTTCAAAAAAAAATTCGATTTTGCTACGGTTTTTGACATCCCATTGTGAGGTGGATTCGTGTTCCATAAAAATGGTAAATAGCATTTCTAAACTTAGGGAACTTCAGTCTCTTGATGATGGCTGTTGGGAACATATTTTGCTAGCAAGTGAAGCATCAGAAGACATGATTGGAGTTGCGGAAAATGCGGCTAGCTTTTTTCCCCTCATCAAGTGCCCTAACGAAGTGAATGAATACGATAAAGTCGCTAAACATTTGAATAATTATGGATTTAGCTTTACGCCTCATCTTAGAAAAAAACAAGAACAATTAGATAAAGCATTTCTGGCAAAGAAAATTGAGATCCTGACTGCTGCTCGAAATTTGTGGTTTGATAAGGATGGAGAAAGAAAGTTAGCAAATGCTAAATTACTGATTTTAGAAGACGGAGATGGGGCTTCTTACTTCCGTTCGAATTACACTAGCTGCCTAAAAATGCTTCATAAGAATGATCTGGATTTTGGTTTATTTCTGCTAAACGATGCATATAAATATTTTTTAGATATTAAGAATAGTTATTTAAATAAAGTGGGTTATACATTTGAATACTCTTCTTTTTTAAATATTGTAGAAAGTTGTCCCTCGGAAAAAAGATATTCTGTTCTTGAATTGAGCAAAAAAATCTTTGAACATGAAAAAATTCCTAAACGTGACGTTCAGCATTACCAAAACATACGAGAGATCTTGCCTGGTTCATTCATGGAGACTTTAGTCGAAGTTTCACCTGATATATGGGAATTAGCTTTTGAAACGGCAGAGCTTTATTTTGGTGAAAATTTATCAGCCATTGAATCAGCGAAATTAGTTGTCGATATTTCAAGAAGTATCGACACTCATGGAATACGTGTTGCCTGGATTTTAAATTTTATTATACAAAGCTTAGGGGCTGAATTTTTTATAGAGCTTAGGACTGGGGAAAATGTTTGGAAACAGTTAGAAGTTGTCATTTTAGAAATCCTAAAAAAATATGTGGAAGAGGAAGATTTTTCATTAAAAGGAGATTTGTCGCGCGCTCTTTCTTTAGTTGATAAAGAAATTTTTAGTAAAGCCAGAAATAAGGATAATGAAAAAACTCTTTTACCTCTGTATTTCCTTTTTAAATCAATACAAAGAATTGCTCCAGAGCATAGATCTGATGGTATGTTAACTCTTCAACACTGCAAGTCACTCTATAAATCTGACATTAATTTTTTTTGGAATGTAGAAGATCAAGATCCTCTAGATTTAATTAAAGATGCAGCTATGTCTGCTAAGAAGTTTAATAAATTGATTTCAAAGATTTGTATTGAAGAGCAAGAAGTGTATAAAGAAAAGATATTCGTAACTGCAAAAAATTTACTGGATGAACTTGAACTATACTCGAATGAAGAGCTTTCTGTTGATTTTGATGACCTCATAGATTTAGTTTTGGAGCTAGCTAAAATTCAAGATGACACACGGCGAAAGGAAGTTCTTGACTTTGTTAAGAAGCAGGTTTTTAGTGTTGACTATCAGGAGGATGCCGATCCTCTTTATAGCGTTGTTTGTTCGATTCCTGCTATCCATTCAATTCCGACTAAGCTATTAGACGAAGCAATAAATTTTTCTCAAAATTTTAATAATAATTTAGATCTAGAGGATTTGAACTATATAGCTGCCATGGCTAAATGGCTTCCTCATCAAAAGCGTGAGATTGCTAAAAATTTGGCCGTTGAAGTAATTCAAAAGAAAGATGTAACTCCGATAAAACCTCTTACTGAAATGCTTGCATTTCTTTCCAATATTCCAGGAGCGGAGTCATTGTCGGAACAATTGCCTAATGAATTGTTAGAAGAAATCTTTAAACTGCAAATCTTACTAGATGAAAAAGATGAAAAGCAGGATGGGTTAGCTTGAGAGATTTGGGAACCTAAGCGACCATAGAGACCTAAGGGACTTAAGAGAGGGGACTGTCCTAGCAGGCTGAAGGCATGCCTTATTACACCCTAGCCTTAGTCTGTAATAAGGCGTGCCTTCAGCCTGCTAGGACCGTCTAAAGTCCCTTACTTCCTTCTAGTTCCTTAAGTCTTTTATGTCTTTAAATCCCTTTACTCCCATTGCCAATGCCACTGCCTGCCTTTAGTTGTGCTTTCATCGGTTTCATGGGAGATTGCTTCACAATCTGCAGCATCTACCCAGCCCCCACCTAAGGCTTTGTAAATCGCAATAAGTGATACAAAAATATCGCCCTGCGCTTTTGCCATGTCCAATTCAGCATCAAATAAATTGCGTTCTGCATCCAATACATTGAGATAATCCGTTTGTCCATTGTCATATTGTAGGTTAGCTAGTTTAAGAAGCTCTCTGAGCACCGCAACACGCTCATTTTGAACATTGAAAATTTCCTTTGATTTTCTATGGAAAATCAGAGCATCTTCAACTTCTTTAAGACCATTCAGAACAGTAGTTTCATATGCATAATAAACTTCACAATGAATTGCCTTAGCAGCTTCAACATTGCTTGTAATCAGCCAGCCAGTAAAGATTGGTTGGGTAATATTAGCTCCATACTGCCATGTGCGGGATGTTGATTTTAGTAGATTCTTAAGTTCCATACTTTCAAAGCCAAAAAGCCCCGTAAGACTTATTGTTGGGAAATAATCTGCTCGTGCTACCCCAATGCGCGCATTTGCAGCAATCAACGTTTGCTCAGCTCGTCTAATGTCCGGGCGTTGAAAAAGAAGGTCTGAAGGAAGTCCTACTGGTACGTTAAAGGGTTCAGGCCATTCTGTTATTTCAAGACCTCGATTAATTGCTGTGGGAGGGTGTCCTACGAGAATACTTATGAGGTTTTCTTGCTCACCAATTAAACGCTCTGTGCGTACGACTTGAGCTTCCGCAAGAAAAATTTGCGATTCCGCTTGTTTAACTTCAAGTTCTGAAGTAAACCCTTCATCAAAACGTAACTTTGCCAATCGATAAGATTCTATATAAGACTTTTTAGTCTCTTTAGCAATTCTTAGTTCCTGATCGAACTCCCGAAGTTGCACGTAACTCTGTGCTACAGCAGTGACAATGGAAAGTACAACACCACGACGTACATCGATTTGCGCAAACAGTTCAGCTCTAGCAGCTTCAGTAGCACTATAGATTCTACCCCAAATGTCCAGTTCATAGGAAAGCGTAACATTTAAACTAAAGAAATCTGTAATACGTTTAAATTTTGGTGTGGGTGTTATATCTGGTGGCGGTATAGGGGGGCAAGCTTTAGGGAGTACTGCATTAGTATCCTGAGGAATGGCAGCATCATTGATTCCAGCAAGAGAAGCTTCTTGCTTTGTAGCAGTGGCTCGTCCATAGATCTGGGGATAAAGTCGCGAACGCGCAATCCCTAGGCGAGCATAAAATTCTTCGACCCTGCAAATGGCCGTTTTAATTTCTTGGTTATAGACGATCGCTTCATCTATTAAGTTGGAAAGAATAGGATCATTAAATTTTAACCACCATAGTTCGTTGAAATTAAGACAATCTTCAAGTCCAGTTTTATGCGCAAATACATCATTTTGTTCTGTGTCAGGCGCAAAACGCCATCCATCAGGAATTTCCATGCGTGGAGGTCTATAAGGGGGATGTAGTACGCATGATTGCATTGCAAAAACAAAAGTTAGGAAGCATACGCATTTAATGAGGGTTCTTCTTTGATCCATTTTCCGTCCATTGCACAATCAGTTTAAAGAAAAGAGGGACGAGTAGCACTGCAAGAATTGTTGCAGCTATCATTCCCCCAAAAACACCCGTACCAACAGATTGACGGCTTGCCGCTCCGGCTCCCTGAGCAAAAACGAGAGGGAGTACACCCAAAATAAAGGTTAAAGATGTCATCAAGATAGCCCGAAATCGCAATTTTGCCGCTTCAAGAGCCGCTTCTGCTAAAGGAAGTCCTTCCTGATATTTTAAAAGGGCAAATTCAACGATAAGAATTGCATTTTTGGCAGCTAGGGCAATAAGTGTCACAAGGCCCACCTGGAAATACACATCATTGGTCGTGCCACGAATCCAGATTGCCAAAAAGGCTCCAAGCAAGCCAAAAGGAATAGCGCAAATAACTGCTAATGGTAATGACCAACGTTCATAAAGGGCACATAAAATCAGAAAGACCATAACAATTCCACCAATAAGAACCCCTGTAGATTTTCCACCAGTAGCTTTTTCCTGGTAGGATTCGCCACTCCAAGAATAGGTCATTCCTTCCGGAAGTTCTGTCGCCGCGAGTTTTTCCATGGCATTCATGGCTTCCCCCGAGCTGTATCCTGGGGCGGCACTACCGAAAATTTTTCCAGCTGCAAAACCGTTAAAACGGGTCACAAGTGTCGGTCCTTTAGAATAATTGACCTTTATCAGAGCAGAGAGAGGAACCATTTGACCTGTTTTTGAACGCACATAAATTTCATCGATATCGCTAATTTTAGCCCGAAAGGAAGGTTCGGCTTGAGCTGTGACCCTGAATGTGCGCCCAAATTTATTAAAGTCATTGATATACAAGGAGCCCATAAGAACTTGTAAGCTTTGAAAAACATCCGCAATAGAAACTCCTAGTGCACGTGCCTTATACCGATCTAGATCCACAAAAAGCTGCATATTGTTCGCTTGAATTGTACTCATCACATGTTGGAGCTCTGGGAGCTTATTTGCTTTAGCGATAAAGCCTCCCACAACTTCCTCTAATTTTTCCATTTGTGCTTCACCGCGGCTTTCTATCCAAAATTCAAAACCACCCACTGTACCGAGACCTTGGATGGCTGGTGGATTTAATAGCCAAATTTGCGCTTCTGGAATATTTGCATATTTTTGGCTAAGGGACTTTTGAATAGCATGGGCTTGCAGCTCAGGAGCTTTTCGGACATCCCAATCAGTGAGTGTAATAAAATTAGCTCCTGCAGAAGGGCGATTTGAGCCATCTAGCATGCTAAAACCTGAGAAAGCTAAAACATTTTCAACTCCTGGCTGGGGAGCAGCTAGTTCGTATACTTCTTGGTCTATTTTTTCTGTACGTTGAAGACTTGCTCCATCAGGTAAAGTCACAGCGGCAATTAAGTACCCTTGGTCCTCTTCAGGAACAAAACTCATTGGGGTCGTATAAACTAACAATCCAAGTAGCGCTAAAACTCCAATAAAAATAGCTCCTCCTAGCAGGGGAATATCAAGTATTTTTTTTGCAGCTACAATGTACAGTTCAGTTAAGCGATCAAAATGACGATTAAACCATTGTCCTAGCCTCGAAGGGGACGCTGACGCTTTTTCTAGTAAAATGACGGCTAAGGCAGGACTTAATGTCAAAGCAACAATTCCTGAGATAACGACTGAGACGGCAATCGTTATAGCGAACTGACGATAGAGCTGACCTGCAATTCCCCCAAGGAAGGCAACCGGCAAAAATACGGCACAAAGGACAAAAACAATTGCAACGACCGGTCCAGACA
The DNA here is from genome assembly GCA_013813265.1 of Parachlamydiaceae bacterium. GTDB lineage: Bacteria > Chlamydiota > Chlamydiia > Chlamydiales > Parachlamydiaceae > JACCRY01. The sequence goes on from JACCRY010000045.1 coordinate 15,455, forward strand.
CTTCCTCCATTGCTTTATGAGCAGCCATTTTGGCTGACAGCCCAAGCTCACGAATATTGCGTTCAATATTTTCAATGACCACGATGGCATCATCAACGACTGTCCCAACGGCGAGCACTAATCCGAACAGAGTTAAGGTGTTGATCGAAAATCCGAGAACATACATCCCGGCAAAAGTTCCAACGATCGATACGACCATTGCTAGAATGGGAACGATGGTGGCTCGAAATCTTTGCAAAAAGATGAGGACCACCAAACACACAAGGAATGCTGCTTCAAAAATTGTTTTGACGACTTCTCCAATTGACTTTCGTATATAATTGGTGGTGTCATAAGGGATTTGGTAAACTATTCCTTCAGGGAAATTCTTAGAGAGTCGGTCTAAGGTCTTTTTTACATCCTCAGCTACATCAAGTGCATTTGCACCAAATTGTTGATAGATCGCAATAACACTTGCATTTTTTCCATTAAGCTCTCCATCCACATCATAATTTTGTGCACCAAGTTCGGCGCGTCCAATATCTTTCATCGTGACAAATGACCCATCTTCATTTCCGCGCAAAATGATATTTTCAAATTCTTCAGTAGTTGACAGACGACCCTTAGTCGCAATCGGTAGAGTTAGCTGCACAGGTCCACTTGTAGGAGTTCTACCGATCTGACCGATCCCAAAGTTGCTATTTTGTTCTTTAACAGCTTCAACGATGTCCGTAGTTGTAAGATCCATTTGTGCCATACGATCGGGTCTTAACCAAAGTCGCATCGAATAATCTCTTGCATTGACGATTTGGACATCACTAATTCCAGGAACGCGCAGAAGTTCATCTACCACATTTATTGTTGCATAATTGCTAAGTGCAATGTCATCATAGGTCCCATTAGGAGACTGCATAGTGACAACTAAAAGAATATTGGGCGTTTGTTTTTTGACAGTCACACCAATTTGTTGTGTTTCAAAAGGAAGTTGTGGTAACGCCATGTTGATGCGATTCTGTACGTTGACCTGAGCAATATCAGCATCTGTACCGATTTCAAAAAACACTGTTAAACTCATGTCTCCATTGGCTGAATTCTGAGAATTCATATAGATCATGTTTTCTACACCATTAATTTGCTGTTCAATGGGCGCGGCAACGTTTAACGCAACAGTTGTCGCGTCAGCTCCGGGATAAACAGCACCTATCTGAATTTGAGGAGGGGTAATATTAGGATACTGCTCAATGGGTAGGGCACGTAGGGCAACAAGTCCGAGGAGTGTGATGATAATGGAGATTACACATGCAAAGACGGGTCGATCGATAAAAAAGCTTGCAAACATAATGATTAAGAAACCTTAGCTTGAACATGTTAATAGGTTTATTTGAAATTTGAAGCAGCGCTTGATTCCTGAGACTTAGTGTTATGCAAATTGTTAATAAAACTTGTGATATGTACTAGACTGCCGGCTTGTATCTTATTAATACCGTCTGCAATAACGACATCGCCAGTCTTCAATCCTGATTTTATGATCCATTGGTCACCGACCCATTCGCCGGCATCCACATATGTGATAACTGCTCGGTTTTCCTTATTGACGGTGTAAACATAGAGTCCTTTTTTACTTTGAACGACAGCTCTTTGTGGAATCACAATCGCATCAGGCCTGACAGCACCTGTGATCCGTGCACGAATAAATTGACCCGGTCTTAAGGTTCCATCGGGGTTCGGCAGTTCAGCTCGTGCCATCATAGTGCCAGTCTTCGGGTCGTAAGTTGGAGAAAAAAAATTGACTTTTCCCGCATTTGGCAGAACGCTCCCATCAGCTAGGATGGCTTCGATCGTAAAGTCTTCATTTTCAGGGAATTTTAATGTCCCCTTAAGGCGTTCACCATTTGATTGCAAAATGTCTCTTTCGGGGATACTAAAGTTGATCCAAATTGGGTCAATCACAGAAATCGTGGTGAGGAGTGATTCGTTTGTAATAATTAAAGCACCGACGCGGAAGTTGGACGCGCCCGCGAGACCATCAACAGGGGAACGTATTGTTGTATAAGCTAGGTTGAGCTCTGCTTGTACAAGATTCGCTTTCCCTGAGTCAACGTTAGCTTTACTTCCGGCTTCTTGAGAAATAGCTGTGTCTAAATCGCGACGGCTGGCAGCCTTTTGTTCATAAAGTGGTTTCAATCGTTCCACTGAGCGTTTTGCATCCCACAAAACAGCCTCTTGCTTTGCCAGGTCACCTTTGGAACTATTTAGAGCAGCTTCAAAGGGTCTAGGGTCTATTTGGAAAAGCAGTTGGTCATTTGAGACAAATTGACCTTCATTATAATCAATTGAATTTAGATATCCTGCAACCCGAGCACGTACTTCGACTTCATGCGAGCTTCTAGCGAAGCCAACATATTCGTACACAGCAGGGATTGTTTTTTTCTCAATCGTTGTGGCGATGACATCAACTGCAGCCTCTTTTTGAGGAGGCGGTGCTTCTTGGTGACAAGCACACAGCATATGTAAGCTGAGTATTAGGCTAGGAGTTGAAAAGGGGTGTAGGTTATAGGGCATATTCGTCACATATAAAAATTTTAACCATAGAGAGAGTTGCAACACATGAAAAAACAAAATTTTGAGAGATTTTTTATAACAAAGATGAAAAACTATAAAAAGTTAAACCCTTCAGGTTTAACTTTTTATAGTTTTTGCCTTCGTTTGGAAAGATCTAAAAAGGCTATCTTTTCGAGTTCTGCAATTCGCTCCATACATTATATGAGAACATTTGTAGGTGCAACTAAAAAATATGTCATGTATTACTTAAGTTGTTTTATACTCTTCCTTGAATTTAGATATCATCATCAGAGTCGCTGAGAGCAGTATAGGGTACTGGTTCGTGCCGTTGTCGTATCCCATTCTTAAATATCAACAGTTTTACGTCACCATTACAGTACGTTTCAGTGGCTTCGCCTTCTGGTTTGCCATCTTTAAATTTAAATTTTAGTACGTTGCCATTGCTGGATGTGCGAGTCGCTTCGCCCTCTGCTATTCCATGAATATATGTAAACTTTATTTCGGTGCCATTGCAGTATCTTTCAGTCCCTTTGCCATGTTCATTGTTGTTTGTAACGTCTAACTCAAGTTTTGATTTTTTGTTTTCTGAGCTCTCACTAATTGCATCAGTTCGCTTTTGCTTTAAGCTAATCGACTGAGGTTTTGAAACACGATTTTGCTGTAGAGGAATGCTCTGTGTTTGTGCATAGTTATAGCAATTAAAATTGGCTTAGATAAGGTTCTGTGTTCCATTGTAAGGCTGGGCTTGAAATTGATAAACTCCTTGATAGGGTATTGGCTAATAGGCAGGGAAATTGGCAAATTGAATATTCGAACCCACATTCATTTGAGTGTCGAGGCTATTGTTTTGATTTGTCAAATTTTGTTGAAGATCTTGGGGTAGTGGTCGAGGATAACAAGTATTGTTATACGGAAGCATAAAAATTCCTTTGTAAATAATAATTTGTATTTTTAAGGAGAGCTTGATTTTTATAATCAAACTTTCTTTCTCGGTAAATAGCCGCCATTGAAATAATTGTTAGCTAAATATTTCGAATGATACCGTGTTAAAGGCTTGCACCCGAAAACGAACCCTACAACCTGCCTAGGGATACAAGCATGAGGATGCCAGAACAAATTATATAGAATGATAAAGAAATAGAATTTATGATTTACAATACTAGAAGTTCAGGATTTTATCGGGCACGGGCACGGCACGAAAATTTAGCTTTTCGAATAGTTGTTTTGATTTCATGTTCCCTTCCATGTTAGACCCTGACATTTGCCGCGGATGACTTTAAAAGTATTTATGGAAGCAAATATCAGAATATCAGGCTCGACACCAATGGCTCATCTTCACGGCTAACGTCTCTTAGGTCCCTTCTCATCGCTCTAGTCTGACAGAAACCCTCACATTATATTGTAAACACGCATCAAGTTTATTTCTTGACTTTTTTCTTGATTACTCTTGACATTTAATCTGAATATGATAGCATATAGAAAGTCGCCTTGTAAAAACATTCGCCTATCTGTTTTAGACCAGTTACGCGCTCATATAGACAAGAAAAAATCATGGTCAAAGAAGATACAATTAAACTCGAAGGGGTCGTGGAAGAGCTATTGCCTAACATGACATTTAGGGTGGCATTGCAAAATGGAATGCAAGTAAATGCCCATCTTTGCGGTAAAATGCGCATGAAAAATATTCGCGTTCTTGTAGGGGATAATGTGACAGTTGAAATGTCACCTTATGACTTATCAAAAGCGCGTATTACTTTCAGGCAAAGATAACTCAAAGAAAAAAACAAATAGTTCAATTTAGGACTTGCTGTTATTTGGCAAACGATCTATGCTGATGTGTTCTCTGCCTTTGTCGGTTGGGATACATTGACCTGTCGGCCTAGAGTAGGCCCAGATAGCTCAGTGGTAGAGCACTTGCATGGTAAGCAAGCGGTCGTAGGTTCAATTCCTATTCTGGGCAGAAAAAAAGAGAAAAAACCAAAAAGTAGTGGACTCAACTGAGGAAATAAAATGGCAAAAGAAACTTTTAAGCGGGAAAAACCGCACGTTAATATTGGAACCATCGGCCACGTTGACCATGGAAAAACGACGCTGACAGCTGCGATCACTAAAGTGCTTGCTGCTAAAAGTGGTGGAAAATACAAATTCAAGGGTGTTGATGCAATCGATAATACTCCTGAAGAAAAAGCACGTGGTATCACCATCAACTCCACTCACGTCGAGTATGAAACTGAATCCCGTCACTATGCTCACGTAGATTGCCCAGGTCACGCCGATTACGTTAAAAACATGATTACAGGCGCTGCACAGATGGACGGAGCAATCCTCGTCGTCGCAGCAACAGACGGTGCTATGCCTCAAACTCGTGAACACATTCTTCTTGCTCGTCAAGTTGGTGTTCCAGCAATCGTTGTTTATTTGAACAAGTGCGATATGCTAGGTGAAGCTGACCAAGATCTTCTTGATCTAGTCGAAATGGAAATGCAAGAACTTCTTGAAAAGCAAGGCTATCACGATGTGCCCATCATTCGCGGATCTGCTCTGAAATCACTTGAAGGGGATGCAAAATGGGTTGATTCGATTGATAAATTGATGTCAACAGTTGATGAAAAAATTCCTACTCCAGCTCGTGAAGTTGACAAGCCTTTCCTCCTTCCTATTGAAGATGTATTCTCTATCTCTGGTCGTGGAACTGTTGCAACAGGTCGTGTTGAGCAAGGTATTGTTCGCATTAACGATAAAATCCAATTAGTCGGTCTAGGACCAACTCGCGATACAACTGCTACAGGTCTCGAGATGTTCAATAAGCTTCTTGACGAAGCACGTGCCGGTGAGAACGTGGGAATTCTACTACGTGGTATCGATAAGAAAGATATTAAGCGCGGTATGATTCTTGCTGCTCCAGGAACATGCACACCACACACAATCTTTAAAGGACCGGTTTACGTTCTAACTAAAGAAGAAGGTGGACGTCATAAGCCATTCTTTACAGGCTACAGACCACAGATTTACATTCGTACTACAGACGTTACAGGAACAGTTAAACTTCCTGATGATGTTGAAATGGTAATGCCTGGTGATAACGTTGAAATTACAGTAGAACTTATTTCTCCTGTAGCGATCGAGAAAGGAATGCGTTTTGCTATCCGTGAAGGCGGACGCACAATCGGTTCCGGATCGGTTTCAGAAGTTATTAAATAGGCCTTTTGCTGAATTTAGTACTGGAATTTTTAATAACCCAGAGGGTAACCTCTGGGTTATTAAAATAATAAGATTTGAACAGCTGCAACGAAAATGGATTTTGTGAGTAAAACGCCTATTTAGGGGTGAGTAGCTCAGCTGGTAGAGCAGTGGTCTCCAAAGCCGAAGGTCGGGGGTTCGAATCCCTCCTCACTCGTAGTCGTTTAACTGTTCACAGTCCATTTTTTTGCAGGGTCTCTTTTACGATCCAAGAGTTGTTAAAGGCGGTATAACATGTCAGTGGAAGCGAGATTTATGGAAGCAAAAAAAACAGTACCACTTGAAAGTACAGTCAAAAAGTGGTCGCTATTTGATTTTGTGGGTAATGTCAAGGAAGAATTTAGAACAATTACTTGGACGAATCCGGAAGAGCTCCAGCTATATACAAAATTGGTCGTTGGTGCAACTTTTGCTTTTGGTCTTGGTATTTATTTTATCGATCTTGCAATCCAAGGTAGTTTGCATCTTATCGGGATCCTATTTAATTTTATTTTTGGTTAAGGATGAGCGGAGAAGCAATGCATAAATGGTATGTTGTTCAAGTCGTGCCAACTCACGAAAAAAAAGTTAAAAGGTCCATAGAAGAACAGCTTGAACTTAAAGGTATAGGGGATCTTATTGAACAGGTCCTTTTGCCAATAGAAAATGTTTCGGAAATGAAGCGTGGGAAACAAATAGTTGTTGAAAAGCGTCTTTGGCCAGGATATCTTTTGGTCAAAATGGAACTGACAGATGACTCTTGGCTATATGTTAAACAAACAGCCGGAGTTCTCGAATTTCTTGGAGGAGCAGCCCCAACACCGCTCTCTGATAGAGAAGTCGATGAGATTTTACGCGATCTTGCAGATAAAAAAGAAAAGGTCACACAGAAGCATAAGTTTGCCGTTGGAGATCATGTTAAGATCATTGAAGGCGTATTTGTTAATTTTGTGGGTACAGTTACAGAAGTCTTCCATGACAAAGGTCGCTTAAGTGTTCTTGTATCAATATTTGGTCGTGATACACGTGTCGATGATCTTGAGTTTACTCAGGTTGAAGAGATTACAGAAGAGGCCGGAGCTGTATAGATTTTGTCCCCCTTTACTCATACCCCGCAGTATAGATAAAGGGTTGAATAGTTTACTAGTTTTTGAGGAAACATGGCGAAAAAGAAAATTGTAAAGATCATCAAGCTACAGATCCCTGCAGGGAAAGCAAACCCAGCTCCACCTATCGGTCCAGCATTGGGTGGTGCAGGCGTTAATATTATGGCTTTCTGTAAAGAATTTAATGCGCGCACTCAAGCTCTGATGGGAGATATCCTTCCAGTTGTAATTACGGTTTATGCAGATAAATCCATTACATTTGAGTGCAAACAGCCTCCGGTAGCGGAGATGCTGAAAAAGGCACTAACCATTCCAAAAGGATCTGCTGTTCCTAACCGCGATAAAGTGGCTAAAATTACTCGAAGTCAAGCAAGAACAATTGCACAGAATAAAATGCAAGATATGAATGCTGATGAGCTAGAGGCTGCAACTAATTGTGTACTCGGGACTGCACGTTCAATGGGTATTGAACTCGTTAATGAGTAAAGAGATAATTTTATGGGTCGTCAAAGTAAAAGAGTTCGGGAGATAGCTAAGGGATATGACTCACAAAAGTTGTATTCTGCAAATGAAGCTATCGAAATTTTGAAGAAATCTCCTCCGGTGAAGTTTGATCAATCGGTAGAAATTTCTTTGAAAATGGGCGTTGATCCACGCAAGTCAGACCAGAATATCCGCAGCACTGTCTCCCTACCGAATGGGACAGGCAAACAGGTGCGTATTCTAGTTTTTGCCAAAGGGGATAAGGTTACTGAAGCCTTAGCCGCGGGTGCTGATTATGCTGGCAACGAGGAGTTTCTCGAGAAGGTCACCAAAGGGTGGACAGATTTTGATGCAGTTATCGCAACACCAGAAATGATGCGCGATGTGGGTAAGCTAGGAAAAGTTCTCGGTCCCCGAGGATTGATGCCTACACCAAAAGCAGGAACTGTCACAACTGATATTGTGAAAGCAATTTCAGAACTTAAAGGTGGTAAAATCGAGTTTAAACTTGACAAGAGCGGTGTCATTAACAGTGCCGTCGGTAAAATTTCTTTTACCTTAGAAATGCTAGAAACAAACATTCGTGCCTTTATTAATGCTGTTCAGAAGGCTAAGCCTTCAACTGCAAAAGGGCAATATGTCAAATCATTGGTGCTCTCATCAACAATGGGCCCAGGGATTAAGCTCGATCCGCGCGATCTCATAGTATTGTAAGGAGCGTTATCATGATAGAAGAAAAACAACTCCTACTAGATGAAGTTAAAGAGCAGATAAAAGCTTCTTCATCCTTTGTCATCATGCGTTATATGGGCTTAAAAGCAAATAAAGTTGCGGAATTCCGTAGAAAAGTTGCTGGCCTTGGTGGCTCCGTTGGAGTTATGCGAAAGCGCATTTTGATTAAAGCTGCCGAAGCTGCTGGTATCGGACTCGATTCCATCGATTTGGCTGGCCATATTGGACTTGTCTACTCTAATGGGGATCCAGCGGAAATTGCAAAATGCGTTTTCACGTTTGGTGCAGACAACGAAAAGTGTGTTGCTATTGCGGGTGGCTATATTGATGGTCAACTTTATAAGGCAGCAGAAGTCGTAACGTTATCACAGCTGCCAAGTAAAGATGAATTGCGAGCTCAATTCCTTAGCTTGCTCGAAGCTCCTATGGCGCAAACTCTCGCTGTTGTCGATGCTCTTTTGACAAGTGTCATTCATTGCATGGACAATAAGTGTGAAGCGGAAAATGTAGAAAATAGCACAAACTCGACCAGTGAAGAAATTCACGCTTAACAGGTTTAGAAAATTAAAGAGGTAATATTGTGAGTAACAAAACTGATAAACTCGTTGACGACCTTAGCCAGTTGACTGTACTGGAAATGGCTGAGTTAAAAACACTTTTAGAAGACAAGTGGGGCGTAAAAGCTGCTGCTGCTGCTCCAGCATTTGCTGCAGCTCCTGCTGCTGCTGCTGCTTCAGAGTCAACTGAATTCCAAGTCACTCTAACTGAAGCTCCAGCTGATAAAAAAATCGGCGTGATTAAAGCTGTACGTGAAATCACACAACTTGGCTTAAAAGAAGCTAAAGATCTTGTTGATGGAGCTCCAAAGGTTATCAAAGAATCAGCTCCTAAGGCTGAAGCTGAAGAAATCAAGAAAAAACTTGAAACTGCTGGTGCTAAGGTTACACTTAAAGGCCTGTAGTTTTAGATTAAGTTTAAAGAGCGGCAACTAATTGCCGCTCTTTTTTCCGTCAATAAAAGAACTTCGGGTATCGTTCCGTTCTTTTTTCTTTATTATAAATCGCCAAGCTATATCAGGGAGTCTTTCAGGATGTTGAAAAGGCCGCCGCGTCGCGTAAGTTTTGTCGAAAAGAAGGAAATCATTGACCTTCCAAACCTCATTGAAATTCAGGTTAAATCCTATAATCAATTTTTGCAAATTAACCGATTTCCCGATGAAAGGGAAAATGTAGGATTGCAAGAGGCATTTTTTGAGGTTTTTCCTATAAAATCTTATGATGAGAAAACAATATTAGAGTTTATTTCGTATAGCCTCGGTGTGCCGAAGTATACTCCGGAGGAAAGCATCCGCCGTGGGATTACGTACAGCGTTACTTTGAAGGTTAAATTCCGTTTAACGGACGAAACAGGGATTAAAGAAGAAGAAGTCTACATGGGAACCATCCCACTTATGACGGACAAAGGTACATTTATTATCAACGGTGCAGAACGCGTTGTCGTTTCTCAAATGCACCGTTCTCCGGGGATTTGCTTCGAGCAAGAGCGCCATACACGCGGTAACATGATTTACTCTTTCCGCATTATTCCTTACCGTGGAAGTTGGTTAGAAGGTGCTTTTGATATCAGCGATCTCATTCATATTTACATCGATCGTAAAAAACGACGCAGAAAGATTCTAGCGACCACATTTATTCGTGCTTTAGGTTACTCGTCAAATAGCGACATTATCGAAGAGTTTTTTACAACGCGAAAAGTAAAAATTCGCTCTGAAAAAGAATTCTTTAAAATTGTGGGGAAAATCCTCGCAGAAGATATTCGTGATGAAGAAGCGGATCTTACATTTGGTAAGGCTGGGGAAAAACTTACAACAGCTATGCTCAAACGGATGGCTGATGCAGGGATTGACTTCATTCGCATTGCTGATGAAGCTGATGAGAATAGCCCGATCATCAAGATGTTGTTAAAAGATCCCACTGATTCTTACGAATCCGCTCTTAAAGACTTTTATCGTAAAATTCGCCCAGGTGAACCAGCAACTCTATCGAATGCTCGTTCTGCCATGATGCGTCTATTTTTTGATCCCAAGCGTTATAACTTGGGTCGTGTGGGTCGTTACAAGTTGAATTCTAAACTTGGTGTCGAAGTTAATGATGAAACTTTGCAGATGGTTACTCTGATGCGCGAAGACGTCATTGGCGCCCTTAAGTATTTGATTCAATTGAAATCAGGTGCTGACGGATTTTCTATCGATGATATCGATCACCTTGGAAATAGACGTGTACGTTCAGTTGGAGAACTTATTCAAAATCAGTGCCGCAGTGGTCTTTCCCGTATGGAAAAGGTCATCCGCGAACGTATGAACTTATTTGATTTCTCATCTGATACATTGACTCCTGGAAAAATTGTTTCTGCTAAAGGATTAGCTGGTGTCCTTAAAGATTTCTTTGGACGTTCACAGCTATCGCAGTTTATGGATCAGGCTAACCCGATTGCAGAGTTAACGCATAAGCGTAGACTTTCTTCTCTTGGACCAGGAGGCTTAAATCGTGATCGTGCAGGTTTTGAAGTTCGTGACGTGCATCCAAGTCATTATGGCCGTATCTGTCCGATTGAAACTCCGGAAGGACCAAACATTGGTTTGATCACTTCCTTATCTACATTTGCTAAAATCAACGAATTCGGATTTATCGAAACTCCTTACCGTATTGTTAAAGAGGGTGTTGTAACGGATGAAATTGAGTACATGACAGCTGACCGTGAAGAGCGCTGTATCATTGCTCAGGCATCTGCTAAACTCGATAAATACGGAATGTTTGAAGAAGCGACTTGCTGGGCGCGACATAAGGGTGAACCTTCTGAGATGGAAACCACGCTTATTACGCACATGGACGTTTCTCCAAAGCAGCTCGTATCGATTGTAACTGGATTGATTCCGTTCTTGGAGCATGATGATGCTAACCGGGCTCTTATGGGTTCGAATATGCAACGTCAAGGTGTTCCTCTGCTTAAACCGGAAGCTCCGCTTGTTGGAACAGGACTTGAAGCTCGTGCTGCACGAGATTCTGGAGCTGTTGTACTGGCGACTACGGATGGTATTGTAGAGTATGTTGATGGATTTAAAATTGTCATTGCTCCTAACGATAACCCAATGGAAAAGCAAACGTATTTACTTCGAAAGTTTGTGCGCTCGAATGCCGGAACTTGCATCAATCAAGTCCCTCTTTGTGAGATGGGCGATTCGATTAAAGCCGGGGATGTCATCGCTGATGGTCCTGCTACCGATAAAGGGGAAGTTGCTCTTGGTAAGAACGTACTCGTGGCATTTATGCCTTGGTACGGTTATAACTTCGAGGATGCGATCATCATTTCTGAGAAACTTCTCAAAAATGACTCATTTACATCGATGTATATAGAAGAATTTGAATTGACAGCGCGTGATACGAAACTTGGAAAAGAAGAAATTACACGTGATATTCCAAACCTTTCTGAAGAAGCTTTGGTCAATTTAAATGAAGATGGGATTATCAGGGTGGGTTCTGAGGTTAAACCGGGTGATATTCTTGTTGGGAAGATCACTCCTAAATCTGAAACTGAACTTGCTCCGGAAGAACGTCTGTTACGTGCAATATTTGGTGAGAAGGCTGAAGAAGTTAAAGATGCTTCTATGGTTGCTCCTCCAGGTACCGAAGGTATTGTGATGGATGTTAAGGTGTTTAGTCGTCGTGATAGTCTTTCCAAAACAAGTGATGAGCTAGTTGAAGAAGCAACCCGCTTAAAAGAAATTCAACGCGACTACAAAGTCAGACAGGCAGAACTGCGTACTGAGCGTCATGAGCGTATCGGTGCTCTATTGTTGAATGAAGTTGCTCCGGCAACCATTGTTCACAGACGTACAGCTGAGGTTCTTGTTGAAGAAGGATCGATTTTTGTTCAAGAGATCATTGAAGCTCTTCAGAAAGAGAATGTTCAAGACCTTCTGATGCCTGAAAACGATCTTTATACGACTTTGAAAGAACTGCTTTATGATTATGAAGTGAAATTTCAGACGATTGAAACACAGTACAAAGCAGAAATGGAGCTCCTTCGTAAGGGGGATACAGATCTTGAACCAGGCATTATTCGTCAGGTCAAAGTTTATGTGGCTTCTAAGCGTAAGTTGCAAGTCGGCGATAAGATGGCTGGACGCCATGGTAACAAGGGTGTTGTTTCGAAAATTGTTCCGGAAGCGGATATGCCTTACCTCGAAGATGGAACTTCTGTTGAAGTCATCCTGAATCCTTTGGGGGTACCTTCCCGTATGAATATGGGACAGCTATTTGAAACGCATCTCGGTTTTGCAGCCAAAAGAGCCGGAATTTTTGTTCAAAGTCCTGTATTTGAAGGATTCCCTGAAGAGAAAATTTGGAGCATGATGAGGGAGCAAGGGCTTTCAGACAATGGAAAGTTCTTCCTTTATAATGGTTGCAACGGAGAGCGCTTTGACAACTCTGTTGTCGTCGGGTACATCTATTTGATGAAACTAAGTCACTTGGTCGCCGATAAAATTCACGCACGTGCTATTGGACCTTACTCTCTTGTGACGCAACAACCTCTTGGTGGTAAAGCCCAGATGGGTGGTCAGCGTTTTGGAGAGATGGAAGTTTGGGCGGCGGAAGCTTATGGTGCTGCTTACCTTCTACAGGAACTTCTGACTGTAAAGTCTGATGATGTCGCTGGTCGTACGCGTATTTATGAGTCGATTGTCAAAGGTGAAAATATTTTGCAAAGTGGAACGCCTGAATCTTTCAATGTTTTGATTAAAGAGATGCAGAGTCTTGGATTAGATATCAGAACCGAATCGATGATCAATTAATAGGAGAGATGCATGTTTGAAGGTCAGCAACAAGAGCAGCAATTTGATAAACTAACGATTCAAATTGCCTCTGAGGATGTAATTCGCAACAAGTGGTCCCGCGGGGAGATCAAGAAAGCTGAAACTATTAATTATCGCACATTCAAACCTGAAAAAGGTGGGCTGTTTTGCGAGAAAATTTTTGGTCCGACGCGCGATTGGGAATGTGCTTGTGGAAAGTACAAGAAAATCAAGCACAAGGGAATTATTTGCGATCGCTGCGGAGTAGAGGTCACTCTCTCCAAAGTTCGTCGTGAACGTATGGCCCATATTGATCTTGCTGTTCCGGCTGTTCATATTTGGTTCTTCAAGACGATGCCTTCACGCATTGGAAATATTTTGGGAATCTCTTCGACAGATCTAGAACGCGTTATCTATTATGAAGAATATATTGTGATTAAACCGGGACATTCGGATTTAGAGCTTAAGCAACTTCTTAATGATGTTGAATATAGGGAAGCTCAGGAGAAATGGGGTCGTGATGCTTTCGTCGCCAAAATGGGCGGTGAAGCTGTTCAAGATCTACTTGCTCTTGAAGATTTACCGACGCTTCTCATTGAACTTAAAGAGAAATTGCGTAAGACAAAATCACAGCAAGCACGTATGAAGCTTGCAAAACGCTTGAAAATTGTTGAGAGCTTTGTAACGTCAAGTAACAAACCTCAATCCATGGTGATGCATTCTGTACCGGTTCTACCGCCAGATTTGCGTCCTTTAGTGCCTCTTGATGGCGGACGTTTTGCAACTTCAGATTTGAACGATCTTTATCGTCGTGTGATCAACCGTAATAACCGTTTGAAAGCAATTCTTAAGCTGAAGACTCCAGAAGTGATTATTCGCAACGAAAAGCGTATGCTTCAAGAGTCCTTAGATGCGCTTTTTGATAATGGTCGCCATGGTCATCCTGTTATGGGAGCTGGAAACCGCCCACTTAAGTCGCTATCTGAGATGCTTAAAGGTAAACAAGGTCGTTTCCGCCAAAACTTATTAGGTAAACGGGTTGATTACTCGGGCCGTTCAGTTATTATCGTGGGTCCGGAACTTAAGTTTAATCAGTGCGGTTTGCCGAAGTTGATGGCGCTAGAGCTATTTGAGCCTTTTATTGTGAAACGCTTAAAAGATTTAGGTTACGTCTACACAATCCGATCAGCTAAAAAGATGATTCATCGTCATGCTCCGGAAGTCTGGGACGTACTAGAAGAGATCATTAAAGGGCATCCGGTTCTCCTAAACCGAGCACCTACTCTTCACCGTTTGGGTATCCAAGCTTTTGAACCTGTGCTTATTGAAGGAAAAGCGATTCGTGTTCACCCGTTAGTTTGCGCAGCGTTCAACGCTGACTTTGACGGTGACCAAATGGCGGTCTATGTGCCTTTATCTGTTGAAGCTCAGCTAGAAGCTAAGTTGCTAATGATGGCACCGGATAATATCTTCTTGCCTTCCTCTGGAAAGCCGGTTGCTGTACCTTCTCAAGACGTTACGCTTGGATTGTATTATTTGATGTGTGATCCTCTTTATTTCCCTGAAAAACATGGTCATAAAATAAGGGTCTTCCGCGATGCGGACGAAGTCCTTATGGCTTTGTACTCCAGCGGTAGCTATAATTGGTATGATACAAATCTAAGTGCTGAAGAGAGTAAGAATTTTTATTGCCGTGGGTTACATATCCATGAACAGATCAAAGTGCGTATGGAGGCAGGGATCATTGAAACGACTCCTGGTCGCGTTCTGTTCAATACGATTGTGCCTAAGGAATTAGGATTCCAAAACTATAGCTTGCCAAAGAAAAAGATGAGCGAGCTGGTCCTTCTTTGCTATAAAAAGGCTGGGTTAGAGGCTACAGTTTGTTTCTTAGACAATCTTAAGTCCTTGGGATTTGCTGAAGCGACACGAGCTTCGATTTCCATGGGTGTTTGCGATGTGCGCATCCCACCTAACAAGCAAAAGATTTTGAAAGAAGCACACGAAAACGTAGCACTGGTCAAAAAGCAATATGATGAAGGTATCATTACGGATGGTGAGCGTCAATCTAAGACAATTAGCATTTGGACTGAGGTTTCGGAAAATCTATCTGCGCAGTTATTCCAACTATTGAATCAAGTTGAAGATTCACGTATGAATCCTCTTTACTTAATGTTGGATTCGGGTGCTCGTGGTAACAAATCTCAGATTAAGCAGCTAGGAGCATTGCGTGGATTGATGGCTAGACCTTCTGGCGAGATCATCGAATCCCCGATTACTTCGAACTTCCGTGAAGGATTGACAGTACTTGAGTTCTCAATCTCGTCTCACGGAGCTCGTAAAGGACTTGCGGATACTGCGCTTAAAACTGCGGATTCGGGATATCTTACAAGACGCCTTGTTGACGTTGGCCAAGATGTTATCATTACTGAAGAAGATTGCGAAACTCTTAATGGAATTGAAGTCGCTGCAATTAAACAAGGTCAAGAAGAACTTCTTTCATTGAAAGATCGTCTTTTTGGTCGTACAGTTTGCGACGACATTTATTTGCCTGGAGATCAAACTCAACTGCTAGCAGCTTCAGCTGATACGCTGTCGATCCTACAGGCTGAAGCGATTGATGACTCCGGTATTGAAAGTGTAAAAATCCGTTCTGTACTAACTTGTGAAACTAGACGTGGTGTTTGCGCAAAATGTTATGGTATTAATTTGGCAAATGGGCGCCCTGTTGGAATGGGTGAAGCTGTTGGTATTATTGCTGCTCAGTCTATTGGTGAACCTGGAACTCAGTTAACGATGCGTACGTTCCACTTGGGTGGTATTGCTTCGGGTAACGTGACTCCAGAAATCATGGCGGGTCAGGACGGTATTCTTATTTACTTGGATATTCGTGTTGTTCAAAATGATGAAGGCCATTGGATTGCTCTTAATAAAAATGGAACGTTAAACATCGTTCGAGATGAAGGTCGTTCACTTGAAGAGTATCGTCGATTGCTCAGCACGCGTACGATTGAGCCGCTGCAAGCTTTTAACGTTGAACTTGGCACAAAGATTTTGCTTCCTCATGGTTCTAAAATTAAAGTAGGAACCAAAGTCGGAGAGTGGGAACAACATAACATTCCAATCATTTGCGATAGACCTGGATACGCTAAGTATGAAGATCTTGTTGAAGGAATTTCTACAGAACGAGATCTTAATAAACATACTGGACAAACTGAGTTTGTTGTTAAGCAACATCGTGGAGAACTTCATCCTCAGATTTTGATCTATGCTGATGAAGCATGTTCAGAGCTAATTGGAACCTATCCATTGCCTGCAAGTGCGATCATTTCTGTAGAGGAAGGTCAGTACGCTTCTGCCGGTAAACTTCTTGCCAGATTACCTCGTGGTGCTGCAATGAAGACGAAGGATATCACTGGGGGTCTTCCTCGGGTAGCAGAACTTTTTGAAGCTAGAAAGCCGCGGGATGCTGCAGAAATTGCGAAGATTGATGGAGAAGTAGAATTTGGTGGATCTCAAAAAGGTAAACGTATTCTTTTTGTTCGCGATGATATTTCGGGTATGCAGGAAGAACATCTTATTTCCCACACGAAACACTTGGTGGTTCAGCGCGGAGATAAGGTTATTAAAGGTCAGCAGCTTACTGGTGGTGTCGTGATTCCACATGAGATTCTCGAAGTTTGCGGTGTTCGTGAATTGCAAAAGTATTTGGTGAACCAAGTGCAAGAAGTGTATCGGCTTCAAGGGGTAGACATTAACGATAAGCATATCGAGATCATTGTTAGACAGATGCTCAAGAAAGTGCGCATTGTCGATCCAGGTGATACAAGCTTGCTATATGGTGAAGAAGTCGATAAGAAGGAATTTGAAAAAGAGAACAATAAAGTGGTCAAAGAGGGTGGTAAACCTGCGCAAGCATTACCTGTTCTCTTGGGAATTACGAAGGCTTCTCTAAGTACAGAATCATTTATCTCGGCAGCTTCCTTCCAAGATACAACGCGTGTATTAACTGATGCTGCTTGCTCTGGAAAAACGGATTACCTTTTAGGATTCAAAGAAAACGTCATTATGGGACATATTATTCCTGGCGGAACTGGATTTGGACATCATAAACGGGTTAAGAAGTTTGTCGACCGCGAATTGGAAGAAGAGCTCGTCTTTGATTTTGATGATGAGGATCTTACATCGTCTTCGAGTGATGAAGTCGAAGATAAAGATTTGATGCCGTCAACTGTTAGTCCATAGAACGATTTTGTATTAAGTAGACTTTAATTGGCCTGCATATACAGAGATGAATTCTGGAAAATAGATCAACAAGCAAGAGCAAGA
Organism: Parachlamydiaceae bacterium; assembly: GCA_013813265.1. GTDB lineage: Bacteria > Chlamydiota > Chlamydiia > Chlamydiales > Parachlamydiaceae > JACCRY01. Next base: position 32,717 of record JACCRY010000045.1, read on the forward strand.
CTGAGTTTCAGTCTTGCTTGTTTTTGTTTTTAAGCCCAAAAATTAAATGCCCTACTTCAGAATTTATCTTAATTTCAGCTTACAAGTATCATTAAAAACATGGTGATACCATTGTCTGAGAACAAATTGACTAACATTGAAAATCCATTTTTTAAGCACAGAGCGCAAGCTGGCGATCTACGAAAAAATCTCTCAAAAGAAAGAGATTTCAAGCTTTAACTTCAACTGAGTTTCGTGAAATTTTTTTCAAAAGATTTTTTGTAATCAAAAGCCTTGTCAGTTGAGAAATACAGGATAAGATGATCGCAAGCGGCATGATGATCAGGATGATTGTAAGCGTAAATTTTACCCATCTACTTTTTTTTGCGCTCTTAGGATCTTTTGCTGCTGCTTTGCGTTAGAAAAAATTAATCTAGTACACTGTTAAATTTACCACGAATAAAATTTCTCTAGCGTCGTTTAAATCTCTAATACGAACTATGTAGTAAACTAAATTGTTTTTTTTAACGCAAAGCAGCAGCAAAAGGCGCAAAGGGCGCAAAGATCACTGGAACTTGGATGGGTATAATGCATACGGTTTACGTAGCTGGAATTAGAGTTTATTAATATCATGCATATCTTGCCGCTTTGCGATCCTATATAGCTGTTTTCTTGTATTTATTAGGATATTTTTACATAGTCACCGTGATTCTTGATGAATCTTGTTACATCCTGCCCCATCTCTTTTTTATTTTGTCGTTACGAATCTGAAATGCTGTGACAAAAGCAATACAACATTGTTACTTTGGCATACTCTTAAGGCGTTATTTTCTCTTGAATATTTAGAAAGTTCCTGCTGCTTATTATCTTGATATAATATTTTCTCTTTGCTATACTAGCCGTTAACAACAATAAACAAGGTGAGCATATGGAAGTTAATACAATAAGCCCTTATAGATCTATTTACATTCAGCAGTCTTTGATACATCAAGAAAATGAACAAACCAGTTTCCAAGAGCCCAGCATTTGGCAAAAATATTTTGTTAATAGTGCTGAATTTGTATTTGATATATTTGGAGAATCCTACTCCATTACTCCAGAACAACTAAAAAAATTTGAATCTACAAGGGAATTCTCGTACGTAAACAATTTAGACAGTGAACACTGCGGTTGGAAACTTTGGCGCGCAATTTCATTGGTTGCCGTTGTAATTATTTTTCCTTTAGGTCTAACTCTCCTTGGTATTAAAGCCGCTTACCATTGCGCACACACTTTTGCAATAGAGCCAAAAGTTACTCAACTCGAAGAAAATTTTCAAAAAAGCCAAGATTCAGATGAAGAAGTATTGCCCCCAGATACTTCTAAAGAAAATATTCCATCAATAATTTTGAGCGAACAATTTTGTTCTAAACTTGTATTTTCTACGAAAAGTCTATTAATTGATGTTGCTTTATCAAAGAAAGTCTCTGTAGAGACGATAAAGGAAGAATTAGGGAAGCTCACCTCTAAGCAAGCCGCTGATCTCAATTGGGGTATATTTAATTCTTCTGAAGAAAAGGTTCTTCTCGATCTCTTTTTCGACCATGCAAATGATGAACAATTAAGAACTTTTGTAGAGCGTCTTACTTCGAGAAAAGTGGGTTGTCTGACATTTTCATTCCTCAGCTCCCTTATTGAGTCAATGACTGAGAAAAAGGCTCAGCGATTAATATCTCTTAACAGGCCAGAGATTGGAGTTCAACTTTTAAGATCTTATTCTGAAGTCCTTGCTTTGATTCCGACTGAATCATCCAAGCTTTTGATTTCCGCACTTTATAAACAATCTCCCCATTCAACCATTTGGGATGAAATTTCACTTACAAAAGTTCCTAATCTAAAATATATCAATCCATTTTTATTCCAGCTTAAAATGTCTGCGGCATTCTGTGAAGAAAATGATTTAAAGGCAACACATAAAGAACTTGCTGAATTTTTCTTAAAAACTTTGGAAAACATGTCAGTTGAAGACTTTGCAAAACTTCTGTCTTGTTTTGATAATTTATCTGATTTTCAGATTCAATTGGCGACTGAAGTCCTTATTTCTACACTGAAAAACGAAAATCTTACGACCGTGGTTTCCAAATTAATAAAATACAGTAAGGATGAAGTTTTCATTCCAATCCTTACAACGGTCATTAAGCATTGCAGCGGAAATAATGAATATATAGGCGTCATGAATGAAATAAGATCACAAGTCAATACTGCAAAACGTATAGTGAGCTATAACGCTGCGCCCTCTGGATCATCATGGCTTCCTAATTTAAAAGATCTTCTTTCATGTTCGTCTGTATATTCTGAAAACACGCTCAAGAGTTGTTTGGATCTTTGTGGGCTTCCTGGAATTACGTTAGAGCTCGAAAATGATATGGAATTTAGAAATCGAGTCATGACGAATTTTGGCTTTTTCAACGAAAGTCCGCTAAATAATTCCTATTTTTTAGATGAGCAAGAACTGAAAAATTCCTTAATCACATTTTTCTATAAATATATTTCAGATGAAGATTTCACTGCACTTTTAGAAGAAAATAAATTCAACTTTTCTTTATTTAAAAATATGACCCAAGAGCAAGGCCAACGTTTCCTAAAATGTTTTAACTCTAAAAACTCTATGACTTTCATGAAGGTAATAGAAATCTTAAATAAGTTGACCTGGCCAAAATATACTCACGATGGAAAAGTAATTTTACCGCTTGTTGATGAGAATAATCCCACCTTTTTCGTCTTAAAAAATATTGAAAAGACCATGATGGACGATCTCTATGATCATGACTCTGACGAATTATTGGCTTTAATCATCAAATATGATAAATTCAATTCTATTCTCCTCAATGACTTAACGGAGCAAAGATTACAGAAGCTGATTCAAGTCCTAAACTCTGTTAAGCCAACTGAAAGGGCTTGGGATTGCATGATAGATGCGGTACTTTTTCAATTAGCACTGCGTGAGAATTTGAGTGGTAAGGAAATGACTACGTATAAAATCTTCGTGAAATCTTTATATGAATGCGCTTCTGATTTTGAAATTTGGGAAGAGATTAAAAATCACAAACACGAAAAGACTGAAGTTCAAAATGCTATAAATTTAATCGTTGAATTTATTAAATCCCCCGTCGAGGATTCAGATGCATGTGTTGAGGAAGTCCTTCCAAAATAACTTAGAAGGGATTTGGCATTGTAGCAAGTACTACAACGTACTGTGTATTTAGAAATGATTTACTTTAAAAAGAAGCCTCGAAAGTAGAGTGACTTTCGAGGTTTCAAGATTAAAAGTTAAAAAAGTCATGTTGACTAAGAAGGGAGTATACTGATATACTAATTTTTTAATAAAAACCGTTCAAGGTTTAATCTGAAGGGTGTCATTCATTCATTCTCATATTTTTTTCGCAAGACGGTAAACCTATTTCCGAAGTGTTTTTCGCTTCTTTGAATCCAAATTTTTTCTCATCTTGCTGAAAAAATAGTCACTCTATTACGTTTTTAAAATTTAATTTTGTGTTTCCATTTCGTTTTTACCTGTTGAGGAGTTAGTCAGTATGTCCCTTCCAGAAAATTTACAGGAAGCCATCGCCAAAGAAGCTGAAAAGTTCAACCTTGGGCAAATTTCTTTGGCTCGGGAAGAGCTCTCTGACCGATATCAAAAAACTGACCGACCAAAAGGTCCACTAATCCTTACAGATGCAGAGCGCTGCGCATATTTAGTCGCACGTTTACCTGCAACGTATGCTGTTATCCGTCGTGTTTTAAATGAAATCCACTTATCTCCTTCTGAAACAATTGAGTCGCTGCTCGATTTAGGTGCCGGACCCGGAAGTGCAATGTGGGCCGCTTGTGAATGTTTCTCTTCTCTTGATCAAATTACTTTAGTTGAAAATGATGCATCATTAATGACGCTTGGGAAACGGCTTGCTTTGAGCAGCGATGTTCCCGCCATTCAGTCTGCCAATTGGCTTCTTAGAGGTATGGAGTCTCTAAATGGGGTTTCTACACATGATCTAGTTATTCTTTCTTATTCGATTGGAGAGATCCCTCAACGCGCAATTGAACCATTAATCGAAGCGTGCTGGAATCTGACAAAACGTTATCTCGTCATAATTGAACCTGGAACTCCCGTCGGATTTGAACGCATTCGAGCAATCCGAAGGCAGCTGATTACTCTTAAAGGAGAGATGATTGCTCCTTGCCCACATGCAAATATTTGTCCGATGAAAGAAGGGGATTGGTGTCATTTTTCAGAACGAATAGAGCGTTCTTCTCTTCATCGAAAAATTAAAAATGGGGCTTTAGGATATGAAGATGAAAAATATTCGTATGTAATCTTTTCAAAGACCTCCTCTTCCTTACCTGAAGCTCGTGTGCTCCGTCATCCACAAAAACGGTCGGGCCATGTTATCCTTTCACTATGTGGTAAAGAAGGGCTTCGTCAGCAAACAGTTTCTAAGAGAACTCCGGAAGACTATAAAGCAGCTCGTAAATTAGAATGGAGTGAGCGCTGGAATGGATGCGAACAAACATGATAAACGAACCGATTATTCATCCAATTAAGGGCAGAATTTTAATAGAAGAACTTGATGAAAGCGAAGCTTTATTAATTTTGACTTCGGTAGGCAACTTGGGTGCTGTCAAGGTTCGTTTTCTCATTCATCATTTTGGCTCAGCATTGCAAGCATTATTAGCGACTCCAGAAGAAATTTCTAAGTTTGCAGGATTCGGAAGTAAAATTTTAACTTCCTGGGCTCGATGGCCCATAGATGAATCTTGGAAACGTAATCTTTTGCTTGTTGCTAAGTGTGGAGTTACTCTTTTACCGTATACATCTCAGCATTATCCTAAGCGCTTATTAGAGATTGCAGATGCTCCGGTGCTTCTCTATGTTAAAGGGACATTAATTCCAGCTGATCAGCGCTCAATTGCCATTATTGGAACGCGTCAAGCAAGCATCTATGGCCTAGAGATGGCCAAAAAATTTGCTTCCGAATTGACAGCATTTGGTTTTACAATTGTGAGTGGGCTTGCAAGGGGAGTCGACACCGCGGCGCATCAAGGGGCTTTGGAAAGAGGAAGAACCTTGGCTGTTATTGGATCAGGGCTTGCCGACATTTACCCGGGAGAAAATCGAGCCCTGGCAGAAAGATTAAGTGGTCAAGGGGCATTAATCAGTGAATTTCCAATGGAGACTCCTCCCGATAGGCAGAATTTCCCTCAACGAAATCGCATTGTATCGGGAATAACTTTAGGTACTCTTCTCATTGAAGCTCCTTTAAAAAGCGGAGCGATGATTACGATGGAGAAGGGGATTGAGCAAGGGAGAAGTCTTTTTGCTTTGCCTGGCCGCATAGACAATGATAATTTTCGCGGAAACCATCATTTGATCAAGAAGGGTAAGGCGTTATTGGTAGAAACCGGCGCAGAGATTGCCGCTTATCTTGATGGATTATTTGGTGACTTCCATCCATTACCTACAGCTGCAAAACCGGCCTCCTCAATCATACCTCTGGACAAAGAGGAAGAAAGAGTGTTAAGATGTTTTCCTAGTCAGGAACTTTCCGTTGAGGAAATTTTTGCGTTTGCTAAGATATCTATATCAGCGCTAAATGTGCTTTTAATGAAGCTTGTATTAAAGGGCTACCTTAAGGAATTTCCTGGGAAGGTCTATAAGAAAATAGGGATCGCTAATAATGGCTAAAGCACTAATTATCGTTGAGTCTCCAGCAAAAATTAAAACATTGCGCAAGTTCCTTGGTGCAGATTATTTATTTGAGTCGTCGATTGGTCATATTAGAGATCTACCTGAAAAGGAATTTGGAATTGATCTAGAACATGATTTTGAACCGACTTATGTTGTCATGACCGATAAAGCAGAAGTTATCAGTAAATTAAAAAAAGCTGCGAAGCAGTGCGAGACCGTCTACCTATCACCGGATCCGGACCGCGAAGGAGAAGCCATTGCATGGCATATTGCACAAATCCTGCCACCGGGTACGCCCATTACGCGTATTACTTTCAATTCAATTACTAAAGAGGCCGTGCTTAAAGCAATTCAGCAGCCTCGTGAAATCGACATCTCTTTAGTGAATGCTCAGCAAGCTCGGCGACTTTTGGATCGAATTGTAGGCTATAAAACATCACCTCTCCTAAATCGGCGCATTCAGCGGGGGAAGAGCGGATTTGTATCTGCAGGCCGTGTACAGTCTGTTGCATTAAAACTGGTTGTAGACCGTGAAAAAGAAATCGAAGCCTTCAAACCGGTTGAATACTGGAACTTGGCAGCCTTATTGAAAGGTGAGTTGGAAGGGCGCACCTTTAAAGCTCAGCTATATTCGGTTGATGGGAGACGTATTGAAAAAGAAACTGTTGAAGGTAAGAACTACCAGATCATCGGGAATAAAGAGACGGCTGATCTGATTCTTGCTAAATTGAAAGCAGGTCCTTATGTCGTCCTCACCGTAGAAAAGAAAGAAAAAAGGCGCAATGCTCCTCCACCATTTATCACATCGACATTGCAGCAGGAAGCTAGCCGTCATCATGGATTTTCTTCAGCCAAAACGATGAGCGTTGCTCAAAAGCTTTATGAAGGAATTGATCTAGGCAATTCTGGCCCTGAAGGTCTTATCACTTATATGCGTACCGACTCTGTACGTATCGCTCCGGAAGCAATTGAAGAAGCGCGAGGGTTTATCCTGAACACATATGGCCCTGATTTCTTACCGGCGCAATCAAAAAACTTTGCATCGCAAAAGAGTGCGCAAGATGCGCATGAAGCGATCCGGCCTGCTACATTATTGTATCCTCCAGAAACGATTGAAAAGTACCTGACGCGAGAGCAGTTTATGCTTTATCAACTGATCTGGAGAAGGTTTGTTGCAAGTCAGATGACCCCTGCAGTCTACGATACAGTTTCAGCTGATATTTCTGCTGGTAATGGTATTGTTGTAAGAGCAACCGGATCAACCATGAAATTTCAGGGTTATCTCGTTCTCTATCAGGAAAAATCAGATGATGATGAGAGTGAGGAGGAAGGTAAAATATTGCCACCTTTAGAAGCGGACCAATTATTGCTTCTTCAGGAATTGAGTTCAGAACAAGCATTTACAAGACCCCCGCCGCGATTTACTGAAGCTTCTTTGGTTAAGGAACTCGAGAAGTCAGGTATTGGACGTCCATCGACCTACGCGACGATTATGAATAAAATTCAAAGTCGTGACTATACAGTTAAAGAAAGTGGGCGTTTGAAGCCAACTGAACTTGGACAGGTCATTGCAGAGTTTTTAGAGAGCAATTTCCCGCAGATTATGAATATTGGGTTTACGGCTCAGATGGAAGATGATTTGGAGCTTGTTGCCGAAGGTAAAAAGGAATGGAAATCTCTTCTCCATGAATTTTGGGGGAAATTTAGTCCTGCTTTGGAGCTCGCAGAAAAGGGTGCATTTGTCCCAAAAGTGTTGACAGATCTTGACTGTCCTGTGTGCGGATCTAAATTGCAAAAAATTTGGTTTAAATCGAAATATTTTTATGGCTGTTCGAAATATCCCGACTGCTCTTATTCTGCTCCTGTGGAGGAAGTATCGTTCAATAAAGACGAATATGCTGATGATTTCGATTGGGACCAAAAATGCCCTAAATGTGACAAAGAGATGAAGCTCCGGCATGGAAAATTTGGAGCTTTTTTAGGTTGCACAACTTATCCTGAATGCAAAGGCATAGTGAATATCCCGAAAAAGGGTGAGGTTATCATTTCCAATGAAAATATGCCTGAATGTCCAGCTGTAGGGTGCACAGGAAAAGTTACGGCACGTAAGTCGCGTTATGGTAAAACATTTTATTCTTGTTCAACTTTTCCTGAATGCGATGTCATTGGCAATAGTTTGGAGCAACTTGAAACAAAATATGTTGATCATCCTCGCACAGCCTATGTAGCTAAAGGTAAACCGAAAGGTAAAGGGGCTGCAAAGACATCAGCAAAGACGTCAGCAAAGACAACTAAATCTGCTACTAAATCAAAATCAACAAAGAAAACTGCAGCACAAAAGACCGCGGATACTGAAAAGACAGCAGTAAAGAAAACAGCAGTAAAGAAAACAGCAGTGAAGAAAACAGCAGTTAAGAAGAGTACAGTGGCGAAAAAGGCTGATGGGATTGATAAGCCAGTTAAGGTTAAAAAGGCATCTTCGATGCCAGCTCAAGTGCTTTCAGCTGAGCTTGCAGATGTTGTGGGGAAACCTGAGTTGTCGCGAAGCGAAGTCACTAAAGAGTTATGGGTATATATTAAAGAGCATAATTTACAAGATTCTACTAATCGACGTCTGATTGTCCCGGATGCTAAACTTGCAAAAGTTTTTGGCAATTCTGAACCATTGGATATGTTTAAGTTAGCTGGAGTGCTTAATAAGCATTTTAAGTAGAGGTTAGGCTTCTATCACCGCTACCGCGGCTAGTCGGTTTTTTTACATTTGACCCCGCATTCCGCTACAGGCCTACCGGCCTTTCACTTCATGCGGGGCTATTACGTTAAATCGCTCCCGCGATCGAAGGCACGCCAATTTAGCATTTATTTTCGATAGCATATCCTGCCTTTGATCGGGGTAGCGTTTAACGTAATAGCCCCGCGTGGAACGTAGCGGAACGTGGGGTCGTGGCAGCGGTGCCAGAAGCGTAGAGCGAGTAAAACAACATCCTGCCTTCGATCGCGGTAGCGATTTAACGTTATAGCCCGCGTGGAACGTAGCGGAACGTGGGTCGTGGCAGCGGTGCCAGAAGTCACAGCGAATAAATTGATGTCCTGTTTTTGATCGCGGTAGCGATTTAACGTAATAGCCCCGCGTGGAGCGTAGCGGAACGTGGGGTCATAGGTAATAAAAAATAGTTAGCCGCGGCAGCGGTGATAGGTGCGCGCGTGCGCGCACACATTTAGTGAGGTGAAAGTCCTCATCAAGGGTTGTCAAAGCCTTTGTAACTGAAAATAACTGCGTTACCGTGAGGTGGGGTGGGGAGCAATTGGAGG